>NZ_JALAAR010000001.1:0-467457 GCF_036984005.1 Rheinheimera muenzenbergensis
CAAGAAGTGTTAAATCGAGCAAACTTAAGTATCCCGTTAAAAAGAAAAATGCCGGTCAGCTTAACTGACCGGCATTACACTTAGTGCGGTTTTTTTTCGGCTACTAATATAGCAATTAGCTTAGCGCTTCTTGTTGCCATAATTCGTCAGCATTAAACATATCGTACAAACTGTGCGCTCGGTTAATCAGCAGATTTACAAAATCTTTTTGCGTTTGATCTGTCACACCGGCATCGACAATTTGCTGGGCTTTTAATTGCCAATGTAACGAAAATGCCCGTACCGCCTCGCGTGCATTGGCTGCGGCAGAAAAGGCCATATGATCGGTGGGTAAGTCACCGCTGATCACCCAAAACGACTGTTTGTCTTTAGTATTGAGCTTCCATACTGCAAAGTAAGGCGGTAGATAGCGGCTCTCTGTTACGGCGACATTATCAGGCAAAATACCTTTACTGGCTAAATACTCATTAGCTTTCTGATACTGGCTTCTTACCCATTCCTGTCTGGCTTGCTCAGCCTGTTCAATTTGTTGTTGAGTTAACTGCTCACTCATAACTTTTATTCCTCAGTGTAAGTGGCATTACTTTAGGGGAGTGAGTTTCAACAATCAAGTGTTACGAAAGATTGTCGACAATGCGCTGGACAGACCAGAGCATTTTTCAGTGCTACTGTGGTGAAACCCCGGGTGAAATGTTACATTGCGCGGCGCAAAAGTTGGTGCAGCACCAACCTAAACAACAATGCAAGCACTGTCACTTACTACAGTGCATAACGGAGAATCAGTCGTGGCAGTTTTTAATCATCCTGAATTCGAGAATCATGAGCAAGTGGTATTCTGCGCCGACGCAGAAACCGGTTTAAGAGCTATTATCGCGGTGCATAGCACTGCATTGGGCCCTGCCGTTGGTGGTTGCCGTTTATGGAACTACGAATCAGATGAAGCCGCTATTAATGACGTACTGCGCTTATCACGCGGCATGACATATAAAAATGCAATGGCAGGTTTGCCATTAGGTGGCGGTAAGTCAGTGATTATTGGTGATGCTAAAAGCATTAAATCAGAAGCGTTATTCCGTGCTTTTGGCCGCATGGTGCATAGGCTGTCTGGTAGTTACTACAGCGCTGAAGACGTGAATATCACCACCGGCGACATCATGATGGTGAACAAAGAAACGCCTTATGTTGCCGGTTTAGAAGGCAAAAGTGGAAACCCGGCACCGTTTACTGCACTGGGTACTTACCGCGGTATTAAAGCAGCCGCTTTACATCAGTTTGGCTCTGATAATCTGGCGGGTAAAACCGTAGCAGTACAGGGGCTGGGCAGCGTCGGCTATTATCTGTGCGAGTATTTGCACAAAGAAGGCGCTCAGCTTATTGTTACCGACATTAACCCAACTGCAGTGCAGCGCGCGGTTGAACAATTTGGCGCAACTGCCGTAGGTTTATCTGACATCTATGGCGTAGATGCCGATATTTATGCCCCCTGTGCGTTAGGTGCCACCATCAATGATGACACTATTTTGCAGTTAAAAGCCCGCGTGGTAGCTGGCTGTGCCAATAATCAGTTAAAAGAAGCACGCCATGGTGAAGTACTGCGGCAAAAAGGTATTTTGTATGCACCGGACTACGTTATTAACGCCGGTGGCATTATTAATGTCGCCTTTGAAATGCGGCCGCAAGGCTATTCCGAAGCTGAATCTACGGCAAAGGTAATGGCCATTTATGACACCCTGTTAACGGTATTCCGCCGGGCCGATGCCGAGCAACAATCTACCAGTGTTGTCGCTGATTTAATGGCACAGGAAATCATTCGCCGGGGCAAGTGTTAAGCGAAAGCACGATAAGCCACGCTAACAGTGGCTTAGTCTTTTACATTAACTGGCTGGGTGTTGGCTGCATTGGCGCAGTCATGTTGAAACAACCCAGCCAGCTTACGCGGCACTATATTGCTCACCGTGTTATAGCCAATATCAAACAATTGCTGTTTTTGTTCAGTTGTCATAGTAAAGTCTACTGACGATACCGCGCCGGTATTCACCACTATGGTATTGTGCCAATACTCTGCGTGCACATATTCGCGCGATACCGCACTCATAAAAGTTCTTATCAGCATCATGATATAAGACACCAACGGGAAATAGCGGCCAGGTAGCAAAGGCTTAGCCTCGGCATCACTTTTTAAGCGAAAGCACATCAGCGGTAAGCCCGCGCCGGACCAATCATGGTGTAATGCGTCTTCAGACAAAATTACGCCATCGGTCATGATATGGTTTTCAAATTGCTGAAACGAAAAAAACAGCGGGATAGACATAGAAAACCGCACGGCTTTGGATACTTTAAGATTTGGTGTTTTGATGCGGTTAAATACCACAGGCCCGCCACCGTTAATATCAGTGGCCAAAATATGTAAATCATACGGCAAGTCAGCAAAGGTTTTACCCTGCAATTGCTTGTCCAGCCAGGCTTCGAGTTTGTTGCCGTTACATAAACCACCGGTGCGGATCAATGACGAAAACGAAAAGCTCCAGAACTGTTTAAAGTCAGTTTGCAATGCCAATGCTTTAATATCCGGCAAACTCCAGCCAGCAGCATACAGCGCCGCAACTATACTGCCGCCGGAAACACCTACCAAATGCCGGAACATAAAGCCCATATCCAGTAACGCCTGCAAAATACCGATATAACAACTGAGCCGGGTGCCCCCGCCAGAAAAAATGGGTACTATTTCGGTATTGGTCAGATTTGGCATCTCAGCACTGTCCTTAGCCTGATAACAACTGTTTTAGTATGGGACATAATCTGGTTAGTGCCACAGAATAGCGCAGCTATTTAGCACAAATTGCGCTAATATTGCTCAATAGCACAATTACTTAGATATGGAATGTCGGAATGTTGCAAAAAGTTTTACCCATTCTGCTGCTTTGTTATACCTGCACAATTCAGGCGAAAACGACACTTAGCAGCAGTATCAGTAAAATTAAGCCGTCGGTTGTCGCTATCGGCGTTCATGATCCGCTAGGTTCCCCCAGAGTACGTTTAACCGGTACCGGTTTTGTTGTCGGCGATGGGACAAAAATCGTCACTAACTATCATGTCATAGCACGAACACTGAGCGAAGCCAGAAACGAGCGTTATGTTGTGTTGTCCGGCACCGGCAGCGATGTACAAATGCACAGCATACAACAAACTAAAACTGCCCCAGCGCATGATTTAGCCGTACTTTCCATTGCCACTGCCCTACCCGCTGTGACACTCGCAAATGAAAAACTAGCAGCCGAAGGGACTGAAATAGCCTTCACCGGTTTTCCTATCACCAATGTGCTGGGGTTATATCCGGCTACGCACAGAGGCATTATTTCCGCCATCACTCCCATTGCGGCTCCTGCTGATAACTCCAGCCAACTACAGGCAGCGGCATTAAAGCGGTTAAAACAACCCTATATGGTGTATCAACTGGACGCGACGGCCTATCCTGGCAACAGCGGCAGCCCGTTGTATGACGCCGGCACTGCGCAGGTAATCGGCATCATCAATAAAGTTTTTGTAAAATCCACCAGGGAAGCTGTACTCAGTGATCCGAGCGCCATCAGTTATGCTATTCCGGTGCAGTTTTTACTGCCATTATTAGCTGACTAACAGCATTACCGCAGCTTAATTTACCGGACTGAACTAAATGGATTTTCTACCACATCTTGCACTGGATAAAGTAGGCTACGCGCTTGCTGCTACAGCAAGCTTTGTCTTTTTCTTATTACTATTGGTTACCCGGGTTAAAAACCTGCAACGCTTGCTGCTGCTATGCTGGACCTTAGTGTGTTGTGTTTGGGCAAGCTATTACCTGTTATACGCAGTCACCCCCTATAGCACAAAAGCATCACTGCTGTTTGAACTGCTTAGATACTATGTATTGTTGCTGTTTTTAATTACCGCACTTAACTCTGCAACCAACAGTTTCCGCCTGTTACTGCAGAATAAAGCCATGTTACTGATTACCGCCACGGTATTAGTGTGGTACCCGCTGTGCTACTGGCAGCTTATTTCCGATAACCTGATATTCACCGGCAGTTTGGCGCTGTGCATTTTACAGCTGGCATTTCTCGAAGCCTTGTATCGTCGCTCCGGTAACGACAGATGGCAATATAAACCTATGGTGATAAGTCTCGGGCTTTGTTTGCTATTTGATTTTGTCTTGCTGGCTGAATCAGCGTTATTCGCTCAGGTCGACAACCAACTCTGGGCTGCAAGAGGTTACGTATGCGCCGCTTTGCTGCCACTGATAATAGTGTCAGTAAGACGGATCAGTGCCTGGGGTATCAGCGTCTATGTGTCACGGGATATCGTGCTGCAAAGTTCGCTGGTGTTGGCATCTGGTGGTTATTTGTGCCTGATTGCTATCGCAGGGTTTTATATCCGCTATGTCGGCGGCAATTGGTCAAACCTATTGCAAGCCACCTTTTTTGCGCTCGGCTTTGCTATGCTGGCTTTTCTGCTGTTTTCCGGCGCGCTGCGCAGAAAGCTAAAAGTGTTTATCGAGAAGCATTTTTTTGCTAATAAATTCGATTACCGGCAAAAATGGTTAGAACTAACACGTATGCTGCGGCAAATTGACCTTAGCAAAGCCCGGCAATACGACGCCATTTTGCAAGCCTGGCTTAGCGCTGTCGGTTATAGCCGCGGTTGCCTGGTACGGCTACCTAAATCAACAAGTCCTCACTGTTTGGCTGTAGCTAACCGCGCCCCATTAACAGCAGACGAGTTAACACTGATTTCCCGCTATCAGACCAGTTTTGCTAAGCAGCACTGGATTGTCGATTTGTCTGACAAAGAAAGCAGTTTTGTCCGACAACAACAGGATCTGACACAGCTGGATGTGCAGTTAATATTACCCATCCATGCTGATGGCGAGCTTTGGGGGCTTTGCATGATCAATACCCCAGACGTGGATAAACAACAACTGAACTGGGAGTTACGTGACTATTTAATGCTGGTTACCGAACAAACTGCCAGCTATTTACTGCTTATGGAAGCCAGTAAAATATTCAGTGAAAATGCCCAGTTTGCCGCGTTCAGCCGGATGTCGGCCTTTGTAGTGCATGATTTAAAAAATGTAAAAGCCCAAATTGACCTCACCCTACAGAACGCTAAAAAACACCGCCACAATCCCGAGTTTATTGAAGATACCTTCGATACCTTGTCTGCCATGCAGCAACGGCTGGAAAACATGTTAGCCCAACTGAACAATAAACGACATCAAAATGAAACCGTCAGCGCCTTTGATGCCGCAGAGGTGATCCGGCAAGTGATAACATTGCGCTGCGCCGGCAAAAAGCCAGTGCCCCAATTTACCGCTTTGCAACAGTGCCAGTTACAGCTGAATAAAGAACGCTTTAGCAGCGTGATATACCATCTATTAGACAATGCGCAACACGCCACGGCCGAGCATGGCCGTATCGACGTCAGCCTGGATGTACAGCAAAAGCAGCTGGTATTACAAATCAGCGACAATGGTTGCGGTATGTCAGCAGATTTTATCAGCAACAGATTATTTAAGCCTTTCGACTCAACAAAAGGCAATTCAGGTATGGGCGTCGGCGCCTATGATGCGCTACACTTTGCCCAACAACACAACGGGCAACTTTTGGTTAAAAGTACTGAAGGTAGCGGAACTACCTTTACCCTAACGCTTCCGTTACAATAAAAACGTATTGAGTTGTAACTACAAGGATCGTGGCATGAAAACAGTTTTAGTTATTGAAGATGATATTGGTATTCAAAAGCAACTTAAATGGAGTTTAAGTGACTATGAATTGGTTTTTGCCGCCGACAGAACCAGCGCTCTGACACAGTTACGCCGCTACGAACCTGCCGTTGTTACACTGGATTTAGGCTTACCTCCCGATGCCGCCAATGCATCAGAGGGACTTGCCTGTCTGGCCGACATACTAGCCGCACAGCCCGATTGTAAGGTAATAGTTATCACCGGAAACACCGACAACGAACATGCGCTTAAAGCCGTTGCGCTGGGCGCCTATGACTATTATCAAAAGCCAATTAACACTGACGTGCTAAATATAATATTAGCCAGAGCATTTAAAATCAGTGAGCTTGAAACTGAAAATCGCGCGCTCAGATCAGCAAATATAAATAACAGTGACATTATTGGTAACAGCGAAGCCATTTTAAAGGCATGCCGGACGGTAGAAAAAATTGCGCCGACTGAAATAACCACCCTATTACTCGGCGAAAGTGGTACCGGCAAAGAAGTGTTTGCCCGGGCTATTCACCGCCAAAGTCCAAGAATTAATAAACCCTTTGTCGCGATAAACTGTGCCTCCATTCCGGAAAACTTACTGGAAAGCGAACTGTTCGGCTATGAAAAAGGCGCTTTTACCGGAGCCAATAAAACGACACTGGGAAAAATTGAATGTGCCAATGGTGGCACTTTACTGTTAGACGAAATAGGCGACATGCCGCTTAGTCTGCAGGCAAAAATGTTGCGTTTTTTACAAGAGCGGGTCATAGAACGGGTTGGTGGCCGACAGGAAATTGAAGTGAATGTCCGGGTTATCTGCGCCACTCATCGTAATCTGGCGGAAATGGTTGCAGAGCAGAGCTTTCGCGAAGACTTGTATTACCGTATCAGCGAGATCAGCCTGACAATACCACCACTGCGCCAACGTGGCCACGACATCATTGTCATTGCCAAAGCCCTGCTCCACCGCTTTAATGACGAATTTAACAGCCGCGTACAGGGCTTCAGCGAATCCGCCATGCAGGCAATGCTGCACTACCAGTGGCCGGGTAATATTCGCGAATTGCAAAACAAACTTAAGTCAGCGGTAATACTGGCAGACAGCAAATATATATCGGAAGATGATTTAGGCCTAAGCAACCAGAGTAGTAAAACAGAAACCTTACGTAAAGTACGTGAGCAAGCCGAAACTCATGCTATCCGCCATGCCTATACTCTGGCAAATGGCAATTTATCTAAAACTGCAGACAGCCTGGGTATTACCCGGCCAACACTTTATGCACTAATAGATAAGTACCGCCTGCACGACCTACGTAATGTTGAAACTGAAAACCCGTAACGGCAATATGTCGTTACGGGAATAGCAATACAGATAAAAAAACCCCACTTTCAGGTGGGGTTTTTTATTACAGCGTAATGCCTTTTTGCTTGGCTTTATCTTTAATGTACGACTCCCAACTACGCACCTGACGTGACATAGCAGGATCTTTCTTCGCATTCATCAAAGCAGCATAAGCTTCTTTATACTTCTTCTGATTAAAGTAAGCATCTACCAGGCTCATATACACCGTTGAAGGTTTCTCAACATTCAGCGATAGCGCCTTATCAAAAGCCGCAATAGCTTCATTGTACTTTTGCACAGACACATAAGCAGAGCCCTGACGACGATATGCATCTGCATCGTTAGTCATTTTAGCCAGCTCGCCATAGTATTCTGCAGCACGGGCAAACTCACGGGCAGACTGGTAGTTAGAAGCGATAAAAGTAACGTTGTTTTTATCTTTCTTAACCAGGCCTTCCTTCATGTGCTTTTCCATCACCGTGGCGGCTTTGTATGGAACATTATTATTCGCATACATTTGCGCCAGCATCCGCACTTCAGAGTCTTTTTCCAGATAACCTTGTGAGTAAGCCATCTGTAGAGTCGACAATGATTTAGCATAATCTTCAGTTAAGGTGTAAAAATTACCCAGATAAACCCAGAACTGCTTATTCTCAGGAAATATCTGCACCATAATTTCAGAGTGAGCTACTAAATCTTTATAGCGTTTTAACTCATACAGCGCGCCCATCTTCAACAGATAGTGATTTGATTCAGGCTTAGCTGAAAAACGAATCGCATCATCAGCGGCAGGTACAACTTTGTCATACTGGGCCATCAGGTGATAAGCGTTGGCTATCCGCATATAAGCATCAGAACTTTGCTCGCCGGTAAACATAATCCAGTCTTCATAAGCTTTAATCGCTTTCTGGTACTGTTTATCCTGCAACAACATATCGGCCAGTAGCTTCATGGTTCCAGCCTGATCATTAAACGTCAACTGATCAGGTTTTACCGCTAAAGTCAGATATTTAACTGCCTGCTTTTCGTCTTTAGTGGCGTACAAATTACCCAAAAAACGATTCAATGTAGCCATATCAAACTCGTTGCTGGATTTGGTATCCAGTAACACTGCTATGGCTTCATCTAGCTGGTCTGCGTTGTAAAGTTCATAGGCTTTAACCAATGTCTTACCAACGCGCTCACCAACGATTTGCGTTTTCCGTGCTTTACGTTCTTCCACTTTGGCCATATTCGGCTGCACCGCAGCCGACACCGGAGCCACAGCAACACCAAGGGCGGCCATGACAACCAGAGCTGAGGTAAGTTTATTAAACTTTTTCATATTAACCTCCTGCCATATCAAGTGTGAAATCAAGCTGCACGACCTGGCCGGTTTGCTTTAACGGCTTACCGTCAACCACTTTAGGGCTGTATTTCCAGCGACGCAGTGCACGGATAGCTTCACGGTCGAATACACGGCGTGGTTCGGCTTCAATAACTTCAACCTCATCCACACTACCATCTTCCATAATGCTAAAGCGTAACCTTACCCAACCTTGCAAACCATCGCGGGCAGCTTGTACCGGGTAGCGCGGCTCTATACGTACTATAGGTGTTGCATCACCATCGCGCATCATGCCAGATGGGTCACCTAAGCCTGCATTAGCAGCGCCTAAGTTTAAACCCGGCATATTAAAGCCGATAGTACCACCCGCATTTGCCACATCAGGCTCAGGCTGAGGCGCCTTAGGCGGCTGAGCTGGCGGTGGTGGCGGCGGTGGCGGTGGTGGCCGACGTGTCTGTGTATCTGAATCGGGTGGCGTAGTGTTTAGCTCAATCACTATACGCTCTTGATCTACCACCGAACGCTCTCCGGAACCTTTAACCAGAAGAGCCATAATCAGAAACAGCACGAACGTTACCACAGCACCGATTATTAACGATGTCAGGAAACGTGCCATAATTACTTAGTCTCCCCGGCGATACTAATCACCAATGCCGGATCAGCAGCTTTAATCTGATCCATCACTTCCATCACTATACCGTGCTTAGCTTCTTTATCTGCCTGTACGATAATAGTGTCGGTTGGTGACTCAGCTCTTAACCGTTCAATGTTGGCAGAAACCCGCTCAATATCAACAGTACGCTTATCCATCCAAATTTCGCCGTTTGCACGGACTGCAATAAAGATAGTAGCGCTTGGCTTTTTGACAGCCTGAGCTGCTTCTGGTTTATTCACATCGATACCGGCTTCCTTAACGAAAGACGTCGTTACGATGAAAAAGATAAGCATAATGAACACGATATCCATCATCGGCGTAATGTCGATTGCGGCTTCATCGTCTTCACGAATACGTTTACGTGCCATAAAAATCTCTCTTAATGATGCGGTAAGCTGTCAACGAGATCTGCTTTTTCCCGTTTGACTTTAACTTCCAGCCGCGAACTGAAAAATACGCCTGATAATGCAGCAACCATACCCGCCATTGTTGGTATTGTCGCCATCGAAATACCAGCAGCCATAGTTCTTGGATTACCTGTCCCCATTGCAGCCATAATGTCGAATACTGCAATCATACCGGTTACCGTACCCAGCAACCCAACTAAGGGTGACATAGCTACGAGCGTTTTAATCAGCAACATGCCTTGATCCAATTGAAGCGTAGCTTCGGAAATCCAGGTATCGCGAATTTTATGTGCATACCATGATGTGGTATCAGCACGGGCATCCCAACGAGCAATAATGTCTCGCTTTAACTTCGGGAAAACCCATGTTACGTACCAGTAGCGCTCCAGCATCATAAACCACATAACGAGGAGCACCAGGGCGACAACGTATAATACGTTGCCACCGGTATGTATAAAATCCTGTACCGATTCCCACAGCTCAATAAGCTGGAGCATCATTAGGCTTTCTCCTTCTCCGCATGAGCAGCAACGATACCGGCGCTTTGCTCATCTAAAACGTGCAGGATTGATTTCGCTTTTGACGCAACAACACTGTGTAAAAAGATTAACGGTAATGCCGCAATCAGACCCAGAGCTGTTGTAACAAGTGCCAGAGAGATATCGCCGGCCATCAGTTTTGGATCACCAGTTCCGTATAATGTAATGGTCTGGAACGTTTGAATCATACCGATTACGGTACCTAACAGACCCATTAACGGTGCTACAGCAGCAAACAGCTTGATTAAACCGATACCACGATCCACTTTTGGCGTCTCACGCAAAATAGCTTCATCCAGTTTCAGTTCAAGGTTTTCTACGTCAGCAGAAGTATTCTGGTGATACACAGTCAGAATACGACCCAGTGGATTGTCTTTTGACGGGTTAGCCAGATCTTTCAGCTGAGCACGGATTTTCGCACCCACAACGCTCAGAACTACGAAGCGCTCGATGAAAATCAGTAAACCAATTAACAATAAGATCGTGATCAGGTAACCAACTTCTTTACCCTGATGGTAGTAATCCATCAGCGTATTACGCTGCTGGTTTAACCGCAGTAAAGAGTTGCCCTTGGTTGGATCCAGGTAAAAACCAACTAACTCACCGCTTGACGCGTTGTGGAAGTTTGCTACTGAATCATGAATTTTTGCCTGAGGAGCACGGCCTAATGGCTGCAGCTGGTCTGTTGAATCGTTGCGTAACAGATACTCTTGCTCACCAGTTACGTGGAAAGTACCAAAACGGGTAACACGACGCGTTTCTGTACCGCCATCCAGCTTCACTACTTCAGCATCAAAAGTAGCAATCTTGCCTGACTCAGTCATCTCAGTCAGCATCGCCAGCCACAGATCTTCCATCTCTTGCAGAGTTGGCAGCTCTTTCGCTTCAGCGATAGTACGCAGTGGTACATCACGGTCCGGGTACTGAGCACTGATTAATGATGTAGAAATGTCACCAATAGCTTTGTTAGCTGACTGGCGAACCACACCGAATACTTCACCCATGGTGCCTAAAGCACTTTCAAGTTCAGCTTGTTTCTGTGCAATCAGGATGTCGTTATCAGCGTATTGCTTTTGCAGACGCTTACCACGAGCTTCTTCATCGCTGAAAGCTTTTTTAGCCGCGTTTAATAACGCTTGCTTATCTGCACGGTCAGCCAGGAAAGCACGCTCGCGCTCCTGGTTTACACGACCTTCAATAACACGTTGTTTTTTTACTTGCTCCAGTAACTGATCCAGCTTAGCGGTATCAGCAACAGTGCTAAAAGTCATAGAGGCGGAAAGTGTTACTGCCGCAGCTACGACGAAAGATTTAAATTTCATGCTCATTTGCTGTTACTCCGCTGCGAATAAAGGTACACGATCCATTTCAAGCTGGGCTTCACGACGCGCCATCTTGATAAAATTGGTCACTGAATTCATGTACGAATCTGGTAATTCATCCCAGCTTTGCGTTGTTTTGTTCCAAACCCAGCCAGAGCTGCCATCCAGCGACTGTGCCATTAATACCAGGCGACCTAAATGCACGTAATCAACCGTCATTTCGCTGCCACCGATAGTCAGAGTACCCTGGAACGCAGCCAGCTCAGAGCCGTAACCCATTTCGATGCTGTAAGCTTCAAGGATTTGACGGAACTGTTCTGAACGCTGAACGTCTGAACGGGCCATGATTTCACGCAGATTTTCAGCGCGCTGAATACGACGCTCAGTACGCAATGGAATATCGGCTTTAACAAACTGTTCCAGTGCGTCGATCATACGGAACATTAATGGCACTGTACCTTTGTTGGTATTTTCTAAGCCATCAATCTGACGCTGGATAGAATTAATCTGACGCTGCTGATCAGCAACCAGGGTCGCCAGAAAATCATTATAAACTTTCAGGTTTTCTGTCTGGTCAACAACCTGGCGGTACTCGCCGAGTAATTCCTGCGACTGGTCATAAATATTGTTGATTTTTTCTTGAGACTGCACAGCTGCGCGCTGAATTTGACTACCTTCCTGATGCAACGCTTTTAAATCTGTTGCCAGTGCATTCGCCGACAGAGCGAAAGTACCGGCCAGAGCTGTTGCAACAAGACTCTTGCGAATTTTATTGTTAAACATAGTTCCCAACCAATTATTGCTGATTAACGTAACCTGAAGTAGTAAGGGCATGTTGCTTACGGATACAACAACGCCCTCGGTTAGAGGGTAAACCGTCCGCATCATTACAGTTAAAAACGACCTTGTCAAGACGACGCAGGCGTCCAGAGGTCTGCTCTGTTCCTGTTATGCATTGCAGCAGTTTACCCAAATTAAGCACAGTTAAACATTTACAAATTAAATTACTATAACTTATTAAATTATTAGCTTATTTAATGTTCGGTGTCAGTTGACCTGACACATACCGTGCCACCATATCGTCCAATGATATGGCTTTGATTTTGCTGCCATGGCCTGCAGCATTAAAAGCTTCATAACGGGCAACACAAATTTCCATCATGGCCTTTACTGACTCTTGCAAATATTTGCGCGGGTCAAACTCTGCCGGATGTTGCGTCATATAACGACGAATAGCACCGGTAGAGGCTAAACGTAAATCAGTATCGATATTGATTTTACGCACACCATATTTAATGCCCTGCTGAATTTGATCAACAGGTACACCATAGGTTTGCGGGATCTGGCCGCCATTTTCGTTAATAATTTGCAACCATTCCTGTGGCACTGAAGACGAACCATGCATCACCAGATGAGTATCAGGAATGCGTTGATGAATGGCTTTTATACGATCAATTGCCAGAATATCACCTGTCGGTGGCCGGCTAAACTTATAGGCACCGTGTGAGGTACCACAAGCGATAGCTAGCGCATCAACCTGGGTTTCCCGTACAAACTGTGCCGCTTCTTCCGGATCAGTCAACATTTGATCATGGCTTAAGATGCAATCTGCACCTATTCCATCTTCTTCGCCTGCCGCACCGGTTTCCAGTGAGCCTAAACAACCTAGCTCGCCTTCTACCGACACACCACAGGCGTGCGCTATTTCTACAACTTTGCGCGTTATACCGGCATTGTAGCCATAGTCCATCGGTGTTTTACCATCTTCACCTAAAGAGCCGTCCATCATTACCGATGAAAAACCCAGCTGAATAGATCGTTGGCATACACCCAGCGAGGTGCCATGGTCCTGATGCATTACCACCGGTATATGCGGAAACTCTTCCACCGCTGCCAGAATTAAATGGCGTAAAAAGGGCGCACCGGCGTATTTACGCGCACCTGCAGATGCCTGCACTATTACCGGGCTGTCAGTTTTATCCGCTGCCAGCATGATCGCGCGCATTTGCTCTAGGTTGTTTACGTTAAAAGCCGGTATGCCGTAGCCGAATTCGGCAGCATGATCCAGCATTTGACGCAGGGAAATAAGGGCCATGAAATCCTCTCTTAATCTTTTAGGGTACAGTTGTAATATGTCATTTTTATTATTGTGTTATTGCACGTTGTTCCAGTATAGCCACTGCTGGCAGAGTTTTACCTTCCAAAAACTCCAGAAAGGCACCTCCGCCGGTAGATACATAGGATACTTTGTCAGCAATATTGTACTTATCGATAGCCGCCAGGGTGTCACCGCCGCCGGCGATCGAAAAGGCGTTGCTGTCTGCGATCGCCTGTGCCAGTGCCTGGGTGCCTGCAGCAAACTGATCAAATTCAAAGACGCCCACCGGACCGTTCCAAACGATGGTACCGGCAGATTTTAAGATATTAACCAACTCGGCCGTAGTATCCGGGCCAATATCGAAAATCATATCGGTATCTGCCACCGCGGCTACCGGTTTTAACGTTGCAGCTGCAGTTTCGCTAAACGCCTGCCCCACCACCACATCGGTTGGTACCGGAATATTACCACCGCGCGCTTTGGCTTGTGCCATCAGACGCTGTGCTTCAGGGATTAAATCGGCTTCATATAAGGATTTACCGACGTTATTACCGTTGGCGGCAATAAAGGTGTTGGCAATACCGCCCCCCACGATTAACTGATCGACAATACCGGATAATGATTCCAAAACAGTCAGCTTGGTTGATACCTTTGACCCGCCGACAATAGCGACCAGTGGCCGCTTAGGATTTTTTAACGCTGCGGCTAACGCATCAAGTTCTGCTACCAATAATGGGCCGGCACACGCTACCGGCGCAAATTTTGCCACACCGTGTGTAGACGCCTGAGCGCGGTGCGCAGTACCAAAAGCGTCCATCACAAACACATCACACAGGCCCGCCAGCTGTTGCGCTAGAGCGTCGTCGTTTTTGCCTTCGCCTTTATTAAAACGCACGTTTTCAAACACCACGACTTCGCCCGCTGCCACATCAATACCCTGCAGATAATCCACAGCTAAGCGCACTGGTGCTGTTAACGCCTGCGCCAGGTAATCCACGACAGGTTGCAAAGAGGACTCGGCATCGTAGACGCCCTCTTCTGGCCGGCCCAGGTGCGACATCACCATCACTTTAGCGCCTTTACTCAGTGCCAGTTCAATGGTCGGTATTGCCGCTTTTAATCTGGCATCAGAGGTAACTTTGCCGTTCTTTACCGGCACGTTTAAATCTTCACGGATCAGTACACGTTTGCCGTTAAGATCCAAATCGCTCATGCGAATAACAGACATTTCTTGCTCCTTGTTATTAATTGCGTTACAGCATCGCCCGCGCAGTATCGAGCATACGGTTAGCAAAGCCCCATTCGTTATCACACCACACCAGGCATTTTACCAACCGTTTATGACTGACGCGGGTTTGCGAACCATCGACAATGCAGGAATGCGCATCGTGGTTAAAATCTACTGATACCAAAGGCTCTTCGGTGTAATCCAGAATACCGGCCAGCTCGCCGATACGGGCGTGTTGCAATACCTGATTTACCGCTGCAATACTGACATCCTGGTGCAGGGTGACACTTAAATCCATCGCGGTGACATTTACTGTCGGCACCCGTACCGCTATGGCTTCAAAGCGGCCGGCAAACTTTGGCAGTATGCGCTCTATGCCCAACGCCAGTTTGGTGTCGACCGGAATAATCGATTGGCTGGCAGCGCGGGTGCGGCGTAAATCCGGGTGATATGCATCTATTACCTGTTGATCATGCATCGAGGCATGAATCGTCGTAATAGTGCCGCTTTCAACGCCAAAATGCTGATCCAATACCTGGATCACCGGCACTATGCAGTTAGTGGTGCACGACCCTGCCGACACCACTGTCATCTGCGCGGTTAAACTGCTGTGGTTGATGCCGTAGATAATAGTGGCATCAATATCGCTATCTGCCGGGTGCGAAAACAACACCTTTTTAGCACCGGCCGTTAAATGCCAGTTTGCATGCTCGCGGCTGTGAAATACGCCAGTGCACTCCAGCACCACATCGACTTCAAGCTCACTCCACGGCAGCTCCAGCGGATCAGCCTCGGCAAACAGAGCTATGTTGTTGCCATCTACCCTGATACCACCATCAAAGGAGCTAACACTAAAACCAAAGCGACCGTGTGAGGTGTCATACTTCAACAAATGCGCTACGCCTTTGGCGTCAGCTAATTCATTAATTGCTACCACTTGCAGTTCGTGTTGCCAGCCATTTTCATAAATAGCGCGTAAAATATTGCGCCCGATACGGCCGAAGCCGTTTATTGCCAATCTGATAGCCATAACACCACGCTAAATGACATAAAAAACGACATAAGAAAATGGGACCAAACCTGGTCCCATTAGATCTGGCTGTTAAGCCAGTAGTTGCCGTGCCGCCTCGAGCACTTTGTCACTGGTAATACCAAAGTGTTCAAACAGTTGCTCAGCCGGCGCAGACTCACCAAAGCTGGTCATGCCGATAATTTTGCCGCTTAACCCGACATATTTATACCAACTGTCGGTAATGCCGGCTTCCACCGCAACCCGTTTTGTTACAGCGGCCGGTAATACTGCGTCACGATACGCAGCGTCTTGCTGCTCAAATACATCGGTAGATGGCATAGATACCACGCGCACCGCTTTACCTTCGCCGCTAAGCGTTTTAGCCGCCTGCATTGCCAGTTCAACTTCTGAACCGGTGGCAATAAAAATAAGCTCTGGCGTGCCGGCACAGTCACTAAGGATATAACCACCGCGTTTAACATCAGCTAACTGTTGACTGCTGCGTACTTGCTGTACCAGATTTTGCCGGGTAAAAATAAGGGTCGTCGGGCCATCTTGGCGTTCAATCGCTGCCTGCCAGGCAATGGCAGATTCAACCTGATCACAAGGACGCCAGTTCATCAGGTTAGGCGTGGCTCGCAGTGCAGCCAGTTGCTCTACCGGCTGGTGCGTTGGGCCATCTTCGCCCAAACCAATAGAGTCATGGGTGTAAACAAAAATAACCCGCTGCTTCATCAGGGCTGCCATACGCACTGCATTACGGGCGTATTCCATAAACATCAGGAAAGTTGCACCATATGGCACAAAGCCGCCATGCAAAGCAATACCATTCATAATGGCCGACATACCAAACTCGCGCACACCGTAATAGATGTAATTGCCGTTGGCATCAGTGCCGGTTAGCGGCTTAGAGCCTGACCAGATTGTCAGGTTAGAGCCGGCTAAGTCGGCTGACCCACCCATAAACTCGGGTAACAGCGGGCCAAATGCATTTAACGCGTTTTGTGACGCTTTACGCGTGGCTATAGTAGCCGGGTTTGCTTGCAGTTTCTCGATGTAAGCTTGCGATTGCGTTGCCCAGTCAGCGGGTAACTGGCCTGCAACACGGCGGCTGAACTCAGCTGCCAGCTCAGGGTAAGCTGCACTGTAGCGGGCAAACAACTGCTGCCAGTTTTGTTGCTGTGCGCTGCCTTTGGCTTTAGCATCCCAATCAGCATAAATATCAGCCGGAATGTCAAAAGGCGCGTGTGGCCACTGCAGAAAATCACGGGCTGCGGCAATTTCAGCATCACCCAGCGGAGCACCGTGGCAATCATGGCTGCCACCTTTATTTGGCGCACCATAGCCAATGACTGTGCGACAACAAATTAACGTAGGTTTGCTGCTTTCTGCTTTTGCCAGCGTAATAGCCGCTTCAATAGCAGCAGCGTCATGGCCATCCACATTACTAATTACATGCCAGCCATAGGCCTCAAACCGCGCCGGAGTATTATCGGTAAACCAGCCTTCAACATGGCCATCAATAGAAATACCGTTATCGTCCCAAAACGCAATTAATTTACCCAGGCCTAAAGTGCCAGCCAGTGAACAGGCTTCATGCGAAATACCTTCCATTAAGCAGCCGTCACCTAAAAAGGTATAAGTATGGTGATCAACGATGTCAAAACCCGGCTGGTTAAACTGCGCCGCTAAGGCTTTTTCAGCAATCGCCATACCAACAGCATTGGTAATGCCCTGCCCCAGCGGGCCGGTAGTAGTTTCGACACCCGGGGCATAACCGTACTCCGGGTGGCCCGGTGTTCTGGAATGCAACTGGCGGAACTGTTTTAAATCGTCAATGTTTAAGTCATAACCCGATAAATGCAACAGAGAGTACAACAACATAGAACCATGGCCATTGGACAATATAAAGCGATCACGGTTAGGCCATTTGGGGTCTTGCGGATTATGTTTTAAAAAATCGCGCCACAACACTTCGGCAATATCCGCCATGCCCATAGGGGCGCCCGGATGTCCTGATTTGGCTTTTTGCACTGCATCCATACTTAATGCACGGATCGCGTTTGCGAGTTGTTTACGAGATGGCATCTTCACTCCTGACATTGCGCGGCTTCAACTGACGAAGCTGATTATTATAGTGCTGACATGTTAAGGCGTTATGGCGCGCTATTTTCCCAGAGCGCCCGCCGTATGGCAAATTTAAATCTGCCAGTTGGCAGAATTTACTAGCTGGTAGATCCAACAAGCTGTGCTAACGTAATTAGCAAGGTAAAATAGCATTAAAGACGTCTGGGCGGCAGATTTTTCTGGCAAAGTAATAGCACTTTCTCTAGAATACGCGCCTATTTTTTGGTTCGTTGGCTGTTTACCCGGCTAACTGACGGCATTAACCTTATTTAGTGGAATACAACCTATGGCACAACATATTTTTACTTCTGAGTCGGTATCTGAAGGACACCCGGATAAAATCGCCGATCAGATTTCAGACGCCGTACTGGATGCAATCCTTGAACAAGACCCAAGAGCCCGCGTAGCCTGCGAAACCTTCGTTAAAACCGGCATGGTTTTAGTAGGTGGCGAAATTACGACGTCAGCCTGGGTTGATATTGAAGAAATTACCCGTAAAACCGTGCGTGAAATTGGCTATACCCATTCTGATATGGGCTTTGATGCCGACTCCTGCGCTATCTTAAACGCCATCGGCAAGCAATCGCCGGATATTAACCAGGGCGTAGATCGGGCCGATCCAAAAGAGCAAGGCGCCGGCGATCAGGGTTTAATGTTTGGCTATGCCA
Source organism: Rheinheimera muenzenbergensis (assembly GCF_036984005.1). Classification (NCBI taxonomy): domain Bacteria; kingdom Pseudomonadati; phylum Pseudomonadota; class Gammaproteobacteria; order Chromatiales; family Chromatiaceae; genus Rheinheimera; species Rheinheimera muenzenbergensis. The sequence goes on from NZ_JALAAR010000001.1 coordinate 18,478, forward strand.
GCAACGAAACTGATGTATTAATGCCTGCTCCTATCACTTATTCGCACCGTCTGGTGCAGCGCCAGGCGCAGGTGCGTAAAGATGGTACCCTGCCATGGTTACGCCCGGATGCCAAATCACAGCTCAGCTTTATTTATGAAGATGGCAAGCCGGTAGGTATTGATGCGGTAGTATTATCAACCCAGCACTGCGATACCATCAGCACGGCCGATCTGCGCGAAGCGGTAATGGAAACCATTATTAAGCCGGTATTACCTGCTGAATGGTTAACCAGCAAAACCAAATTCTTTATTAACCCAACCGGCCGCTTTGTTATCGGTGGTCCAATGGGCGACTGTGGTTTAACCGGTCGTAAGATTATTGTTGATACCTACGGCGGTATGGCGCGTCATGGTGGTGGGGCTTTCTCTGGTAAAGATCCATCAAAAGTTGACCGCTCAGCCGCTTATGCTGCCCGTTATGTAGCAAAAAACATCGTGGCGGCCGGTCTGGCCGACCGCTGTGAGCTGCAGGTGTCTTACGCTATCGGTGTGGCAGAGCCAACCTCTATCAGCCTGGAAACCTTTGGTACCAGTAAACTGACTGAAGATCAGCTGATTGCGCTGGTACGCCAGCATTTTGACCTGCGCCCATATGGCCTGATTGAAATGCTGCAACTGGAGCGTCCAATTTATCAACCAACAGCGGCTTACGGTCATTTCGGTCGCGCAGAGTTCCCATGGGAGCAAACTGATAAAGCTGAACTGCTGCGTCAATACGCCAGATAATAAGTTGCAGTTAAAATAAAAAGGAGAGCCCGGCTCTCCTTTTTCACAACTGTGGTTTATGCACAACCTCACTTTAACCTTATCATCAGCGGCTTTTTGTGTATTATAAGCCGTTGTGTTGTATCCAGGGTCCTCTGTCTGCGGGCAGAGTGAAACAAAACTATAAGAAAGGAACCGTTATGTCTGAACAAACTGCCCCTGCCGTAAAAAGCGGTTGGCTCAACCGTGCGCTAAATGCCATCGAAGTCGTCGGCAATAAATTACCCGATCCAGCCGTACTATTTGCCATTTTAATGGTAATGGTCTGGCTGGTCTCCTGGGCACTTGCCGGCGTCAGTTTTAATGAAGTCGACCCTCGTACCGGCGCTGCTATTCAGGTAAATAATTTATTGGCAGCGGATTCCCTGACCACTTTTATGGCAAAAATGGTTAATACCTTCGTCACCTTTGCCCCGCTGGGCGTAGTGCTGGTGGCGATGCTGGGTTTGGGCGTAGCAGAACATACCGGTTTTATTAATGCCGGTTTACGCTCAGTGTTATCGGTTACACCCAAAATGCTGTTAACGCCGGTGCTGATAGCGGTCGGTGTTGCCAGTCATATGGCGGTTGATGCCGGTTATGTGCTGGTTATCCCTCTGGGTGCGGTAATTTTTTATGCCGCAGGCCGCCATCCGCTGGCCGGTATTGCCGCCGCGTTTGCCGGTGTGTCCGGTGGTTTCTCGGCCACCTTATTGCCGTCAAGCTTAGATCCGTTATTATCAGGTCTGACGCAGGTTTCAGCCCGCTTATCGTCCGATCCGGCTGCAGCCGAAATGGTAATAAGCCCGATGAATAACTACTACTTCACCACCGCATCGACGCTGTTAGTCGTGATTGTCGGCTGGATTATTACCGACAAGTTTATTGAACCGCGCTTAAAAGCCACTCAGGTTGATGGCGACCCGGCCGATATGCCAAAAATGGACGATTTAAAGCCAAACGAGCGCAAAGGTTTACGCTGGGCCAGTTTTTCTATGCTGTTAAGCATAGTGTTATTAATAGTGTCAGCCTTACCAGAAACGTCAGCCTGGCGCGCACCTGCCGGCACTGTGCTGGCTGCAGGCCAGAGTAACCTGCTGGTGTTCACAGCGCCATTAATGCAATCTATTGTTAGTATTATCTTTTTATTCTTCTTAATTCCGGGTGTGGTGTATGGCTATGTGTCTGGCAATGCCAAAGATCACCGCGATATTATCAAAGGCATGAGCAAGGCCATGAGCGGCATGGGCTATTACATAGTAATGGCGTTTTTCTGCGCTCAGTTTATCTATGCGTTTGGTCAGTCTAACCTGGGCGCCTTGCTGGCCATCAAAGGTGCTAACTGGCTGCAGGAAATGGCGTTCCCTATGGGCTTTACCTTAATTGGTATTGTCTTTCTGTCTGGCTTTGTAAACTTGCTGGTCGGTTCTGCCTCAGCAAAATGGGCGCTGATCGGTGCCATTATGGTACCTATGCTGATGCAGCTGGGTGTTTCACCTGATCTGACTCAAGCGGCTTATCGCGTCGGTGACTCGTCAACTAACATCATTACACCGTTACTGCCGTACTTCCCGCTGATCGTGGTGTTCTGTCAAAAGTACGTCAAGTCTACCGGTATTGGTACGCTGATTGCGCTGATGTTGCCATATTCCATTGCTATGTTGGTATTGTGGACGGCCTTCCTGCTTGGTTTCTGGGCGCTGGATATTCCACTGGGTGTTGGTTCAAGCTACAGCTACCCTGCCAGCAATTAAGTCTGGTTTAAATAACAACAAACCCTGCTGCGGCAGGGTTTGTTTTTTTCTGTTGCTCGCCGTTTCCGCCTGCTACCATAACGGCATTGTTCAGTTGCAGAAGTTTTTATGCGTATTCCAAGAATTTATCATCATGGCGCTATAGCGCTAAACCAGCAATTTGCCCTGGACGACGATGCCGCCAACCATGTAGGCCGCGTGCTGCGTATGGCAGTAGGCAGCGAACTGATGCTGTTTAATGGTGATGGCTTTAACTACCCTGCCCGCATCAGTAGCAGCGATAAAAAACGGGTCAGTGTTATTGCCACAGCACAGCAGCCCAACCCGGTTGAGTCGCCACTGAAAATTCATTTGGGTCAGGGCATATCGCGCGGCGACAGAATGGATTTTGCCATTCAAAAAGCCGTCGAGTTAGGTGTGACTGAAATAACCCCGTTATTTACCGAACGTTGCGGCGTAAAGCTGGATGCTGACCGGTTAGCCAAACGCAACGAGCAGTGGCAAAAAATTGCCATCAGTGCCTGTGAGCAGAGCGGCCGTAGCATAGTGCCAACCGTACATCCGGCCATTTCACTGGATAGCTGGCTTGGACAAAACACAAAAGAATTAAAACTAACCTTGCATCCGTGGGCCAAAGACACCATTAAGACCCTAACCGCTAACCTGAATATCCGCTTAGTCATAGGCCCTGAAGGCGGTTTTAGTGAGCAAGAAATGGCACACACCACAGCAGCTGGTTTTAACGGCATTCAGTTGGGGCCACGCGTACTGCGCACTGAAACCGCTGCACTTACAGCAATCAGCGCCTTACAACTGCAATTTGGCGATCTGGCCTGAGGACACTGCATGAACAAACCGATAAAACTTGGCATAGTGATGGACCCAATCTCTGCCATCAATATTAAAAAAGACTCCAGTTTTGCCATGTTGCTGCAAGCACAGCAGCGCGGTTACCAAATCCACTATATGGAAATGGCCGATTTATATCTGCTCGAAGGCCAGGCACGCGCCGCCACTAAGCTCTTAACGGTGCAGCAAGAGCAAGCCGGTTGGTATAACTTTGGCAGCGAGCAAGACATTGCGCTCAGTGAGCTGGATGTGATCTTAATGCGTAAAGATCCGCCGTTTGATACCGAGTATATCTACGCCACTTACATACTGGAGCGGGCAGAAGATGAAGGTACATTAATCGTCAATAAGCCGCAGAGCCTGCGCGATGCCAACGAAAAACTGTACACCAGCTGGTTTAGCCAACATACACCAAAAACCCTGGTAAGCCGCGATGCCAAACGCTTAAAAGCCTTTTACCAGGCAGAACAGGACGTAATATTAAAGCCGCTGGATGGTATGGGCGGCGCTTCTATTTTTCGGCTAAAACCCGGTGATGCCAATGTCAGCGTGATCATAGAAACCCTGACAGAACATGGCAGCCGCTATGCCATGGCACAGCGCTTTATTCCGCAAATTAGTGACGGTGATAAACGAATACTGGTGGTAAATGGTAAACCCGTGCCATACTGTTTAGCGCGCATTCCGGCCAGCGGCGAAACCCGGGGTAACCTGGCAGCCGGCGGACGGGGTGAAGCCAGGCCATTATCAGCATCGGATCTGGCCATTGCCAATGCGGTAGCACCTACATTAAAAGCCAAAGGTTTGATTTTTGTCGGTCTGGATGTAATAGGCGACAAATTAACAGAAATAAATGTTACCAGCCCAACCTGTATCCGCGAAATTGAAGCGGCGTTTCCAATTAGTATCACCGGTATGTTATTTGATGAAATTGAACAGCTGCTGGCACAGCGCCAGTGACAACCACGTTGTAGCGAGGTCACTATGCAGAGTTTTCAGAATCATTTTTTAATTGCAATGCCATCACTGGACGATCCACTGTTTAAACGCAGTGTGGCCTATATTTGTGAGCACAATGATGAAGGTGCCATGGCTATAGTGATCAACCATCCACTGGAAGTGAAGGTGGCAGATTTACTGCAACAACTGCAAATTGAATTTAACCAAAAAAGCCCCGCAGCCACCGCACACGTTTGCGCAGGTGGCCCGGTGCAGCATGACAGAGGTTTTGTGCTACACACGGCCAAAGAAGGTTACAGCAGCAGTATGCGCTTAAACGATAGCCTGATGGTGACAACATCGAAAGATATCCTGTTTGATCTGACCACCGACAACGCACCGGAAAAATTTATCCTGGCACTGGGATATGCTGGCTGGACCGCCGGCCAGCTGGAGCAGGAAATTGCCGACAATGCCTGGTTATTGATCCCGGCAGACAGCAACATTATTTTTGATTTGGCCCATGCCGATAAATGGCAAAGTGCCACGGCTAAATTTGGTATTAAACCCTGGCAACTAACTAACGAGGCCGGTCACGCTTAATGAGTCGCACCATACTAACCTTTGATTACGGCACCAAAAGCATTGGCGTGGCGGTAGGACAAGAGCTTACCGGCACCGCCTCGCTGCTTAGTGCGTTAAAAGCCCAGGACGGCACACCGGATTGGAGCCAACTGGAAAAACTGATTGGCGAGTGGAAACCGCAATTATTGCTGGTAGGTCTGCCACTCAATATGGATGGCACCGAACAACCCTTTACTGCCCGCACGCGCAAATTTGCTAACCGGCTGCATGGTCGTTTTGGCCTGCCGGTCGAGCTACACGATGAACGTCTTACCACCACCGAGGCGCGCGCCATGCTGTTTGCTGAAGGCGGCTACCGTAGTCTGGCCAAAGATAAAGTGGACAGTTTATCGGCAAAAATTATCTTTGAGAGTTGGTATGAACAACAAGCTTAAACCACCGCTGCAGCCGGGTTTTTACCAGCATTACAAAGGCGCTTATTATCAGGTTATCGACTGCGCCCGCCACAGCGAAACAGAGCAGTGGCTGGTTATTTACCGCGCGCTGTACGGCGATTTTGGTCTCTGGGCGCGGCCGCTGGATATGTTCACTGAAAACGTTGAAATCGCCGGCGAATTACTGCCGCGCTTTTTGTACATTGGCAGCGTTAAGCCGGCTGAGCTGCAAAATCCGCAGGGTTAACCTCTTGTGCCAGCAGTAAAATAATATCCTGCTGCGATAACCAACTGCGTAACTGCACCGCCCCGGCTTTTAGCTGGTCATGCTGGCCAATCAATAGCCACAATTGCTGTACAAAGTTGTCAAAACCCGCCGTAGCATCATAACGTAGCGCCCCGCTTTGGCTTATAACACTAAGCAAATGTCTAATTAATTCAGAACTTTGCTGCAGCTTCTGCTGATAGGGCGTTAACGCTTGCTGTAAACACTGTTGCAATGGGTACAGCATCTGAACGGCTTCACGTAGTTGCTGTTTACGCAACTGGCCACGATGCTCATCACAATGCACGGGCATAGTAAGTTTGCTGCGTAAGCCAGCCAGTTCGGCGCTGGCTACCAGGCCGTAGCTACTTAACAGTTGTTCCGCTGATGTTATCCAGCTTTGCAGTGCAGTCAGCGCCTGCGGCTGTTTACGTTCAAAGGCCGTAACCAGCGGCGGAAACTGCAACAGCATAGTAGTTAACTCTTTTACCAGATGCACAATCGACTTTTGCATGGCCGTTATTCCGGTAATAGACGACGGCTGACTTCACCAGTACTACTTTCCATCTGCTGCCACTCCATGCCATCTTCCGAGATCTTAAGTTTGATGTAGATGATATTTTCCGGCTTCTCTTCGCGCAGCTTATGCGACTCGGCAATCACATTTAAGTTTTCGATCACCTTGCGCTGGCTTAGCACCTTTATTTCCTGCGTCGCCGCCGCCACCACTCTGGCTGTTATCTGTTCAATATTAAGTTTAGGGATATTTTCCCGGCTGAGCAGTTGATGCTCTTCTGCCAGTTGCACCAGTTGCCGCACCGCCAGTTGGCTGTACTCTTCTACCGGTGCCATGTCTTGTTTAATGCGTAGTGACTGTTCCAGATCGTGGGTTTGCTGCACCAGGGCCGACCGCAGGGCTTTCGACGCTTTAGAAGGCAAACTGGTGCGGCCAAGGCTATTGGTTAGTTCCTTGTACATCAGGCTGTTAAACTTATTATTGTCTATCGGCTGATATTGGGTCTCTGTTTTTTCGGTCAAAACATCCAGTGCCACCGGTATGGTCAGTTCAACATCCCCCACGCGCATATGCGGCACGGCAAAATGCTTAAGTAAGTCATGTTTGGCATATTCTTCCGCCACTTTCACGGTTTGAATATCCGCCATTACCCGGGCATTGGTAATGCTGCTGATAATACTGCCCAGGTATTCGTTTAAATTCGGCATAGTAAATTCCCTGTAAAACCAGGCCGGCAGCAACGCCACCGGCCCTTAGCTTCGCCAACGCGATCAGGCGCTAACGATACTGTCTTCTAACATCGTTAAGATCCGGTCTAACCCAGCCGGTATTTCATCATTTAACGCCGTAACCTTAACACCGAGGTTATAGGTTTTTTCTACGCTGACACCACGGGTAGACGAGCGTTTGTAAGAGGCTGACGCTTTGAAATTTACAATTTTATAGTTAATGCCCAGCTCGGCGCTGGCAGCAAATTCGCTGGATACATTGGACGTTTCGGTCGACGTCAGCTTGGCATTAAAGTCGATGGTGATTTCTTCAATTCTAAGCGCCGGTATCGTCAACATGGTCAAAAACGGTACCTTTATCGACACTTCTGTAGAGATAAAATTGCTGGTGACATCAGTACCCGGTGGTAAACCTTCGTCAGTCAGTTGTTGTGCCGTCTTGCCGACATGAGGATTGGGCGTCGATTTAGTAAAATCAAAATCAACATAACGCAGCTCTTTACTGCCACCGTTATCTTCAAAGCCCACCGCCTGAATAAAACTGACCTGCGACATAGACGCCGCATGTTGTGCCTGCACCGCTGCCTGCAACGGGCCGCCGATATACACGCTAAAATCTAAACTATTGAGTTCCTGCACCAGATTTGGCATGACTCTCACTCCCTGCTAGCTGTACCTACTCTGTTAAGGCTTTTCGGTTGCCGCCGACTACTTTTCGCCGGCTGTTTACCACAGCTACTACAGACGGTACATCAGCACCAGCCCGGCAGTTAATCAAGCCTAGCTGTAAGCTGAAGAATAACCAGCAACAAAATAGGGAATTTTATTACGCTTTGCTGATAAATAACTGACATGCAGCAAGCCAATTTTACCTTTTGTCACCGATTAAAACCGTTAGTCATTTTTTTCCGCCAGCTGTGCAGGCCTGGCTTTATTGTATCAGCGTCAACTAACACAAAAGGACAATAGCATGTTTGCACAAACTGAACTTATGCACCACTTAGGCCAGCTCAGCCCATTTTTCTGGTTAGGCTTTATACCGGCATTTCTGGCGGTGTATTTTTTACCCAGCATTATTGCCAGTTTTCGCAACCGCCAACATCTGGGTAAAATTTTCCTCGCTAATATACCGGCAGGCTTTTCCTGGATTGCCTGGTTGGCACTTATTGCCTGGGCCTTTACCGGTAAACAGAAAAAACCTGCTGAACAAGCCGGGGCTTAGGTAGTACACTGTGTTTACTCAGCATTTTACTATTGAGCCAATGTTTACTTTGCCTGCTTATCGCCAACGTATTGCGTTAAATAACTGCAGCCGCGCCTACTTGTGGGCGCAGCTGATTACTATGCTGGTGTATTTGCTGTACCTGATGGCCTACACTTTGCCTTTTGTCAGTGTTCAGCAACCTGGTTTACTATTAGCGTTTTTACTGAAGTATCTTATCGAGGCGGGCTGTTTTGTCAGCCTTGGCCACCTGCTGTTACGGCCCGGGCTACAGTCTATACAACAGCATGGTATCAGTATCACGTCGTTGTTTAGCTTCGGCCTGATGTTACTGCTGGCCGCGACGCTGCAATCAGCCCTCAGTTACCTGTTAAGCCAGCTTGATGTGTTTAACAGCACAGATCTGAGCCTACTAACCGTCAATAACCCTGAGCAGCAGTCATCGTTTCAGATGACATTTTCCACCACTTTTATCCTGCTCAGTTACGGTATTATGTACGCCGGCATGTATCTGGTGTGGACCTTTGCCTATGTACTATGGCAAAACTGGCAAGCCCGGCGTTTAATGCAACAACAAATGCAACAAGCCCGGCTACAGCAGCTGACAAACCAGCTTAGCCCGCACTTTTTATTTAATGCCTTTAACAGTATCCGCGCGCTGATTTTTGAAGATCAGCAAAAAGCCGCCGATACCGTAACCCGGTTATCTGAACTGTTTCGTTTTCACCTGCAGGCGCATTTACAGCCCGAATCTACGCTGGCACAAGAGTGGCAGTTAACCGAGCAATACCTGGCGATAGAGCAAGTACGGCTGGAACAACGCCTACAATTTAGCTGTGATATTGCACAGCAGTTATCGCAATACAAACTGCCAACACTGAGTTTGCTTACTCTGGTAGAGAACGCCATTAAACATGGCATAGCGCCTAATGTCGCCGCCGGACAATTGCATATAAGCGCCACAGCACACAATAACGGCTGGCGGTTAACGGTAACCAACAGCGTGCAAGCCGATACTGCACAGGCCGGCACTGCTACAGGCTTAGCTAATTTACGCAGCCGGCTGCAACTGATGTACGGCGCAAACGCTACGCTAAAACTGACGCAGCAAAGCGGCCAATTTAGCGCCCAGTTGGAGTTTAGCCATGTATAACTGCCTACTGGTTGACGACGAGCGCTTAGCCCGCAGCGAATTAAAACGCCTGCTAAAAGCGCATCCCCAATGCATTGTTGCCGCCGAAGCACAAAGTGGCGAAGAAGCCTTGCAGCAACTTGCCAGCATGAAAATTGATGTAGTGTTTCTGGATATTCAGATGCCGGGCCTGACCGGCTTGCAACTGGCAGAGCATATTCCCGCTAACACCCAATTTATCTTTTGTACCGCCTTTAACAGCTTCGCGTTAGATGCATTTGAGCTAAATGCGGTGGATTATCTGCTAAAACCTATAGCACCGGAACGGCTTGGCAAAGCGCTGCAAAAACTGCGGCCAGCTAATACTGATATCACACCGCACTTTTTAGCGGAACAGCACGGTATTTTACTTAAGTTCGGTGACAGCCAGCGGGTGGTAAGGCTAAATGAAATCAGCCGTTTTGAAAGCATCGGCAACCATGCTGCAGTGTATACGCCTTATGGCAAAAGCTTTATTCACAGCTCGCTGGCGAAGATTGAACAAAAACTCGACCCGGCGCTGTTTTTCAAAGCCAGCCGGGCCGATATAGTGCGCATCAGCGCCATCAGCCAGATTGAACCGGCAATTGCCGACGGTGGTTTAGTCGCCATCTTACAAGACGGCCAGCAGGTCGATGTCAGCCGGCGTCAGGCGCAGCAGCTAAAACAGCAATTTAGTGCGTTTTAGCTTTACAATTGCTGGCGGTACCATTCGCCTAAGATCAGGCTGGCGGCAACACTAACGTTAAGTGATTCTACCTTGCCGGAGCCTGGTATTTGCAGCGCAATATCGGCGCTTTTGGCCACGTTTTTTGACACGCCAAACATCTCTTCACCAAATACAATCACCACTTTGGCCGGCAGCTGGCTTTGATACAACGAAGTACCACCGTGGCTGGACGTGGTGATCAGCGTATAACCGGCGTCTTTGCACAGCTGTAATGCCAGAGGCAGGTTATCGCAACTTAAGCCGTCGACAAATTCGCCACCACCTTCAGCTGTGCGCAGTGCAGCGCCCGATTGCAACAGCTCCGGTTGCTTCATAATAATGCCGCCCACGCCAAAGTGGGCACAGCTGCGGGTTATTGCGCCTAAATTGTGTGCGTTTTGGACTTTATCTAAGGCGAGTAAACAGTCTTTTTTAATCCCTTTATGTTGCAGGTAATTCGCAAGCGATTGAATTGGTTTACTTTTTACCAGCATCACGATGCCGCCATGATGCGTACTGGCTGAAATTTTCTCTAACTCATCATCTTCCACTATGTGATACGCCTTTTTAGACGCCGCCAGATACTTCATTACGTCTGAAAACTTCGGTGCTACCTTCTCTGAAACATAAAGCCGAATAACCGCTTCTGGCCGCTGTTGGAAAAGCACTCGGCAAGCGTTTGGGCTATACACTTTGATCTCATCGCCCTGCACCGACTTTACGGCTTTCGCTGTTTGAGGTTTTGCAGCTTTAGCGTTTCGATCTTGTTTACCCGCAGAGGCCTTATCAGTTTTAGTCCAAGGTTTATGTAACGGGTTAGCGGCTTTGTTTTTACTCGGACGGTTTTGCGACATCGGTATTCCTGTATCAGCCTAAAGGCCAGCAATCATTATTGCGGCGAATTTTAGCAGCTAAGTCTAGTCTTTACTTGCGTTTTCTATATTCACAAGACGTTATCAACAACTAGGCAAATTCTTAAAACTAGGATGTGGCTTTTTAGATAAATTGTGAAGGCTATAAAAATGGGTATCAATCAATGACGCGTTAATCAAACTGTTAAATTTTTTCTTCAATTAAATAGAATTAATCATGGCCTACGTGCTATCGTCTAACTTACTTATCAATATGTTACAGGACATGGATCATGTTTCAAGAGCTTTTTCAGAAGCATATTGCTAAAGGAATTCTTAGCAGAAAAATGCTTTCTATTGATAACGGGTCTATCGCAATAGCATCCGACGTTGGCCTAACGAGGCAAGCCAACCAAGACAGAGTTGCAGTAATGAAATTTAGCTCCGTCGATGCTTCATATACTCTTTTGTCAGTCGTTGATGGCATGGGTGGTATGAGAGATGGAGAAAAATCCGCCGAGATAGCAATTTCAGTCTTTTTCAACACAGTAATAAACACAATACACCTTGGTCCAGAACTAGCTATATCTAAAGCAACTTTAGCTGCGAATGACGCTGTATTTCAATTTACCAATGCTAAAGGTGGAAGCACTCTCACCGCTATTTTGTTGAGTAACAATGGTGATAACTTTACAGTTAACGTCGGAGACAGCCGAATTTATGCCAGAAAACGGGAATCTCATAAAATCGTTAGATTAAGCATAGATGATTCTCTTGCAGAGGCTGTGGGCGGAAGTGGAACTGAGCTGATTCAATTTATTGGTATGGGCGACGGCATCCAACCTCATATTTCTCGTCTGTCGTCAGATGTAAGCCAAGTTTTTCTAACTACGGATGGCATTCATTATATAGAGCCTGCGACTCTATCAAGCATTGTCGAAAACTCTGATAATGTTATTCAAGTGGTTGAACGACTGGTTGCTACAGCTCGCTGGTGTGGTGGACCAGACAATGCATCTATTTGTGCTGCAGATTTAGAAAACTTAACCTTTAACGAATACTTAACTGAAACAAATGTTGTTCAAGTATCAGATCCAACAAGCACGTTTAATTTTATCCTCGATAAATCAAACATTAACAGCTTAAGCCTAGATTACGTTAGAGCGCGGAATATTATTGAGCCTCATAAAAATACAAGTAAGCATGAAGATACTGATAAACCCAAAGTAGTCAGAAAAGAGCAATCGTCGCTTGATGATACAAAAGAAACGTCAAAAGAACGTCCAAAAAGAAAACGAGCGCGTTCTAAAAAGCAAACCGAAACTGCAACTCCTGAATCGAAAATGCAAATTAAGTTAACAATATGCGACGACGAAAGTAATGAGAATGATGAGGTAAAGGATGACTCTTCAAAATAGATATGAAATCAACGGCAGTAATAGTTCAGGAGGAATGGGAGACATACTTTACTGCAAAGATAATCATCTACAGAGAAACGTTGTCATAAAGCTACTGAAAGACAACGAAGAAGAAAGAAGATTAATTGATGAACAAAAATCTCTATTAAACCTCCGTTCAAAGCATGTAGTTCAACTCTATGACATTGTTCGTATAGACGGAAAAATTGGTTTAGTTCTTGAGTTTATTGAAGGAAAGGATCTCTCTTCAGAATCATTCAAGGATGATATGAACGGATTAGTATCAACACTGTGGCAAATTTCATGCGGTTTGAGAGATATCCATAACGAAGGCATTATTCACAGAGACATAAAGCCAAATAACATTCGGCGAAATCGTAATGGCGTGATCAAAGTTTTTGATTTTGGTCTTTCTAGAAAGTCAGATAGTGCTAAAACGCAAAGTGTAATCGGTACAGTAGTATTCATGGCTCCGGAACTTTGGAAATTAGGCGAAGTGGAATTTACTTCTGCTATTGATGTATACGCTTTTGGGGTTACAGCGCTTGCACTGACACAAGTAAATGTGCCAGAGGGGTTACTTAAATATCCGCCGCAGCCGGTGGGGCTAGGTTGGCTGCAAAACACCCTCCCAGATCTTGACCCCGATATTGTGAGCATTTTGGAAAGATGTCTTGAATATACGCCAAAAGATAGACCCCAAATAGTTGAGGTTGAGCATGCTTTCAGGCGTCATCTGTTAAAAGATCGACATAAAGGTCTTTTGGTAATGGATCAACAAGTCAAAGAACTAAACTGCCACAATAGAAGAGCAAAAATAACTTACACAGTAGGTAATACTTTGCATGGAGAGATAGCAATAGAATATAACGGTTATGATTTCAATGTGATTGCATTTTCTGGCGCTGTATTCGTAAACAATACCGCTGTAACTATTGGGCAAAAACTGCCCGGTGCTTCTGTTATTACGTTAGGTAACGGTAAAAAAAGAGGATTCGTTACTTTCGACATATCAAATCCAGAGGTTGTTTCATGATTGAATCTAACACTTTAATCGCAGGCCGCTATGAAGTACTAAAACATATTGGTTCCGGAGGCATGCAAGACGTTTACTTAGTCAAGGACATATTAATTGGTGGGGCGTTTGCTTTAAAAACTCCACAGCCAGGGCAGAAAGCTAGAAGATTTCAAGCTAGTGCGGTCATTGCCGCAAAAGTGAACCATCATAATGTTGCTAAAACATTAGACTACTTTGAAGAAGGTGGTAATGTTTATCTCGTTGAAGAGTTTGTTGATGGTGAAACGTTAGAAGAAAAAATCAAAAAACGCGCTTTTTTAGACCCTCATTTGGCTGCAAAAACCTTACATTTATTAGCAAAAGGTATAAGAGCATCTCATATTCAAGGCGTTATTCATCGTGACTTGAAACCAAGTAATATTATGGTTGATTCTACTTTAGGGCTGCAAGAGCTTAAGATAACAGATTTCGGCATTGCAACATTAACTGAAGAGGTTTTTAACGAAGCAGCGGAATCTGGTGATATTACTAGATCAACATCAGGCACGGTAAAAGGTGCATTACCATTCATGGCGCCCGAAATGATGTTTAGAAAGCAAGGAGATACTCTAACTTGTGCTGTCGACATTTGGTCGATTGGAGCAATGATGTTTAAGTTGCTTACAGGACAGTATCCATTTGGTGTGTTTCTGGATGCTGCGGTTAACGTTAAAAACCAAGTTAGAGCACCTTGGCCTGATTTTATGACATCAAATCCTCAATTTGCACCTTTAGCAAAAGAGCTTCAGTCTATCATTGAAAGATGCCTTGCATATGCACCCAATAAAAGACCCACGGCAGATGAATTAGTTTCAATGTGCCAAAACCTGTGCTACCTATCTTCTGAACGATTTGAAGGCACCGTATACCGATTAATAAATAATGGATACAGCGGTTTTGCATCAAACCCTGAACATTCAGTATTTTTCAATGTACATAGTATGTACGGGATTAATCAAATCAAAGAAGGCAGTCAAATATCTTATTCAAGATTTCATGGGACACCAAACGATAGAGCACATCCAATAATCGTCTTAAATTAAAAATAATTTTGTTTCAAGTTAAAATGCAAATTTCAAAATAAGTTGCTCGCTACGTTGACCAGATGCTTAAAAAGGGATAACCATTGTTAGTTACAGCATTGAAAGGAATTGATGAATTAAATGTAAATTTAAAGTGCCTTAGCTGCTCGAACTGCGGTGTTATTTACTCTAGACAACCTGTTTCACGTTTATCGTGGATGTGTCCTCATATAGCTTTAGCTATTACAGAAAACGAGTCCGAATTTGTAAAAATACATCCTGAATTCAAGCCCTATATTCCTTTCATTAGACAACATGCCCGCTCAAACACTGACCATTTTTTACCCAATGTTTCAAATATATACAATTGTAATGATGTCACAATATTCCAAAGTCAATTTGATCTAGAAAGACGAAGTCACGAGTTTTTAAGAATCGCGCTAGATAACAAGATGTACACTTTATGGCTACCGGGTTTTGAATGGTGCTTTAACGCTGATGAGATAACAGACCCTCTCTCTGAAAGTAATAAAAGAAGGATTGAAAGACTAATATTTGACAATGTAAACGTTGGATTATTTTACAATTTGAACAGAATTGTTTTGGCTAATCCTGAAGTTACTAAAAGCAAAAAAATTGGTAGCTCAGGTTTAAGATTTATTGGTGTGAACGATGGCAACCAAATCGACTTTCAAGTATCAGCAATCTACAAAGTATCGTCGCAAAAAATCAGATTAAACCTTAAAATTTCAGGATGGCAGAGGATAAAAGGAAGCTCAGTTGCGTATTATGATAAGGCGACTAATTCATTAGATTTCAAACATAAAGCGTTAACTATATTTGAAGAAGCTTTACTTAACTGGTGTAATGAAATAACTAATTACGCTAAATTAATTTCTAATGTTTCAATAACATAGAGCAGTTACTTAGCCGACCCAAAAGTCATAGATTGGTCTACCTCTTTTATGCGGGTTACCCACGCCGTCCAGTGCCAGCAAACAATCGCGTTTACGGCCTTTTTGCTGCAAATAGGCCGCTAAACTTTGTTGTGGCTTGCGTTTTACCAGCAGTACCACGCCGCCGTGATGGCTACTGCCAGCCACTTTTTCCAGCTCAGTGTCATCAACAATATGGTAGGCTTTTTTCGCTGCAGCTAAATACTTCATCACATCAGCAAACTTAGCCGCCATTGGTGCTGAAACGTAAAGCCGGATCAGTGCATCTGGTCTTTGGCTAAATAACACCCGGCAGGCATTTTCACCATACACCTTGCCTTCATCGTCCTGCACTGTGCGTACGGCTTTAACCGGTGGCGTTTTATCCGCTGCCGCACGATGGGCTTTATTAGCAGCAGGCCTGGCGTTTTTAGCGCCGGCATCTTTGGTCCAGGGCTTGTGTAGCGGATTGGCTGCTTTGCCGCCTTTGGTTCTGTGTTGTGACATAAAACATCCTGCGAGCGCCGCATGGCGGCAGTAAATCAATAATGCGGCGGATTTTACCAGCTGCGCTGCAACAATACTTGTGTTTTACGCTCACTGTCCTGGTTACCAGTGCAGACAGCACCAGGCTGATGATAACCAGCGCATATCACAGCCGGGCTACTGCAAGCTTGCAAGCCAGGAAAAACTTTACATTAAAAAAACACCTTTGACATAATTAGATACAGTACTAGAATGTTGGCCGTACCGTTAAACGCCAATTTATAACAGTGTTTTTAAAAAGGATTTTTCAAACGAAGCCTGCCTATGGACCCGATTACACTTATCAATTTAGTGCCCTACACTTTTTTAAACCCGTTGATCCTGCTGGCGTATTTTGTCGCTTTTTCAGAGGACAGCGCGCTTCGTCTGTTAAAGGTTAAGCCTTTTTACCATCTGTCTGGCAACTCACAGCGCATTAATCTATTGGTGTATGCCGGCTTTTGTATAGTGGCAAGCGCCGCTTTTATGGCCTTTAAGCTGGTTGTGTTACTGCCTTTAGCTACAACGCCACTAACCGCTTTAGATATCATGCTGGTGCAACCTGGCTGGAGCTGGCTGTTTGCCTACGTAGTAAGTGCATTTACATTAGCTGCATTGCTTTCCCGCGATGGCTTGGAGGGTAATATCGCCGGCTTTATTTTTGCGCCCTTTATCTTTATAGCCACAATATTATTACTGATAGAGCACGTGCAGTGGCTATTAGCGAGGGTGATCTGATGGAATTAAGCGCTAGCTGGTGGATGTATCTGCTTAATGCTTTTACCCCCGTTTTGGCCATTATAATGCAAGCACATTTAATAGCGGAGCAGCAAAAAGCCGCCAGCGGTAACACTGAGCCGGTCAAAGCCGCAGAGCCTTTACCACCTATCGTGTCGGCTATTGCCGGTTTACTGACACAAGTGATTATGGCTGCCTTTATCTACACAATCTGGCTGGCGGCGCACTGGCTGATATTCTGGTTGCTAAACAAGCCTTTTAATATCTCTGCGTATTTTTACAAACCTGCGCAGCTGGCCTATTGGTTTCCTTATTTATTCGGGCTGTATTTTGCTTGTTATAGCGTTGTTGTCGCCGCCAACCTTAGCTCAACACGATTTAAAATCGTCATGAACAGCGTAAATTTTTTAGGCTTTGCTGCTTCGCTTTATATGGTGGCAGTTACCTATCTGAAGTGGCTGACAATGTAAAACGACTTGTGTTTTTCTGCCTGCGCAGTATGCTGTCGGCCTTTAAATCCGCCACTAAAGGCCCTGTTTATGCTTAGCTATCGTCATAGTTTTCATGCCGGTAACCATGCCGATGTGCTAAAACATCTGGTACAGGTTGCCATTGTTGACTACCTGCTGCAAAAAGATAAACCTTTTTGCTATCACGACAGTCATGCCGGCGCCGGTTTATACAGCTTGCTGGCCGAGCAAGCGCAGAAAACCAGCGAGTACCAGGGCGGTATTGGCAAATTGTGGCAGTATCAGGCGACAAGCCCGGCATTGGCACATTACATTGCATTGATAAAACAGCTGAACCCGGACGGCGAGCTGGCGTTTTACCCTGGCTCACCCAAAATTGCCGCCATGCTGTTACGCAGCAGCGATAGCATTCAGGCTACAGAGCTGCACCCCACTGACTACCCTATTCTGGCAAGCCAGTTTGCCCGCCGCCGCCACAGCCGGATAGAGCATATGGATGCCTGGGCCGGCTTTAAAGCCATGCTGCCACCACTGCATAAACGTGGTCTGGTGCTGATAGATCCCCCCTACGAGCTGAAAACTGAATACCAGGATGTAGTTGCTGGTTTACAAAGCGCTTATCAGCGTTTTCCACAAGCGACTTATGCAATCTGGTATCCGGTGATCGAGCGCGCAGCGGTTGAAGCCTTTATCAGCGCTATTGCCGCCACTGGTATCAAAGATCAGCTGCGCATTGAATATTGCCCGCTACCAGACAGCAGTGGCTTTGGCATGACCGGCAGCGGTATGCTGGTCATTAATCCTCCCTATACGCTGGCCAAAGATATGCAGCAAGCCCTTAGCGAACTCAGCCCGCTGTTAAGTGCCGAAGGGGAATTTCAGGTACACCAACTGGTGCCGGAGTAAACTATGCGTTTTATTATTTTGCTGGCGTTATTGCTACTGAGTAACCCGCTGCAGGCTTTTAGTAAAACCGGCCACCAGCTGGTATGTGCAACGGCCTATCAGCTGGTTAGCGACACGACAAGGTTGCAGATTGACCGCCTGGTTGCCGCCTCGCCCTATCAGCACTTTAACCAAAGCTGCAGCTGGGCCGATGAAGTTCGTGACGACCCGGCTTTCGACTATGCCTCAGTACTGCATTTTGTTAATTTCCCGCGTGATAAACAACAGCTAAGCGCGACAGACTGCCCGGCGCATGGCTGCATTTTATCCGGTATTACTGCTATGCAGCTGCGTTTAAAACAGCAACCCGGCGACTGGCAAGCCTTGCTATTTTTAGCGCATTTTATTGCCGACCTACACCAGCCACTGCACGTCAGCTATGCCGATGATTTAGGTGGCAACCGCACTGCGGTGTATTTTTTTGGTTTGCCGAACAACCTGCATGGTGTATGGGATTTTGCACTGTTAAAACAACTGGGCTATGAAGCAGACAGCAACAAAGCTGCTGCTTTGTTTAACCTTATCAGTGCTGAGCAGCGCTTAGCCTGGCAGCAAGGCGATGTGCTGAGTTGGGCCAACGAATCGGCGGCACTTACCATAGAGATTTATCAGCGCTATAAACCGGGCATGCTTATTGATAACAGCTATGTACAGCATTATCAGGCCACACTGGAGCAACGTATACAGCAAGCCGGTGTGCGCCTGGCACTATTGCTGGATCAGTCTCTTGCGCCCCCTGCTAACTGAGTAGCCAACCAGCTGAACACCTGCTGTTGCTGCTCGGCGTTAAACTCATGGCCGTATTGCGGATAAAGCGATGTAGTCAGTTGCTCTGCAGCACCATGCGCCTGCCATACCTTTGCCAGTTGCTGATAGGCCAGCTCGACACCGGCTTTGGGCATCAGATTGTCCTGGCCACCGTTGATAAACAACATCGCTTTAGGCGCAGCCAGTGACGCTATATCGGCAATATCTAATTTTGCCGCTAAACCCGGGTGCAGCATATAAAACGCCGACTGGCCCTTGAGAATATTATTGCCAGGCGTAATTAAATGCCGGTAGCTGTTTAACCAGGCTATCGCCACACCCGCTTTGATATCATCAGTTAAGGCCGCCAGTTGCCAGGCCCGGAAGGCCCCCATCGAAAACCCCAGCACCGCCAGCCTTGTGCTGTCGGCCTGAGGTAACTGCTTAATAAACTGTAGCAGGCGAATATCTTCGTAAGCGGCCATGCCGGCCAGCGAGCGGCCCAGCATAAACATATTGGCAGCCAGCGCCTGCTGCGCCTTAAACTCAAGCGGGCCGCGCTCACTCCAGCCAAAAGTATCTGCCGCCACAACCAGATAGCCTTGTCTGGCCAGTGCATCACCGACAAAATTACCGCTGAAGTATTTATCGGCCCATTGCTGCGCGGATGCCTGACGTGGATCGCCGGCAAAGGGTTTGAGCCATTTTTCTTTGCCGATATCAAAGCGGGCGCCGTGATCATGCAGTAGTAACAATGCCGGTACCGGCTTGGCCACATCAGGTTGCAATAACATTAACTGCACCCGGCTTTGTTTGGTGAGTTGCACCGACCACAGCTGGGCGCTGTACCCGTCACGCACTTCGGTTTTTAGCAAGCTGGCGGCAAAATCAACCGGTTCATCCGGCCACAACAATGCTTCACGTAATGCCGCCCGCCCCTGAGCGCGCCAATGCTGTATATCGTTAAAGCGCGCTGGTTGCCAGCTTAGCGGATAGTGTTGTGCTGGCAATAACTGCTGATAAAAATCCGGTAATTGCTGCTCAATCAGCTGATCTGCCTGCAGTGGCAACGCCAAAACCAACAGTAGTAATGCATAGCGCATTAACGGATCCAGCCCTTGCTGATTTGGCGAAAGGTGTCAGTGCCACAGCACTGCAGCCATTCAAATGCCAGCATCTCCTGGCTGATGATTTGTGCGCCGGCTTGCTGCATCCGGCTCAGCGCCAGTTGCTTGTTTTGCTCGCTACGCGAACCCACCGCTTCTACTACCACAAATACCTGATAGCCCAGCGCCAGTAAATCCAGCACCGACTGCAGCACACAGACATGGGCTTCAGTGCCCAGCACTACAATTTGTTTACGCCCGGCACAGGCCAGACTGCTGACAATATGCGGCTCTTTCAGCGCGCTAAAATGCATTTTTTGCAGTACCTGCGCCGCAGGAATAAGCTCTGCCAGTGCCGGCAATGTCGCGCCTATACCCTGCGGATATTGTTCGGTGGCCCATACTGGCACTTCCAGTTGTACGGCCACCTGCAGCACCCAGGCCGCCGCCTGCTCTACCGCTTTACTATCAAAAATAGCCGGAGCCAGTTTTTGTTGCATATCAATCAGTAATACCAGGCTTTGTGAGGCTTGCAGTAACATAGCAGTTCCTGTTAATGAAAATCGCGCGAGGACAGCTTAAGTTCGGCCAAAAGTGCCGATAAGTCAACCAGCTTACCGGCGATAATATGGGTGACGTCGCCTTCGCGCTGTAAAATGCCATCCACCTGTAAAATAGTGGCGGTTAAAAAGCTTTTTTGCTGTGCCTGTGCCGTCGCCAGCCATACCAGCACATTGGCCGTGCCGGTTTCATCCTCCAGCGACATAAAGGTGACTCCGGCCGCGGTGCCCGGCCGTTGGCGTAACGTTACCAGGCCACTGACCCGTACCGGGCTGTTGTGCCGCACCCTGTACAATTCGTCAACCGGTACGCTGCGCGGTAATTTACCGGCCTGGCGCAGCAATGCTAACGGATGCGTTGCCAACGTAAGGCCGGTGGCGGCGTAGTCTTCCAGCATTTCTTCTACTTTACCTGGCGGCGCTAAATAAGCCGGCGTCGTTTGTGCTACCTGTGCCGCTGTTGATTGCCGCTCCGGCTCAGTAGCAAACAGCGGCAGACTGTGCTGCGTGTCCAGCAATTGCCAGCGGCTGTTGTACCTATCACCACTGATACTGTTTAGCGCATTGGCACTGGCCAGTGCCTGTAAATCGCCGCGGCTAAGCCCGGTTTGCCGCAGTTGCGTTATATCACGATAACCGCCGGAGGGACGCAGCTGTAACAGTAACTGCGCTCCGGCCGACGATAAGCCCTTAATCTGTCGCAGGCCCAGCCGGATGGCCTTACCTTGTTGCTGCAGGCAATAATCCCACTGCGACTGATTAACACACAGCGGCAACAACTCGACGCCATGTCGGCGGGCATCCTGCAGCAGCTGCGCCGGGCTGTAGAAGCCCATCGGGTAACTGTTCAGCAAGGCGGTGCAAAACGCAGCCGGATAGTAGTGCTTCAACCAGGCCGAAACATAAGCCAACACCGCAAAACTGGCCGAATGCGACTCCGGAAAGCCATATTCACCAAAACCGCAAATTTGCTGGTAAATACGCTCGGCAAAGTCCAGCGGATAACCGCGCCTTTGCATACCGTCTATCAGTTTATGTTTAAACTGCAGCAGTTCACCGGTTTTCTGCCAGCTGGCCATGGCACGGCGCAACTGATCGGCCTCGCCGCCACTAAAGCCGGCTGCCACCATCGCCAGTGCGATAACCTGCTCCTGAAATATCGGCACGCCCAGAGTGCGTGCCAGCACGTCTTTTACTGCCTCTGACGGATAGTCCACCGCCTCTTTGCCATCACGCCGTTTTAAATACGGGTGCACCATATCGCCCTGAATTGGCCCGGGTCGCACTATGGCAATTTGCACCACCAGATCGTAGTAACAGGCCGGTTTAAGCCGTGGCAGCATGCTCATTTGCGCGCGTGACTCTATCTGAAACACGCCAACCGTATCGGCTTTTTGCAGCATCTGATACACAGCGGCATCATCGCCCCTGGCACTGATACCGGCAATGCTTAAGTCTTGCTGCTCATGTTGCTTTAGCAACGCAAAGCACTTGCGGATAGCCGTTAGCATGCCCAGCGCCAACACATCCACTTTTAGCAGCTGAAGTGTCTCCAGATCATCTTTATCCCACTGGATCACGGTTCTGTCGGCCATGGCGGCGTTCTCTACCGGCACCAGTTCATACAAGGGCCCTTGTGAGATAACAAAACCGCCGACATGCTGCGATAAATGCCTTGGCGCCCCCCGCAGTTGCTCCACCAGCGTAACCAGCTGCTGTGTGGTTTGGCTAGTGCTGTTAAGCCCCAGCGCCGCCAGTTGCTGTTGCCAGCTTAATGCCGGGTCGCGCCGCTGAATATTTTTCACTAAGAAATCCAGCTGACTAATCGGCAGCCCCAGCGCTTTGCCAACATCACGCAGCGCGCTTTTAAAGCGGTAGCTTATTACCGTAGCGGCCAGCGCGGCGCGTTCCCGGCCGTATTTCTGGTACAGATACTGAATCACTTCTTCGCGCCGCTCATGCTCAAAGTCGACATCAATATCCGGCGGCTCCTGGCGTTCGCGCGACAAAAAGCGCTCAAACAGCACCTGAATTTTTTGTGGATCGACGGCGGTAATTTCCAGGCAATAACACACTACCGAATTGGCCGCCGAGCCCCTGCCCTGATACAAAATGCCACGCGCTTTAGCAAACTGCACCAGATCATAGATAGTGAGAAAAAAGTATTCATAGTTAAGCTCAGTGATCAGTGCCATTTCTTTGTCGATAATGGCCTGAACCCGCGCAGTTATGCCGTCAGGAAACCGGACTTGGCTGCCCCGGGCAACCAACCGGGCCAAATAACCGGCTGCCGTTTCACCATCGGGCACCAGCTCGCTGGGGTATTGATACTTAAGTTGATCCAGTGAGAAAGTGCAGCGCGCGGCAATAACACAACTTTGCTGTAGCAACTCAGTGCTGAACAGTTTTTCCAGCTTCGCCAAAGGCCGCAGGGCACGTTCGGCATTGCTTAGCAGCTGCCGGCCCAGTTCGGCTATAGGTTTACCGGCTTTAATGGCACTGACACAATGTTGCAGCGCCAAGCGCTGCGGGCTATGCATCAGTACAGCGCCACAAGCCACAACGCTAAGCTGATGCTGCCGGGCCAACTGCTGGCAATAGAGGTTAAAGGCGGCTTCATTATGGTTAAGCTGGCGGCGCATTGCTAACCACAGCCGCTCGCGGTGATACTTTTGCAGCCAATTGGCCCAGTGTGTATCACTGTCGCTATCGCCAGCGGGTAACCACAACAGCAGGCACTGTTGCAGCGACATAAGATCCCACTCAGTTAAGCAATATTCGCCTTTACTGCTACGCCGCCGGGCGTTGCTGATCACCCGGCACAGTTCAGCATAAGCCGCCTTATCCGGGCACAGCAATACCAGCTCAAGTTTATCCAGCTGAAAATAACTGCCCACAATCAGCTTAATGTTTAGCTGCTGCTCCTTTATCTGCCGGTAGGCCCGCACTATACCGGCAACCGAGCATTCATCGGTCAGCGCCAGGGCTTCATAACCCAGCGCTGCAGCCTGCTGCACCAGTTCCTGCGGGCTGGAAGCGCCGTGCAAAAAACTAAAGTGGCTTTGACAAAACAATTCAGCGTAGGCCATAACACGCAGCTAACTAAATAAACCGTGCACAAACCACTGCTGCTGTGCAGTACGGTATAACCATAGCCACTGGCCTTGCTGGTTGCGGCCAATAAAATAATCACGCTGGGCTGCCAGTTGCCAGCCGTCCGCACACAAACGCTCCGGGCCGCTGTTTATCTCTACCGCTTCATGCAGTCGCCGTGGCTGTGGTAATAAAAATGCCGGTCGCTGTAGCAAGGCACCGGCCTGCGGCCTGGTTGACAACAACGGCAAGGGCCGGCCACTGGCGTGCTCGGGTAAATGCTGGTTTTGCAAGCTTAGCCCGCTTATTGCGCCGCGGCCCAACCTGGCTTGCAATAAAGACACCAGCTGCAAAGCGGAGATATTACCCTGCTGTGGCGCAAATAAATCGTCGCTTTGCGCCTGCTGTGGTGCAAATTGTGTTACCTCAAGCTGCAAGCCATACACCGGCGCCGTCAGCTGGCTGCTTTCCAGTTGCAACTGACACAGCCTAAGCCAGTTAACCGCGCGATATTCTCCCTGAGCCGAGCCAATACTGTAGCTTTTTGTTGCGCGGTCACGGCTATACAAATGCAGGGTCAGTTGATGGCATAAAGCATTATTCCGCTCAAGTTGTTGTTCAAGTTGCTGCAATAGCTTTTGCAGCGGCACACTGAGCACTGCCACATCGCTGATGTCATACAACAGCTCCAGATAACGGCTAAAACCGGGCTCGGGCCGGATATAATCCAGTGCATGAAAAAACTCACCGCGTAAACGGCCAAGATAACTGATTAAGCGGTGATCAAAGCGCCGTGCCAGTTCAGCCGCCGATAACGCCAGTAAACGGCCCAGAGTATCAATGCCCAGCCGCTGCAGCTGCTGCTGCATCTTTGTTTCCAGCTCAGTAAAGCTAAGCGGGCTGCGCTTTAGGGCTTTATCTGTCACGGCATGATCGGCAGTTAACTGGTTAAATTGCTGCAGTGCCAAACATTTAGCGGCAAAGGGTGTAGCTGCGCTGGCATAAGCATAACGATACGGCAGCCGTTTAAGCCCGCCCAGCAAGGCGCTCCGGTAGCCATCCAGGCCATGATACAGCTGCAGCATACTGCAGCCGCGTAAATACAAGCCGGCTGGCGGATCTGGCGCAATTTCACCGCTTAGCTGATACAACTGCTGCGCAATTGCCATTAACAGCGCCTGCTGTTGCTGCTCCTGATAGGGAATAAGCTGCAGGTTGTGGCACAGTGCTGCAGCAGTAGCCAGCCCCATCCGCAGCTGCACCCCTTGCGCAGCTGCCTGTTCATTTAACTGAATAATACTATGCTGCGTATCCACCACCGCCAGCGGCAAAGTTTGTTGCCCGGCCTCTGCTAAGCTATCGCACTGCAGCGCCGGAAAATGCAGATACACATACAGCGCCATTTCAGCCAGCCTTACGCTGTGGCAACGCTGTACTAGCTGCCGGCAAATACAACGCCGGCCAGTGCTTTTGCATATCCAGCACAAAATCTGCCGTCGGCCAGCCGCCTTTGCGTTTATGCACACGAAGTTGCAAACCCTGCCGGTGCGGTTTCAACTCCAGGCTTAAATTTACCGGCAAACTTAGCCCGGCTGCCGGCCGGCGCAGCAACACCAGGCTGGCCGCCCCCTGCTCTGCTGCCAGTTGTAAACGTCGGGCCAAAGCCAGCTTCAGCAGCGGCTGCCATAGCAATACCACAGCACAACAACCGCTTTGCAGGCATTGCTCGGTAGCCCACAACGCTTCTTTGCTGGTTTTTGGCGTAATAATTACTAATTGTGACAAGCTGATACCGGCTGCGGCCAGCATATCGGCGCAGGGTTCTGCCGGAGGGGATATCAAAACCAGCAAACGGCCAAGGCTATGCTGCTGTTGTAAGTAAGGCAGCAATAAACGTAGCTCGCCTATGCCCAATTCTGTTTGAATATCAATTAAACCGCTGGCCGGAAAGCCTCCGGCCAGTTGCTGATCCAGCTCACTGTAACCGGTCGCCACCGCCTGATATGCCGCCTGCTGGCTATTGCCGTGCCATAACAATTGCCGTCTGGCTAACTGTGCTAATATCGCCGACATAATGCACCCCAATACACTGTACATTAATACAGTATATACTGCGATAAGCAGGATGCAACCGCAACCTTAATCGCGGCGTTGCAACAGGGTTAGTACTTCGTAGTGGCTGCTGTGGGCAAACATATCAAACAATTGTACTTTCAGTAGCTTATATTCTGGCAAAGCTGCCAGATCCTGCGCCAGCGTTTGCGCATTACAGCTGGAGTAAATTAACCAGTGCGGCGCTAAGCGTTGTATATCTTTGCACAGTGCTTCGCCCAGCCCCCGCCGCGGCGGATTTACCACCAGTAAGTCCGGAGCCTCAGCCGCAGCACTGGCAAAGGCAGCGGAATCCAGCGCCTGAAACTGCACATTCGTAAAACCCAGCTCTGATGCAGAACGGCTGGCACTGGCGATAGCCGCCGGCGCTATTTCAATGCCAGTCAGGCTCTGTCCAGCCTGAATCAGGTGCAAGCCAAAGCCACCGACGCCACAAAACAGATCCCAGATGCGCTTAAATTTGCCCTGCAGCTGCAACTGCGCCGCCCAGTCTGCAGCCGTCTGATACAGGCTGGCGGCCATAACCGGCTGAGTTTGAAAAAAACTTTGCGGCGTTAAATACAGCGGCACCTGATTTAACTGCTCGGCCAACAGCGTTTGCTCTGTCAGGATAATTTCTTCTTCGCCTTCCAGCAGTGCCGCAGGCAGCGGCTGCAGGTTAACTGAACACACCTCCAGCTGTGGCCACTGCGCCAATAACCAGGGCAGATGCTTTTGCACCGACGCCAGGCAGTTTTTGGAGCGCAGCACCAAACGCAGCATAAAACGGCCACTGTGCCGGCTTTGGCTAAGTAAAATAAACTTCAGCTCGCCGCGCCTTGCAGCAATATCGTAAGGAGTTAGTTTTGCGCGTTGAATAAAGGCTTTACACAATTCAAAGGCCGGTGCAAACGCCGGCGGATATAACGGGCAGTCGGCCAAATCAACCGCTTCTCCCTGTGCATTAACAATGCCCAGCATTGGCTGTTCTGCTGTGCCCAGTGCCACCATCTTGGCTTTATAGCGAAAGCCCTGCTCTGCCGATGCTACCGGCTCAAACAACTGTGCCGGCTTAAACGCTGCCAACAAGGTTGTGAGTTGTTGCTGCTTTAACGCCAGCTGTTGTGGGTAAGGTTTATCCAGCCAGTGGCAAGACAGACAGCGTTTCGCTGCAAAATGGTGGCAATGCATAATATCTCCGGGCCAGACCGCGCTATTTTACTGTGTCAGCACAGTACAACAAGCAAAAAATCTATAGCCATACAGCAAAAGAAAACCTGCTGTTATCACCGTGTTGCTAAAAGATCCGACAACCGCTAGTATGCGCGCATTTCAATAATGTATTAAGGGATAACATGAAAAACGTTTTAGGTGCATTGTCAGTAGTTGCGGCGTTGTGTGCCATGCCGGCTCTTGCTGATACCGAACATACCGGCTTTTTTATCGGTGGCGGTGTCAGTAATTTCGACTTGGACATTAAGTATGTCAACGAAGACCTGTCAGCAACCGGTTTTACTCTTTATGGCGGCTATAACTTCAGCAACTGGTTTGGTATTGAAGCCAGCGTCAACGCCGCCACAGACTTAGGCGATAACAACTCGGATCTCACAGCCGCAGCTATTATTGTAGGGCCTAAATTCAGCTACAACCTGAACGACACTATCACCTTGTTTGCCAAGGCAGGCCTGGCCAGTGTCGCAGTTGTCGACAACTATTATGCTGAAGATAGGGGAGATTGGGATTGGGGTGATGAAGCCGACTACAGTGGCTTAGGTTACAGCTATGGGCTGGGTAGTCGCTTCGCCGTCACTAAACACCTGAACATCCGTCTGGCATATGAATATATCAGTGCAGAATTGGATGCAGACTCCAGCTACTTCTACGATATTGATACTGAGCTGTCAGTATTCAGCCTTGGATTGCATTATCAGTTCTAAACCACTGTCACTGTAATCAGTTTAACAGTATGGCAATTGCCGGAGTAAGCCGGCAAACGACATACTGTTAAACAACAATACTGTTACAGTTGGTCCGTCTGTACTACGCCATTTTGTTTGTAAATTACTCCGCCCTTCATTACCAGCTTTACATCCGACAGTTTATTGATATACCGCAGAACATCCCCTTTCACTGCAATAATGTCGGCATATTTGCCTTCGCTTACCGTGCCCAGCTTGTCAGACACGCCCATCATCACAGCCGGCCAGTAGGTGGCAGCACGAATGGTATCCATTGCTGATATCCCCATTACATCTACCCATACCGCCAGCTCGTTCCAGGTGCTTTGGCAATGAAATTTAGTGGGAATACCACTGTCAGTACCCACCAAAAACACTACTCCGGCTTCACGCAGCTGGGCAATTTTGTGCTTAAGGGTTGGTTTGCGCAGTGGCGTCAGTTGCATATAAGCCAGCTTACCCGGCTGCTTCAGCGACTGTTTAATGTCGGCGATGGTGTCAGGCTTTAAGCCACGCTGCCAGCAATCGGCGTCCAGATGCTCGGGGTTAGCCACCGTTAAATCATAGTTCCACAAACCTTCTACTGTTGGCGTCCAGAACAGGGGGCCGCCGGCAACCCGGCCGGTAGCGGTGCGCTCTTTAAGCAAGTTCATGACATCATCAGGAAAGGCCGGTGCCGTGGTCAGGCCGGTATGTTCAAAGTTATCGACACCAATACTCAGGCCACGGCGAATTTCATCCGGCCGGTGCGCATGGGCAACAACCTTAAGACCGTGCTTATGCGCCTGGGTTACTATGGCCTGCGCCTCTTCCAGCGTCATTTTGTCCTGATCGATAAGCTTTACAATATCCACGCCGGCTGCGGCCAGTTTATCGACCTTTTGCTGCGCGTCTTTCACCCCCTTAATGCTCCAGCGAAACGCCTCGGTGCCGGGGTAAGCTTTATGCTGTAAAAACGGGCCGGAAACAAATAAGCGCGGACCGGGGATCTCCCCCTTTTCAATACGCTGTTTCACACTGATAGAATCGGCCAGCGGCGCGCCCAGATCGCGGGCGCTGGTAATACCGGCTAACAATAACTGCACGGCACTGGCTGGCATAATTTCATCCGACAGCCGGTTAATGTAGGCTTTATCCCAATGCACATAATTGGCATGACCATTTAGCATCAGGTGAGCGTGGTTTTCCCACAAGCCGGGTAATACATCCATGCCTTCGGTAGACACCACCTTATAACCATCCGGCACCGGTAGCGTGGCGACTGTGCCAACCTGCTCTATCATGCCATCACGCACCAAAATAACGCTATTTGCCAGCGGTTGGTGGCCATAACCGTCAATCAGCCGGCCGCCAACCAAAGCCGTGGTGTCGGCCTGTACCAGCCCTGCGCCCCACAGCACACAGCTTAATAAGCTAAGCAGTAGTGGTTTTTTCATTGTTATATCGCCTCTTCACGCCAGGTTAAAATTTAACCTAACGCTGATTCAACCTGAGCACAATGGGCTTTAACGCAAATAGCCGGCAAACTGGCAATAAAAAAGCCCGTTATAACAACGGGCTTACAGCATTCACTTAAGTGTTAAATATTGCTACAGCGTTAAATGCTGGCCAACAAAATCCAGCAGTTGCTTATAGTACACACTGCGGTTTTCCGGCGAGTAAAAACCATGGGTTTCATCATCAAACTCCAGCCACTGATATTGTTTACCGGCTTTATCCAGCGCGGCTTTTAAACGGGTGGCATGCTCCAGCGGCGCACGTTTATCTTTTTTGCCATGGGCAATAAAAAGTGCGGCCTGCAATTTTTCTACATGATTTACCGGCGAAATATGCTGAATAACCGCGTCATCTTTACCAAGCACATTATCAAGATAAGCGACACCAAAGGTCCGTGTGGGTATATCGCCTTCCTCTTTCATCAAGGTTAAATCATAGATACCGGCCACTGCCACAGCACATTTATACAAATCCGGCGCCAGCACAGCCGATTGCACTGCCGAATAGCCACCAAAGCTGCCGCCCATAATGCACACATTGCCGGCCTTAGCTTTACCACTATCGATAGCCCAGCGGGTACCGGCAATAATATCCTGTTGTATCGCATCGCCCCATTGTAAATACCCTGCTTCCTGATGTTTCAGTCCATAGCCCCAAGAACCACGATAATTTAACTGCAATACCGAATAACCTGCTGTCGCCAGCAACTGTACTTCGCGATCAAAGCCCCAGCTATCACGGACAAAATGCGGCCCGCCATGCACATTTACAATCAGTGGTTTATTAGCACTATTACCCTTGCCGGCAGTAAAATAGCCGTGAATTTGAGTGTCATCGAAGGATTTAAACGCAATGGCTTCTGTGGTTGCCAACTTGGCTTTAGCCAATGCCGGCATCCTATCGAATAGCTTTGTCATACTGCTATTTTTTTTATCGAATAAAAAATAACTGCCGGCATTAATATCTGAGTATATGGCGACGACCCAAAACTGTTCATTGCTGGTTTTACTGGTAATGGTAAGTGCATTGCCGGGAAAAGTGGCCAGCAAGTCTTTAAATACCTGCGCTTCAGCATATTTATCCGACAGCAACACATAGGTTGGCAGACCATCGTCAAGCTTTAACGCAAAGATACGGTTATCATTTTTAGTGTGTTCAAAATGCGCAATATCGACGTTTTTATCGGTAAAAATTTCTTTGTAACTAAAATCAGCCAGCTTTAGTTTAAATAAGCCGGTTTTATCCTGACCATAGTCATCCAGAACATAAACAGAGTCCCCGCTTTCATCCAGGCCAATGGCAGAAAACCGTTCACCAAAGTTCGATGCTGGTACCTGCTCCCAATCTTTAACTTTGTCGTTAAAACGATATACCAAAGTATTGTCGCCTTTATCGACACCTACCGCCAGTTTCAGTGCACCGTCCTGATCGGCGATAAAATCAGCGTAAGGCACCGGCGAATGGCCGACTTTACGCATTTTGCCAGTGTAAATATCCAGCAACATCAGCTCAGCTAAACGGTCACCACCTTCGCTCCAGGGCGTGCTGGAAATTAAAATCTGCTCTTCGTTATCCGGCATCACACTGACAATTTCAGCCCAGCCTTTTGTCGCTTCTTTCTTTTTAATGTGCGAGCCGGTTTGCATCTCACCGGCACGATAACCGTAAATCAGGCTGGCTTTAGAGCTATCCCAGTTTATTGCAAATAGCTCACCATAATATGACGGCTCTTGTTTCCATGGCATGATCTCGGCCATTTTTATCACTAAGCGCTCGTTGTTGGCCCAGAAATAGCCGCCAATTTCTTCACGGCCGGGAAAGCGGATAGCATTAACCATTTTAAAATTTTTACGTTCAATAATGCCCAATGCAGTTTTGTTATTAATATTTACCACTGCCGAAATAAAGCGGCCATCCGGTGAAATTTGTACATTGGTATAGGTTGGATTCTGGCTGAGCAACGCCACCATATCAGCATCATTAGCTGCAACAGCCGGCCACTGTATGATAAAAACAGCGCATAACAACATAATCCTTATAGCATTTTGCATGGTATTCCCTTAGTAAACCCCAAAGCGGAAACCAAAGTTAACAAATTGATTAAATTGTGACAACAAGGAAATGTAACAATACTCTAATTTACAGTTGTTACTGCGGTAACAACATCGGCTGCATTACCCAGGTCATCCACTACCTTGATATGAAACTGGCCGGCCTGCGCTTGCCATAGCAGCGGCTCATCCGGACGGGCGGCACCAATAAAGCGGTTATCGACAAACCAGTAGGCAGTTTTGGCCGCTCCATCCAGGGTTGCCAGCAGCGGCAAACTGTTTTGTTGTTTATCTAACTGATATTGCAACCCGGGTTGCGGCAGACGGATAACGGGTGGCTGGCCCTGACCAGATTGCAAGCAGCCAGCGGCCATAGCCGGTACCTGCTGCAGCATAATGCCGGCCCGGCTAAAGGCCTGCTGAATATCTGATGGCCAGAATTCAAACACCTTTAGTTCGGTTTGCGGTGGCGTATGCTGACAGGCGCGCAGACCGGAATCGACGTACACCGGCACAGCGCGATGCACCTCAGACAACCTGACTGGCGACACGCCGGGTATAAACCAGCCGGGACGGCTTTGCGGACAGTGTTTGTTCGGCAAGTCACCGCTGCGGCTACACAGTAGTACCTGTTTAACATTAAGGGCTGCAGCGGGCGTAAACAGCTGTTGCTCTGCCTGCAAGTCTGGCTGTAATAATGAAAACAGCTCAAACAATAAGGGCCCGGCTGCGGTACGGCCAACTAAATTAGCATTGGCACTGCCGTCAAAATTACCCAGCCATACCGCCAGCACATAATCACCGCTCAGGCCTATTGCCCAGGCATCACGAAAGGCGTAAGAGGTACCGGTTTTCCAGGCCACCGGCCGGCCAGGGCTGAGTTGACTGATAAGGCCCGGCTGCGGTCTTGGGTGTTGGCGCAGCATATCCAGCGTTAAAAATGCCGCTTCGGCGGTAAGTAAGGGTTGCACCGGCTGGGTAGCCGCCTCTGCCTGCCATTGCAGCGGTTGCCAGTTACCGCCGTTACCTAACATGGCATACAGCTGCACTAATTGCTGCATGCTAATTTCCATACCGCCCAATACCAGTGCCAGGCCGTAATGGTCAGCAGCTTGCGGCAACGGTACCTGCGCCTGTTTTAGCCAGTGATAAAAATCCGGCTCTGACAGCTTGGCCTGCAATTGCACCGCCGGCACATTACGGCTGTTAATTAATGCCTCAGTAGCACTTAGCGGCCCGACAAACTGCCGGTCAAAGTTTTCCGGATTAAAACTGCCATAACGCCGGGGTAAATCACTTAACAGACTTTGCGGATGAATATGCCCCTGCTGCATCGCCAAAGCATAAACAAAAGGCTTTAAAGCCGAACCGGGCGAGCGCAGCGCGCTAACACCGTCTACCTGGCCAGCAATATCAGCGTTATTAAAATCAGCTGAGCCCAGATACGCCGTTATCTGCAGGCTACTACGTTTCACCAGTAATACACTGGCATTAACCAGGCCTTTGTCACGATGGCGGCCCAGATAACGGCTTAGCTGTTGCTCAATACGTTGCTGTAAAGCGGCGTCAATGCTGGTATAAAAGCGCCCGCCGCGCTGCCCTTCACCTTGCAGATGGTTGAGTAAATGCGGCACTTTATACGGTAAGTCGGTACGGCTTTTATACTGCAGCGGCAGCGTAAGCAGCGCCTCACGCGCGGTGGGATGCTGCGCCAGCCACTGTGCCGTTAGCCGCTGCCGGGCTAATTCCAGTTGTTGCCGGCCTTGTTGGCTTAGCGGGCTGCGTTGGTTTGGGTTTTGTGGGATCAAGGTCAGTGCTAAGGCTTCCGCCTGGGTTAGCGCTTTGGCTTGTTTACCAAAATAAATCAGGCTGGCGGCGGCCACGCCTTCAATGTTGCCGCCATAGGGCGCATAGTTAAAGTAGGCCTCAAGCAGTTCATCTTTGTCGTAATGCCACTCCAGATACAGCGCATAGGCTAACTGCTGTAACTTGCCGCTAAAGCTGCTGCTGTTCAAGCCAAAACGCAGCCGCGCCAGTTGCATGGTTAAGGTGGATGCGCCCTGACGCCGGCCATTTTTAAGCACACTTTGCCAGAAGGCCCGCGCTACGGCTTGCAAGTCTACGCCAATATGTTGGTAAAAACGCCTGTCTTCATACCACAATGTAGCCTGAATAAGCTCCGGTGCTATATCGCTTAGCGGTAGCTTTAGCCGGTAACGCTGATCCGCCGCCAGACGCAGGCTAAGCAGGCTGCCGTCGGCGGCAAAATAGGCACTGGCCTCAGCATAATGCGGATACAGCGACGGTTTGCGGCTGCATACCAATAGCAGCACAGCTAACAGCAAAGCTGCCAGCGGCACCAGCAGCAGCCTGCCCAGCCAGCGCCGCACTTTAGTTAACGGCATGATCTGCACTTAGCTGCATTAATTGGCCTGCGCCTGCACGACAAAGCGGCCAGCGGCAGTACTGGCGCGCACACTGTTATCGTACATCGACTCGGCCTGTACCACCGGCAGAATAAAATCACCGGCGGCAGTCACCTTAACCTGATAACGCAGCTCGGTCATTTTCGGGCCAAAACTGGCGTAATACACTAACCGATCTTCACGGATATCAACATAGTCGGCGCGCCAGCCCTGGCGCTCGCGCGGCACTGAGCTGCGGATCACACTAAAGCCTGCCGGCAGTAAGTCCACCACCGCCACATTGTTATGCCAGCTGGTGCTCAGGCTACGCAGGCGCAGGCGCACCGTGAGTTCATCGCCTTGTTGCGCTTGCGTTACCAGTTTACCTTCGCTATTCAGATAATCCCGCGTCACTTCCAGCTGCTGTGCGACAGCTTCTGTTGGCGCTTTAACAGCAAAGCCGGCTTCACTGAGGGCATAAAACAGCGGTTGCTCACTTTGCAGCACTATTTTCTCTGCCAGTACACTAAAAGCGCGCTTGGGTTGCGCAGTTTGATTATCTGCGCCTGCCAATGCGGTTTTACTGCCATCGGTATGTTGTTGATAAAACAGCGGCGCTTTAAGCTCTTCGTCACTAAACAACTGATCATAAGCCGCCAACGCCAGCACGGTGTAGGCAGTGGCATAGGTGTTGTACTGTTTATCAAATACCGGCTGCAGTAAACGCAGCAGATCTTGCTGATCCAGTTTGCGCGCTTCATCAGCAAAATGGCTGGCCAGCAAATATACATATTGTGCATCCTGGCTTAGCTGCGATTGAAACGCCGGGTTGGCGTACGCCGCCAGCGTGATACCAGAGCGGGCCAGATAAGCCGTTTGCAGCGCCGAAGCTTTGCCCAGCCGGTAGTTGCTTACTAAAGCCCGCGCCAGTTCAGGCTTTTGCAACAGCTGATAGCTGGCGGCCATGTAGCTGGCAGTAATATCGCTTTGCCAGGCTTGCTGATGCTGTTTTTCCAGCCTTTCGTGCAGCTCGGTTAAATAATTGCTGGTTACTTCACCACTGCGCGTCAGCAAATAAATGGCCGTAGCGCGGGCGCGAGCATGATACAAATTAGCACCGCCCTGGCGTGCGGCACGGCGCAGATACTCAAGCCCCTGCTGGTACAGATAATCCGGTACAGCCAGGCCCTGCTCGCGGGCAGCCAGTAAAAAGTGCATGGCATAAATACTTGGTATATCGGCACTGCTGTAACCGCCGGGCCAGAAGCTAAAGCCGCCGTCACTTTGCTGACGCTCGGCCAGCTTTTCAATCAGCACAGCAAATTTGTCATTCAGTTCAGGCCAGCGTGCCTGATAGGAAGGTTGTTGCACTAAACCCAGCCAGGGGAATACCTGCGACACCACCTGCTCAGTACAGCCATGTGGATACCGTGCCAGATAATCGGTAAAGCCTTCTACCAGCACCAGCGGGCTGGCTGAGGCCGCTACGGCTAGCTGGGCAAACTCGGCATGCAGCGGATAGCGGGTTGCCACTTCGGCGTTGCCATTTTTGCTGTAACCGGCATTAAGGCTGGATAAATAAGGCGTTGCCGGGCGTATACTTAAACTGGCCTCGCGCACCGCCTGTTCCGTTACCGCGTCGCTGCTGTACTGCGCGGTAAAACCTATGCTGGCTTCACCTGGTGCCGCGCCGGCTTTTACCCTGAAGCGGGCACTTTGTTCACTGCCCTCACTAATATTAAGCTGCACCGTACCTTCGCCTACCAGGCTTAACGCCGCTGGCAACTGCACACTTACCTGTATCGGCGCATCCTTACCCGAGCCCTTAATACCGTTGGCAACACTGATGCTGACATCAAACTCATCACCCGGTGCCGCGCTTTGCAACACTTCAGGTGTTAACACAAAGGGGCCGCGCACGCGCACATCACGGCTGCTGGCTGCCAAGGCATTGTCGGCCACCGCGACGGCCATCAGCTTAATATTACCGCTAAAACTTGCCGGCAGCGTTACCTGAGCACTGCCCGGCTGGCTGCTGGCTTTTACCATGCCCAGCCAAAACACGCCAGGTTGCTCGGCACGGCGGGCAAAGGGGTTAAGGTTTTTATCCATCATCATCCGCGCTTCAGCCAGTGCCATTCGCTCGACATCCCCCCCAACACCGGCCAGTTGGCGTTGCAAGGCGCTAAACTCGGGTAAGATCAGATCCAGCATTTGTAAACTGCGCACTTGCAGTGCCTTCTTCTGCAGATAATGGCCTAACGGATCGGGTAGCTGGTAGCCCGCCACCTGTAAAATGCCTTCGTCTACGCCATATATCAATAAATCGGCCGGTTTGTCGGTGCGATAGCCCAGCGTAAAGGCTTTACCCGGCCTGACTTCCTCTGGCGCGGTTAGCGTAATAGCTACAGTGCGGGCACTGCGATCGATATTAAACGGCACCACCGCATAGCTAAGCGGGCTGACAAACAAGGCGTCGGAGTCACTGGCACGGACAAAGGCAACATTAACATAGGCATTGCCTTCCAGCTCTGAAGGCACCTGAATACGTGCAATGCTGCTGGTAGTGTCACTGCTAAACCAGCTAAAGTTATGCACTTTATCGGTTTCAATACTAATTAAGCCGCTACCGGTATAAGGCGCGGTAATATTCAGCTCTATCCAGTCACCGGCTTTATAGTCGGTTTTATCCAGTTTAACGCTTAGCGCCGCGTTTTGTTCCAGCATGGCAGCGGTATTGCCCTCAGCTACCACGCTAAACGCCAGGCTGCCCAATACCTGCCCGTCCTGCTGCAACTGCAATTCAAAATCGCCGGCGCTGTCGGTAGGCAAGGTGTAGTTACTACCGTTAGCGTCGATAGCAAAAGCACTGCTGCTAAGTTCAATATCCTGCACTATGCTCTGGTAGGCAAAGGTGCCGTCTGGCTGTTTAACCAACGACGACAGCGGACGTTTTTCTATTAATTTCACGCTGATATCATTAAGCTCAACCTGGCTCAGGCTATTATTTACCGCAATAAATTTCAGCTTACGTGTTTGTTGCCGTTTCAGGTAACGCAATTCACCATCAGCTTTTACCGCCACCAGCACCGGTAACGGCGACAACCAGGCGGTACTGACGGCTTTAACACTGCGCCCGCCACTGCTGTCAAAACCTTCACTATTAACCACCAGACGATAAGTACCGCCACTGTACTGCGCTAATGGCAGTGCAAAACTGGCTTTGCCGTCGGCATCGGTTTGTTGCTCATCCAGGCTCAGCCGCACCCGGCTGCGCGACTGCTCATCCTGCTGCGGCGCGATAAAATGATAATCAGCATACTGCTGAAAACTGAAATTGGCCGGAATTAATTCCAGCGAGGCGCTGATCCGCCGTTGTTGTGCCGGCGTGCCAAACAGATTATCCAGCTGGATCTGTGCCGCCAGATCTGCCGGTGCCAGCCAGCCTTTGGCGCTTTGGTTAAAGCGGCTTTGTATTTTTAATGTATCCGGCAAAAACTCTTCCAGTACAAAGCTGACAGAGCCCAGATGCCTTGTAGTATTGCCCTTGCTATCAAGCAGGCTTACCGAAGCATGGTAATTGCCGGTTTCGCTGTGTGCTGCGGTATCCAGGCTAAAACTGTGCAAGCCTCTGCCGGCCAGATTGAAATTTTGCTGCCAAAACATATTGCCGCGCGGGCTTCTCAGCTGAATTTTCAGCGGCAGATCCGGCCCGGCCAGCGATAAATCACTATTGCGGATAATAGCCGCCAGTTGCACCTGCTCACCGGGGCGATAAATGCCACGGTCGCTAAACATATAGGCTGTCAGGGCTTTATCGCTGTGTTGATCCTGATAGCGGCCCCCGGTATCAAATTTAGAAAAGTCCAGTTGACGGCTGTATCTGTCGTACGGAATAAAACTGCTATCGGTCACGCCGTCACGCAGGCGGCTAACCAGATACACCACCGGCTGGCGCTCGCGCTCAAAGCCGCTGGTAGATCCCAGGCTAACATGGCCCTGAGCATTGCTGACGGCAGACATAATGGCCTGGCCGTTTTTACCCAGCAGCTCCACTTTAGCCCCGGCTACCGGCTTGCCGCTGGCTACCGACATCACAAATACCTGCTGGCTGCTGTCGGCCTGATGCTTCACCAGCAAACCTAAATCGGTGACCAACACGACGCGTTTGTCCAACTCGGCACCGTCACGGTTTGGGTAGCGGGCGTCATATTCAGTTATTTTGACAAAAAACACCCCCATTCCTGCCTGTTCAAGATAAGGGGTTAACGGCAACGCCAGATAGCTGGCCTGTTTTGGATGCTGTTGCGCCAGATTAAAGGTTTGCTGATGCACAGTACTGATATTAGATTCATCAAACTGGTAGTTGTAAAAATACGGCTGGCTGACATCGCCACCGGTCTGGCTGATAAAATGGTTTAAATGCTGCGGCAGTAACTTATGCAGCGTAACCTTTACGCCTGTTACGCCGCGGGTAAGCAGCTGCAGGGTTTTATCGCCGCTCAGGCTAAGTAAGGCGCCATCACCAACCAGCCTGGCCTGCTTCGGATACTCTGGTGCCTGCACCACGCTGCGATATTCACTGGCCAGGCTAAAATCACTGCCCGACTGCAAGCCCTTGGGCACGCTAACAAATACGCTTTGGCCGGGCAGTAAATCCAGTTTCAGGCTAAAGGCGCTATCTTGCTCAGCAGCGGTTGGCATCAGCTCGACCGGCAATAAACTGGCCTGTTGCAATACTGCCGCCGTCACCTCACCTGGCGCCCAGTAATAGGACTTGCGCCGCGGGTGTTTTGGCAATACATACAACTTAAGCTTTTGTTGTAATTCGGTACGGCTAATACGATCCGTAAATTCCAGCAGCAGCATTTGCCCGGGTTGTTGCTCTGGCGTGTAGACAATCTCCGTGCTTAGCCGTTGTACTTTTAAAAAGCTGCTTTTATCCGGTACCAACAGCTGATCACTAACCGCGTTTTGGGTTATCCCCTTGCCAGTGCTGGCCTGAACGCCCTTTTGCAGTGTCAGTGTCAGATACTGCTCCTGCGCTGGCAGCGTTATTGCTGCCGAACTGACATAAACTTCACGACCGCTGGCATCTGCGCTCAGGCTAAATGCCAGCGCCTTACCTTTGCTGTTAATATCAGCACCATTGTCGCGCATGGTTAACGATAGCTGCTGCTCGACACTTTGCAGCTGCACCGGGTGGCTAAAACGCAGCGTTGCCACAATCTGACGCGTTGCCTGCTCGGTTGGGTGCTGATAAAACCGCAACCGCTCGACGCCGGCACTAAGCTCTGCCGTACTAAAACGGTAACTGTCGCTACTGAGTACGGTGGATGCGGCAAACAGCTGTTTTTCCAGTTTCAGCTGATAACTGCTGCCGGCAGGCCAGGCCTGCTCGGGGGTAAAGCTCAGTGTGTTATCGTCCTGCCACAACCATTTACCAGCAATTGCCGGGGTAATGCTGGCCCCTTCCGTTAGCACTTCGCCAATTAAATCCAGCCGCGCCGCCGACAGCTGTGGTACTGGCGCAATACGCCCGGTCTGGTTGCTGATGTCATAGCTAAATTGCAAGATTAACGGTGTGGGCTGTTCGATATCGTCCTGATAGTGGCCAAGCGGCGGTGCTATAACCTGCGCCTTAACCTGCAGCGGTTTGGGCAACTGCTGGTAATACTGATAAGCCGCTACCGCAGCCGCACCCAGCGCCAGCACAGTTGCCACAGTGGCGAAAAACCGCAGTGGCCGCTGCCTTGCCTGTTGCTTTACCTGTTGCAGCCAGGCTGGGGCGACCCAGCTAAGCGAGCCGAAAATTTTGCTAAACCATGAGGCAGAGGCAGGCATAACCAATCCTTGTTAATGAAATCGCGTAAAATGGGTAGTGTTGCCGAGTATAGGCGCTGAAAATTAATCACTGATGAACTATAGCAGTTAACGCTAAACGTCTTAACCCCTTGCGATTAAATAGCTGTTATATAAGCATAAAGTTATGCAATGGCTGATACTGCAAACGGCCGTCATGTTGCGCCGACTGATACAGCGCAAACTGGCTGATGTGCAGATTTAACGGCGTTACCGGCTGCGCCAGTGCGGCATCGGCCACCGCCTGGCGGGCCAGCGTAATATGCGGCCGGTATATATCGTGGATATCGCTAAAACCCTCGGCTTTACAACACTCGGCTACCTGCTGCTGTAACAGCAACAGCGCATCTGGCAGCTGGGATGGCGCCAGATAGAGAATTTTCGGTTTGGTAAAACAGCTTAAGGTATCCAGCATGATGCTAAACGGCGCTAAGTTAATTTGTCCGGCAGCGTTAATCAGCCGCTGTTGCTGTGTCGCATCAACCTGGCCTAAAAAAAACAAGGTCAGATGCAGATTATCGCTATCTACCGCTTTCGCAGCAGGGCACAGGTTAAGCGCCTGGCGCTGATAAGGCAGCAATTGTTGTTGCTGCAGCGGTGAGAATTTAACGCTGAAAAACAGCCGTTTTGATTGCAACAGCAATGCAGCCCCTCCTGACATAGACGCCTGAATTAAAATAAATTATTTGCTAAAAAGCAAATCGCTGACTAGCTTTAAACCTGCCCTGCTTGGTGGAGTACAACTATGCTTAGCTTCAAATCATCGGCGGAAAATATCATTACGGCTATTAATGCCTCGCAGGCGGTTATTCAGTTTTCGTTAGATGGCATTATTCAAACGGCTAACGATAACTTTCTGCGAACGATGGGATACAGCTTAACCGAAGTAGTCGGCAAGCATCACCGTATTTTCGTTGATCCGGTTGAAGCACAAAGTGCAGAATATTCGCAATTCTGGCAGCAATTACGTGCCGGTAAATCGCAAACAGCCGAATTTAAACGCAAAGCTAAAGACGGCACTGATGTCTGGATCCAGGCGTCATATACACCGATCCTGAAAAATGGCAAAGTAGAGCGCATTATCAAGTTTGCTACCGACATTACCAATCAGGTAATACAGCGCGCTAATCTGGAATCACAAATTCAGGCTATTCACCGCGCCCAGGCGGTAATAGAGTTCGCTTTGGATGGCACCATTTTAGACGCCAATCAAAATTTTCTGGCGTTGATGGGTTACAGTCTGGCTGAGGTTCGCGGCAAGCATCATAAAATTTTTGTGCCGGCTGACGAAGCCAAAAGCCAGGCCTACCAGCAATTCTGGCAAACTTTACGCTCGGGTGCCTACCAGACGGCAGAATATAAACGCGTCACCAAAAGCGGTCAGGAAGTGTGGATCCACGCCACTTACAACCCCATCACCACACCGGATGGCAAAGTCATTAAAATTGTTAAGTTTGCCAATGACATCACCGCCGAAGTAGCACAACGTGCCGAGTTCCGCTTGCTGTCTATGGTGGCCAACGAAACCGACAATGCCGTAATAATTACCAACGCCGGCCGCGAAATTCAATACGTAAATAATGGCTTTGTAAAGATGACCGGTTACGCCGCCGATCTGGTTAAAGGCCATCGCACCAAAGAGTTTCTGGTCGGGCCAAAAACAGACCCGGCTACCCGGCAGCGCATTGAGGCCGAGCTGGATGCGCCACGCGCCTTTTATGATGAAATTGAAATTCACCGTAAAAACGGCGATGCACTGTGGATATCTGTTACCAGTAACCCGGTGTATGATAAACAGCAGCAACATCTTGGTTATATTGCCATTCTGGCTGATATTACTGCCGTAAAAACCACGGCACTCGATTTTGCCACCCGGCTCAACACCATCAGCCAGACGTCTCTGTTGGCGGAGTGGGATTTAAACGGCAAGTTACTGCAATTAAATGACTACCCGGAAAAAATTCTGGCCATAGCGCCAGCACTGTTTAGCGACGCCCTGCAAAACTGGCAGCAATATTTAGCCGATGCCGAAGCCAGAGCGTTGATGGACGGTACCAGTATCAGTAAAGAAATAATGCTTGATATCAGCGGCCGTGAGATCTGGTTTGGTGCCACCTTTAGCGCGGTAAAAGACCCTTACGGCACTATCACTAAGGTGATTTTGTACGGTACCGACATCAGTGAGCGATTGCTGGTGGTAAAACAGTCTGAACAGGTGATGATTGAACTGGTAAAATCCGGCGACAGCATTAATCAGATGGTATCCAGCATTAATGCTATTGCCGATCAAACCAATTTGCTGGCGCTTAACGCCGCTATAGAAGCCGCCCGCGCCGGTGAAGCCGGTCGTGGCTTTTCGGTTGTCGCAGATGAAGTGCGCAACCTGGCCGCCAAAGCCGGCACCTCAGCCAGCGAAATTAACAGCGTAGTTAGCCAAAACCAAACCCTGTTAAAAGACCTGGCGTCCACATTGAATACGCTAAACAGTAAAGCAAGCTAACGGCAATACCGCAGTTTATTTACTGCGGTTTTTTCCTGACGCCTTGCCTTGTCCTGTTGCGGCAGTTTTACCAGACTGCGCGCTGTTATTGCTAAACGGCTTTTTGCCCGGCTTGTCGTTGCCATTGCGCTTGGCAATGGCTTTGGCTGCCGGGTTTAAACCGGTGTGGCGGCTAAGTGCAGGTTTACCACCTTTTAATGGCTTTTTAAACTGCTCTTCTTTGCCCTCTTCCGGCACTAAACAGCCTTTGCCGCGGCCAATTAAGTGCTTTAAGCCCATCTTTATTAAGGCTTCGCGAATTTGCGGCCAGCCTTTGGGATCATGGTAGCGTAGTATGGCTTTGTGCAAACGGCGCTGACGCTCGCCTTTGGGCACGGCGACGACTTCGTCATTGGCCTTGTTGATGTTTTTCAGCGAGTTCATTTCCGTATGGTAAATAGTGGTCGCGTTGGCCATCGGGCTGGGGTAAAAGTTTTGCACCTGATCCAGTTTAAAATCGCGCTCTTTAAGCCATAGCGCCAGGTTTACCATGTCCAGATCGGTAGTACCCGGGTGGGCGGCAATAAAATACGGAATTAAAAACTGCTCTTTGCCGGCTTCTTTACTAAAGCGGTCAAACATTTCTTTAAACTTGTCGTAGGCGCCCATGCCCGGTTTCATCATCTTCGACAAAGGGCCGTTCTCGGTATGCTCCGGCGCAATTTTTAAATAGCCGCCAACATGGTGCTGCACCAGCTCGCGCACATAGTTCGGGTCTTCTACCGCTAAATCGTAACGCACGCCGGACGCTACCAGTACCTTTTTAATACCAGGCAAGGTGCGCGCTTCGCGGTACAGCTCTACCGTCGGGCTTTGATCGGTGTCCATATGCTCGCAAATCGTCGGATACACGCAGCTTGGCCGGCGGCAGGTTTGCTCGGCTTTCGGGTTTTTGCAGTTTAAGCGGTACATATTGGCCGTTGGGCCACCAAGATCGGATATCACGCCGGTAAAACCGGGCACTTTGTCGCGAATATCCTTGATCTCCTGCATTATCGACTCTTTCGAGCGGCTTTGAATAATACGGCCTTCATGCTCGGTAATAGAACAAAACGAGCAACCACCAAAGCAGCCGCGCATAATATTCACCGAGGTTTTAATCATCTCGTAAGCCGGAATTTTCTCTTTGCCATATACCGGGTGCGGCACGCGCTGATACGGCAGGCCAAAGACTAAATCCATCTCTTCAGTAGAAAGCGGAAATGCCGGCGGGTTAACCCAAATATGCCTGTCGCCATGGCGCTGCATTATCGCGCGGGCACAACCCGGGTTGGTTTCCTGGTGCAAAATTCGCGAGGCATGGGCATACAGCGGCTTATTAACGCTTACCTGCTCAAAGGCCGGCAGCTTAACGTAGGTTTGCTCCCACGGCTTTTGCCGCGGCGCCTGGATCATGATTGGTTTGGCTTCTACTTCAGCCGGCTTACTCAGATCAATACCGGCTTTGGCATATTCCGAATAGCTGCTGCAGCCAACATCATCGGCGCCATAGGGGTTGGATATCGGGTCAATTTTGCCGATTTTATCCAGCGCAGTCGAA
Organism: Rheinheimera muenzenbergensis; assembly: GCF_036984005.1. Lineage (NCBI taxonomy): Bacteria > Pseudomonadati > Pseudomonadota > Gammaproteobacteria > Chromatiales > Chromatiaceae > Rheinheimera > Rheinheimera muenzenbergensis. The sequence continues at coordinate 61,846 of NZ_JALAAR010000001.1, forward strand.
TCGACACCGCGCCAGCCTGGCAGCGGCTCTTTGCGAATAACGGCGGTGCCGCGTACGTCCTGAATTTCGCTGATGGGCACGCCCGAAGCAATGCGGTGCGCCACTTCGATTAGCGGCCGCTCGGCATTACCGTAAATTAAAATATCGGCCTTGGCATCAAAGATCACCGAGCGACGCACTTTTTCTGACCAGTAATCATAATGCGCGATACGGCGCAAGCTGGCCTCAATACCGCCAATAATTACCGGCACGTCTTTAAAGGCTTCTTTACAACGCTGGGTATAAACAGTAACCGCGCGGTCTGGCCGTTTACCGCCAACATCGCCCGGTGTATAGGCATCGTCGTGGCGCAGCTTTTTATCAGCGGTGTAGCGGTTAATCATCGAGTCCATATTGCCGGCCGACACGCCATAAAACAGGTTTGGCTTACCCAGGCGCATAAAGTCGTCTTTGCTGTGCCAATCCGGCTGGCAAATAAGCCCCACACGGTAGCCCTGGGCTTCTAGCATGCGCCCTACTACCGCCATACCAAAGCTCGGATGGTCAACATAGGCATCGCCTACTACCAAAATCACATCGCAGCTATCCCAGCCAAGTTTATCCATCTCAGCGCGCGACATAGGTAAAAACGGCGCCGTGCCATAGCACTCGGCCCAGTATTTTGGGTAGCTGAATAAATCACGCTCAGGCGCCATGCGTGCTACAGGGGCAGACTTGCGGGAAACGGTAGTAGCAACAGTGGACATAAATTAAGCACCAGAGTGTATCAAGGGCGCGTATTATACAAGGTGTAAAGGGGAAAGGCGAATGGTGGCTTGGCTACAAGAGTTAAGACAATAACAAAAAACCCGCCGAAGCGGGTTTTTATAGATTTTTTAACCTAATCCCATACACCGTGATTCATAAATTTCTCCTGTGTTGCTCGCTATTAGATATATACTATCGACTAATGTAGTTTAGACTATTGTGAATGTCCAGCATTTTCCCGCCACCAGAAAGCAAAGCCTTGGTGGGGGTACACGCCGGCATTAATGTTAAAAGTAAAAGCATTTTCATTGTGTATACAAATTTCTTTCTTAACAGGTTTTGTGTGCAATCCCCTTCCGTATATCTCTATTGACTGCGGTGCAATTATCTTTAGCTTCATTCCATCAGCGGGGGTAGTTGTAGTCCAGATTTCTGAATCGTTTTTACGTCTGAAGGTGTGAGATCTAAAAAGAACCTTGATTTCGTCCTGAGGGCCAAGCTCAATCTCTTTTTCGAAACCTACGCCGCTATTACCATCTAGCTTCTTCGTAAAATCAGAAAGCTCTTTATCAGACATTGGAATTTCGCCAATTTGACCATAGTCAATTTTTACTCTATCAGCCAAAATTTTATCCAAATCACATGATACGCCATATCTTACTTTGAACTTACGTTTTGTATATCCTTGATTAGATATAACATGCTCTGATGTTATTTTAACCTTGACCAATTCCTTTCGCAAATCTGCCTTAACGTCATTCAGATCGACATCTTGAGGGAAAGATATTTCATAAGTCATTACTGAATCTTTCTTAAGTATCGTGCTTTCAAGCACACTATCTTTAATTTCTTCGTAAAGGGTGTCTGGGATAAATCTTTTAAAAACAGCTGATAAGACATTTTTCCCTAGCTGCTCTCTAAATTGCTCACTAGCTTCAAATTGTCTTTTTTTAAGAAACTTTTCTATCGTAAAACCTACTATAGATGCAACAACCGCTGTTACACCAAGCTCTCTAGCAATTAGTAATACGTACTTTATTGTCGTTTGATCAACAATGTACTTTTTGAGGTACACCTCACCTTCATTACCAAAAAAAATCAGTATCACCCCTATAAAGAAGGTAATTAAAATAGTAAATTTATCATAAAAACTGAACTCAAAAGGATTTGACTCGATTGTTTTGCCATTATTTTCGGTTTTACTGTATTTTTCCACTTGAGCATCAAGCTTGACTATCTTGTAAGCTTTCCAGAAATTCCATGCCATATATAATCCTTACATTATTAAGCAGCAAAGTAAGCACCATCAAAGTTAAAACAAAATCAAAGCAGTTACCCCAGCAAGCACGAGCGAATTTTTTAACTACAATTTTTTATCACTAATAAACAACTGATTTAAATGTACTGAAAAATCAAACTTGGTCAAGGCTTTATTTGCTGCAAAAACTAAGGGCGCAATAATGCGCCCCTACGTTGGCATCATGGCAACCGATGCCGGTCTGTTGGAATACCTCGGTTCCGCTATTCAACCTCGACAAAATCGTTTTCGCTAGCGCTGCCGCCGTGATTTTTCCGGTACTCTTCAAACTCCAGATCGGCTTTTTTATCGCTTTGCGGCCAATCTGCATCAATTTGGTTGAGTATTTCAGTAACAACAGCCCAACCGGTTACGTTAGGAGTAGTATCATCCAACCACTGCTTGCCATCCCAGTACAAATAGTCATAAGAGCCAAAACCGCTAATATGCCGGATTGCCACGAGGTAAACGCCGGTATCGGTTGGAGTGCCATCATTCCACTTAACATTTATTTTGTGCTTAGCCATTACTTCTGATCCCTAAATGCTTCAGCCATGCCTATCAAGCCAGTTTGTGACGTAAATACATGAGCCGCATAAGTACTTTTTATAAACTTTGCCTCTTGGCTTAGCGTCTAGGTTCAGTACTTCCAGCTCTGTATTTATTACGATAAACAATTTCCTCTCGTCGGGCTTAATCATAAGCCTAAATCCTTTTTAAAATCATTTAGCCCTTGAGAGCCGCTTAAATCTTTACTGCGCTCGTCAACAAGCCTGGCACCGGCACTATTGTCTAATTGATCAAGAAACCACTCGTATTGTTCTGCTGTCAGGATAGCGCCTACGGTTTTCCCTTTTTTAGTCAGAACCAGTTCAGTTTTCTGAGCTCCTAAAGTATTAACAAAGGTTTCAATTGCTTTTGTGTCAACTACTTCAGCTTCGTTATAGTCTTCCATCTCTATACTCCAGTAAATTTGAATGGGGTGAATGCTGCAAAAAAACAAACTTGGTCAAGGCTATATTTGCTGTAAAAACTAAGGGCGCAATGATGCGCCCATACGATGGTTTGGTGTAGCGGCCCGTTTAGTGTGCAGCCAGTTGGTGGTAGAACTCGGGGTTGTCCTGAATAGTCGCCAGCACTTTGGCGGCCAGGCCGGTTGGGTTACGGCGCTTACTCTCCCAGCTTTTAATAGTATCAACACTGGTACCCAGTGCTTGGGCTAACTGTGCCTGGGTAATGGCCAGGCTCTCACGCAAGGTTTTAACATCAGCTACTTCAAAGCGGGTCACCCGGCTTGCTTCTTTTCTACCTTGCTTAATCTCCACCGCTTCGGTCAGAGAATCCTTTAGCTCGTTAAAGATACTCATACTACACCTCGCCTTTTAGTAACTTGGTTAACTGCTTTAACTCAGCTTTTTCAGCAGCAGTAAGGCTGTCTTTTTCATTTTTAGCATAGGCCAGCAGCATATAGATAACTTCTGCCGTTGCCAGAAAATAGACGACTCTGGCGCTACCGCTTTTACCCTGCCCATCTGTTGCCATACGCACCTTGCGTAGCCCACCAGTACCGGTGATCAGATCGCCTTTCATCGGTTGAGCAATAAGCTCTTGCTGCAGTACCCTTAGCTCGTCATCAGTAGCAATTTGCTTGATCTGCTTGGTAAACAGCGATGTTTCGATAAACTCGATACCATGCAATGTCAAAACCTACCTCCTTGTAAGTTATTGCAAATGTACATAGTACACCTTAAAAATTAATTGGCCAAGCCAATGCCACCTATCAGAAAAGTTAAGGCACAAAATGCGCCCTAACATTGGGTTAGCCTGGTTGCCTAGCATCACGCGTCAAAATGGTAGATGTGATCGGCATAATGATTACCGCCAATGCTATGTGCATCCGGCTCTTTTGCTACCAGCTTAAAACCGGCTTTTTGTAATACCCGCTCTGATGCGATATTGCCCTCAGTAACCACTGCTTTAAAACGAGCTATCTCCTGCGTATTTGCTGCCCATTGAATTAACGCTTGTAATGATTCTGTGCCAAAGCCCTGACCATGAAACTCGGGCAGCAATAAATACCCCACTTCAGCCCTCCCCTCTGCCATTGCCATGCCGGTAACGCCAATAGCCTTGCCGGTATCAAGCTGGCGCATAACCAGACATAGCCAGTGGCTGGCGTCTTTGTGCCATGGCTGCAGCCGTGACTGAAATTTCTGCTGTAACTCAGCCTCTGTTGGTGCATCAAAACACTGCGCTATCACCTCAGGAGTCTGGTGTAGTAGCTGAAATAACGGCCAGTCTTGTTGTGTAAGTGGCGTCATTTCCAGACGCGCAGAAGTCACTCGCATAAGATCCCTTTTATACTGAAAATGATTGGCGCAACGCTTTCTCAGCCTGCGGATAATGTCTCGACACTTAATTCAGAGTGCATAATTACGTTTGATCTTACCACGGCAGCATTTAACCGGCTCGGGTGCCATTTGGCACAGTTTGTTCCGGACAGGCTAAACAAGGTGTTAATTTATCTTCATAGCCAATATCAAACAACATCCCCTGCGATACCTCCCCGGCCATTTTGCGCTCAGGTAAATTCACCACAAACAGTGCCTGTTTGCCTTCAATCTCTTGTGGGTTAGCGCGCTCCTGTTTAATGCCCGCCAGTATGCTGCGCTGATGATCACCAAAATCGACGATAAGTTTCATCAGCTTGTCAGATTTAGCAACCTCTAACACTTGTGTAATGGTACCAACACGGATATCGATTTTTGTTAAGTCATCAAAACTTATAGGAGCTTTTATTGCTGCTGGTGCCATGGCTATTCCAAATTAAATAGGCTTAGTTGTTAGGCAGGTTTAACTTGCCGTTGCGCCGGGCAGGTAAACTGCTGGGCGCTGTCGCCAAAAAAGCTGCCGCTGCGTAAAAAGTGCAGTACCTGATCTATAACCTGTTGCCGTTTCATCAAAAACGGATGCGATACTTCTACCGTAACCAGCGCGCACATGCCTTGCACTTTGGTGTTTTCAACCGACACCTTGCCATCATCCGGGTTCGGTAAGAAGTTTGACAATATAAGATTGATAGAGCTGGTGCCGGCAATAATGCCCAGCTCAAAACTCACCGGGCCCAACTGTTTAGGTATATCGTGTTCGCCGGTGCCCAGTTGCATACCGGCCGGACCGTTAAAGGCTTCAAAGCCCGGTACATCTTTTAGGTTATCCACCACCTGGCTGCCCCGATTCGGCGGCCCCATCATCACTACCCGGCCCAAATCGGTAATGACATTGTGCTGCAGATATTGCCGCAGCAAAATACCGCCCATTGAATGGGTAACAAAATGAATAACACGGCTTTGCTCTGCGCGGCACTGCGCTAATGCCGGCGTTATCGCCATCGGCGCCAGTGCTTCTACGCTATAGTCACGCGATGGGTAATCAACATTGACGCTATGGTAGCCGGCATCATCCAGTGCTTGCTGCATAGTTTCCATCGCGCCAGCGCTGCGGGCCAGGCCGTGCAACAGTACAACGCAGTCTTTTGCCATGCCGTTAAACGACAAAAGCAGCAAAACGGCTGACAGTATTATTCGCATAGCATTTCTCTGAGGTTACCCGATTCATGTGCACTGACGTAGCTTCCAGGGGCCCGTCATTTTTCAATTGAACGCCCAATCGTTTCCATCTGATTTTTTAGAATTTTAATTTTAGCGTCAATGGCGTACAGCTCATCCTTGTTGTTTTTTATTGCTTTGAGCGCTTCCAACTGCTCAATAGTAGCCAACAACTCCATTTTCTTATTTTTTTTAACAGCCTCATCTATAGCCTGTTCAAGCGCTTTTGGATCATTTTTCAGGTGTTCCAGACCCAATCGTTTTATTCTTGATTCAGAAGACACCTTTTTCTCCTATTTCTTTTTATGCTCGACTTGCAGATCAGCACGCGCTACCACATCGATTGGGCTCGTATCTTCTCGCAATATTGCACTTGTCCCCCAAACAATTCCTGTTCCCGGATGTCTCGGCTTTTCTTCAGTATTCTTGCTATGCAATATTTCACTCAATGTCAACTCCCGAGGTATGTTATATACACTAAAGTGAGTATCCCGATTCGCAATCAACCAATATGTTTCCTGGCCTATTACCCGCCACAGTTTATTCTCTGTGTTGGTTTCTATTTCGCCATCCTTTCTCATGATATTTTTCTGCCGGAAAGGCTCTTTAAACTTTTCAGGCAGTTTATGCTCATTTAACAAGCTGATTTCAGCCTGCTCTACACCATCAATGGTGACATCCTGTCCTTGTTGTTGTCTTATTTTCTTATGTGTCACATAAGCTGCAACGGCTGTTTCTGCCTCTGTAAGCACTGTTTCCACATTCTGAATTGTGATCGTGGCTAATTGGCCTACCACTACAAAACTGAACTCATCTCCACCATGTCTAAAGCTAATAACATCTGCCTTCAGCGACCTCATGTGTTTATCAGTTGTATCAGACATAAATCTAAACACATTGTCAGAATCACCTCGTGTAAGATTATCATTCAGGCCACCCAAATTTCTGACATCAACCTCGACATAACCTGCAAGTACACTAGGATAGTTTTCATTAAAATAATCCTTTGCTTTAACAAGTGTGGCAATTCGATCTCCTGCAGCGTCAAAGCCTGTGAGAGCCTCTTTCTCTGACCTGCCAGCAATCTTATACAGCTCAGCAATTTGTTCAGCCTCTAACCCTAATTCTGCGCCTTTTAGTTTGAAATCATCATCACGAGCGTCGGCGGCACCTTTAAAAGTACCGGGAGCGTCCCCCTGAAAATCATGTGCAGTTTTTGACGATACTCCTGCATCTGCCGGTAAACGGGCAGCACCTGAATCCACAGCTTCAGCAGCTTTCGCTTTACTGCCTTTCATTTCAAAAACGCTAAACCCCATATCGACACCCTTTTGCTCAGGTCTTTTCGGGTTAGCAATGTCAGCAATGTCCATTTCACCTTTTTTGGCCTTCCATTCAGATTCAGCTTTTTTCAGCTCGGCCTCAATTAGTTCTTTAGTCAAGGTCGCTTTATTTCCAATGACCATAAATCCAAATCGACTTCCTTCGTGCCGATATCCTTGCACTTGATAACGGCCACGCAGCACATTCAGAGAATCATCTACGAGTTTAGACATCTTGCCAAAAACATCATCTGCACCAGCATGACCTTTTGCCGCATTCAATCCAGCCAGATTGCGGAATTTAATATCAGCATAAAACACAATGTCATCGTGCTCACCACGTGTACCTTTATCTACAAAGTCTCTGGCCAATGCCCTTGTTTCTTCCTGATCAGAACTGGTTCGCAACTTAGTAACCGGATCAAGCGTATTTCCGCCACTGTGGTCGTACAATATTTGCGCCTGTTGCTCAGCAATACCATATGTTTCTTGAGCCAGTTGCATGAACCTTTCTTTCCTGAGATCAGCACTGTCTTTAAACACGGCCTGAACGACAGCTGCTGGCTGTGCCTGTACTAAATTTGAAGGTTTCTGTGGGCGTTGAGACACAGCCATTGCCCCCATAATATCGGCCTCATTTTCCAGGCTTATATCATCGTTTATATTCACTTTTTGCTTTAGTTGGCTTGTTGGTTTTACCCGTCCTTGCTTTTGCTGAACCACGTGCCAAGTCTCATGAGGCAAATGCTTTTCTTGTCCAGATGCAATATGAATATCAGTGCCCTGCGCAAAAGCATGCGCTTGCAGCTGAGCTGGTTTGTCAGAGTGGTAATGTACTTTTACGTCATCCATGGAGTAACCGGAAAGATTTTCTATTCCGGTTTTTAAAGTATCAGGCAAGCCCGTGTTGTTGTTTTTCTTCTGAATGAAGGGCTGTTGTTGAACAGAGTGTTTGCCAGCCACAGCTTGCAATTGAGCAACTTGCTTTGTCTGACGACTAATATTAGCCATCTCTTGCAGTTTCTTTTGTGCAATAGTTTCTGTTCGATTATCGACAAATTGAAAAGTTGACTCGCCAACACTTTGCATTTGATTAATGCCATTCGCAACCGATTGGCTTTTATTCTTTTGCGTTTTGTCAGCGTGTGTATTCGTCATTTAAGTTGCCTCACTGGCGATTGAGTAATTTTAGCAGCTGGCAACCGGAAAGCGAAAACACTAAGTAAATGTTCATTGATTTGCCGCCAGGCAGATATATACAACCTGTGCACTATCACTGCTGCTTATCTGCAAACTATTGCTTTCATTAGTCAGGCTAAGCGTATGCTGCGCTTGCAGCGTTATGTGCTTTGCACCAATTACCGCATTAACACGGCCGCTGGCGACATAAACAAGCGTCTGCGCACTTAACGGCAATGTTTGTGCTGCACTGCCTATAGTGAGTACCTGCAGCTGGGCCTGCACAGCTGCACGGCGGGTCATCAGGTTAAAATCACGTACGGCACCATTAATTAAACTGCAATGAATAGCCGTTTCACCGGCGAAGGCGAACGGCGTAAGCGGTGTATCTAATAGCTGTGGGTTAGCGCCCACACCATGCAGGCTAAAACCATTGCCTTCAAGCAGCAAAATAATACGGTCAATATTATCAAAGCGCGAAAACGGGCCGTCGCTGGCCACTTCAGCAATAGACAAGCGCCATAACATACCGAGCTCATCATCCTGCCGGCATAGCTGATGGGTAATGCCACCACCATTTTGCCAGCGCTGGGTTTGCCACTGCTGTGGCGCAATAATCTCTGTGCTCATAAAGTCTCTGGCAGATGTGTTGAATAAAGCGTTACTGACAGCAGGCGACATCTAGCTGCCCAAATTAAAAAAGATCCCCACCGCCAGCTCGGCCCAGCAATACAAAAATACCACCGCAACAGCCAATGCAAGCCAAAGCCGCTTCGCTGCGGGTATACGTCTGGCCAGCAATACAAAGCCGCTGGCACTGCCAAAAATTAAGCCAGCCATCAGTATAAAATCAGCGCCGCTCCAGTTTACCTCTGCAGTTAGCTGCATGGCCGTAAAAGGTAGCAACAACAGCACAACTGTTGCTACCGCTATCCAAATAAAAATGTCGTTACGCTGCAGCTGAGGTTTCATCAGTGTGCTCCCTTAATTAAGCGTTACTTTATTATATTTGTCGTAGTAAAAACATCAGATTCCGCTGTTTGCTTCTGCTGTGCTCCAGCCTGTTATAGATGTATTACCGCTCTAAAGCTTAACTGATGCTGACAAAAATACTACAGCGTGCTGACGTCGCCGTGGGTAGAATTAACAGCGGCCTTGGGTAATTGGTTATTGCACTAAAATGGCCCTTAGCCGCATAATTGCCGTTAGCTTAACAGCGCCATGCTACCGTGGCGGTATGTGTAACGTGTTAGCAGGATAATTATGACTAAAACCAACAGCGGTGCTGCGGCTTATCAGCAGCAGGAACAAGGCTATCGTGATAAAGCACTGAAAATGTATCCCTGGGTGTGTGGCCGCTGTGCCCGCGAGTTTGTGCACTCTAATTTGCGCGAGCTGACTGTGCATCATATTGACCACAATCACAGCAATAACCCCGCAGATGGCAGCAATTGGGAGCTGTTGTGTATTTATTGCCATGATAACGAGCACAATAAATTCCACGAATTTGTACTCTACGGTGGCACTACTGAGCAAAAAGTCGCGCCGGCGACCCATAATCCGTTTGCCGATTTAAAAGCGTTATTAAATAAGCCGAAGTCATAAATCTTAACGTCCCGCGATATGCAGTAAACGCTCGGCCTGCAGCTTTAACGCCTGTTTTAACTCCGGCGGTGCAATAATACTAAAATCAAACGGCAGCTGGCTTAGCCACTGCGCCAGAAACAGGCAGCTGTCGGTGCGGGTACTTAACAGCAAGCCATCTGGCTGGGGCTTTAACATAGCTGCTGTAGACCCCAGCGCCTGGGCGGCGCTTTGAGGATCGGTATGCAACAATACCTGCACGTCTACATTGCCCGGTATGCCAAACAGGCTTTGGCTAAAATGCTCAGCAGAATCAAAATCGTCCGGCCGGCTAAAGTGTTGTTCCAGTAGTTCGATGTGCTGCAACCGGTCGAGCCGAAAGGTGCGTAATTCGCGACGCAGATGACAATACCCACTCATATACCAGCGGCCAAGGCGAAACAGCAAGCCATAAGGGTCAACCTGCCTTTTCGCCGGCGCTTGTTGGCGTGCAGCATAGTGGATAATAACTGAGCGCTGTTGTTCCAGCGCATCGAGCAAGGGGCTAAGGTGTTGGCCAGCGCTGGGGGTTTCAGCGACGGGCAGCACCAACCGGATAGTATCGGCAATAGCCCTGGCACGGGATTTTAGTTTAACCGGCATGACCCGCTCCAGCTTGGCCTGCACACTACTGATGGCCGCCTGCGTATCGGCCAGGTTAAGGTTGTGTGCCGCCAGCAGCCCAAGCGATAACGCCAGAGTTTCGTCGTTGGTAAACATCATTGGCGGCAATTTAAAACCGGCCACTAACATATAACCGCCGTCGCGGCCTTGCTCTGATGTTACCGGTATACCCAGCTGCTCCAGTGCCTGGATATAACGGCGCACAGTGCGTTTATCGACGCCCAGCCTTGCCGCCAGTTCGGTGCCACTTAAACGACCATGTGACTGCAGCAGTTCCAGCAAACTAAGCACACGAATAGTTGGCCCGCTCATACAGCTCTCCGGTTAGTCATTTATTGTTCCTGCTTCCACTTAGGTGTGGAAAATATACCTGATTACTAGGACGCATTCTGTCCTATTTTGGTTTTATTCTGTTCCGGCAGCACATCGAATCGCCATAAAACAGGTTGTATCTATTACTCTTACTTACAAGGAATACACGAATGAAACCGTTAACTTTCTATACCAACCCTAATTCACGTGGTCGTATTATCCGCAGGCTGCTGGAAGAGCTCGAAGTACCTTACGACGTAAAGGTGTTGCAGTTCGGCAGCGAAATGAAAGCAGCGGAATTTTTAGCACTAAACCCTATGGGTAAAGTACCGGCCATTAAACATGGCGATACAGTGGTCACCGAAGGTGCTGCTATTTGTGCCTATCTGGCCGATCAGTTTGCCGATAAAAAGCTGGCCCCCGCCCCCGATAGCCCGGAGCGCGGCAGCTATTATCGCTGGTTATTTTTTGCCGCCGGCCCACTGGAAATGGCCACTACCGCCAAAGCGTATGACTGGCGTATTGATAGCGACAATGCTGCTTCTGTAGGTTGCGGCTTGTATCAGGACACGGTAAAGGCGTTGGAAACCGCCCTGACCAAAGGCCCCTACCTTTGTGGTGAGCAATTTACCGCAGCGGACATTTATGTTGGTAGCCACATTAGCTGGGGCATGCTGTTTGGCACACTGGAAAAACGCCCGGCCTTTATCGACTATGCGCAGCGGCTGCAAGCGCGTAAAGCCTGTATCCGGGCAACAGAGCTTGATGATGCTCTGGCAGCAGAGCTGGCGCAAAGTTAATGAGCTTGCCGCGGGTGCTTACCGCACACGCGGCCTAGGCTGGCAGTAGCAGCACATCGTCAATCGCGATAAAACGGCTGGCAGCTTTTACCAGCGCCTGGGCAGTTAAACCCTCCACACCGTAGACCTCGACTTCGGTTTGGTACCTGGAGGTCAGTTTGTCGGCCAACAGGGCAAAATCGCCATCGCCGGAGGCCAGTACCAGTACATCACTGTGCTGGCCGTACTCGATAGCATCGAGCGTGATACCGACATCCCAATCGCCTTTAGCACTGCCATCGGCGCGCTGAATAAAGGGCTTTAGTTTTACCTCGAAACCAATGGCGCGCAGGATATTTTGAAACTGGCGCTGCTTTTCATCTTTGCGATCAATAGCATAGGCAATAGCCTTTACCACAGTGCGACCAGCAGTAACCTGACGCCAAAAGGCGTTGTAGTCAAAATTACGGCCATAAGCTTCACGGCTGGTGTAGTAGACGTTTTGTACATCTACCAGAATTGTTACCTTGGTCATAGCACTCTCCGGCACAACAAAGTTGCCACGCTAACCGGCAATAGCCGCTGCAGCAAGCAATTTAGTGTTATTTCGGCTACCGGCCCGGCCGGATGCTAACTGCAAAAACCCGCGATGTAATAGTGCAACTAAGCAAATTCAGCCTATGCTTTTTTGGCATCAATACATTTGGCCGCAGTTAAACTACCAACAGAAGGAGTTTGTGATGTTATTTATTACTAACAGATTTCCCAAAGGATCTATTTTAAGTCGCGCTGGACGGAAATTTTCGTTCGACCTGCGCAACAATGCACCGAGTAATTCGGTGTTCTTTTGTCAGCACCACCCCGATGGCCATTGCACTGAAGTAATGGGGGAAAAGTTTTTATTAGCATTAAAACAAAGCCCCTACCGGCAGTTATTGCTCTATATTCATGGTTTTTCTAATTTACCGGACGATATTTTTCAATCGGCCAAAGAACTGCAAGAACTGTGCGACAAAGAAAAGCCGCAGGAAGTTTTGGTCGTGCCGGTGATCTGGCCTTGCGATAATGACATGGGCATTGTTAAAGACTACTGGGATGATCAGAAATCTGCTGATCAAAGTGCTGCAGCCTTTTCACGCGCTTTGAGTATTTTTTTAGACTGGCGTCTTACACCAGCCAACGAGCCGGAAACAGCGCCCTGCCTGAAAAGAATTAATGTACTGGCACACTCTATGGGTAACCGGGTGTTGCGGCAAACCTTGCTGGACTGGAATAAAAATGATCTGGCAAATGGCGTACCACTGCTATTTCGCAATACTTTTATGGTGGCGGCAGATATCCGCAATGAGTCGGTACATAAAGATCAGTCCGGCAGATTGATTGCGGACGCATCGCGCAATGTGGTGGTGTATTTTGCCTCTGACGACTTAGCCCTGCGCAGCAGTAAAGTTGCCAACCTGAAAAACAAAGTGGCCTCTCGCCGGCTGGGCCACACTGGGCCGGAAGATATCAACCTGACGCCACATAATCTGTACAGTGTTGATTGCGACGATATTAATACCGCATATGACACACCCAAAGGCCATTCTTATTTCCGTTATGGCCGTATACCCGGTAAAGCTGGCTTGGTTTTTAAGCATATATTTGACTGTATATTACACGGCAGGGTATTTCCGCAGGATGAATTTCGCCGCAGTTCGGTACTGCGTGAACCCTAAGCAGTTTGTTGGTTCGCGCTTTTACCGATTGAGCGCTACTATCAGTAGATGTTAACAACTGACGTCAGCTGTAAGGCATTATCTGTGTCAGCTTTTTTACCAGACGTAATAAAAATTATCGTAAAAACAGTGCGTTGCTTGCTGTTGTGGCAACGCACTTTATTCTGTACCGGCTTATTGCTGACAACATCGCCACTGCAGGCCGACAATAACGAACTCCGCTATTGCATAGATCCGGATTGGATGCCGTATGAAGCCATTGTTGATGGTGTGCACGTAGGTATTTCAGCAGATTATTTGCAGCTGATTGCCGAAAAATCCGGTTTTAAATTCAAATTAGTTCCCAGCCGCTCCTGGTTGCACAGCCTGCAACTGCTGCAAAATGGCAGCTGCATGTTGCTGCCAATGTTAAACCAAACAGCTGAGCGCCTGCAGTTTTTGCGCTTTTCCGAGGTGTATTTTCGTTCACCTAATGTGCTGGTATCTCAGCATCAGCAACCCTTTTTACAAAGCCTGGAGAATATTGGCCAACGCGTGCTGGCGGTGCCGGCAGGCTACCGTTTAATGGAGCATCTGCTTAATTACTATCCGGACAGCAACACCCTGCTGGTAGACAGCGAATCAGCCGGCTTGCAGGCAGTAATGAATGGCAATGCCGATTTATTTGTCGGTTCGTTATATTCAATCAATCACTATATTCAACAGCATGGGCTGTACCAGCTAAAAGTGGCCGGCTGGGTTGGTGTCGAAGATCAACTGCGGATTGGCGTCGCCATTGCACATCAGGCAATTTTACCGCAACTAAACCAGGCTATTGCCGCCATTACAGAAGCAGAACATCTGGCTATTTACCGCAACCACACCCGTATGCCGGTAAACGAGATAACTAACTACAAACCGCTGTGGCAACTGGCCGCAACCGCTATGGCTATCATAGTGTTACTGATTATCTGGAATTACCGCAGCCGCTACTTTTATCAGCGCTTGCAAGAAAAAAACCAGCAATTAGAACAAACCCGCGCCGAATTGGAGGCGGCAGTAAAGGAGCTAAAATTTTTATCCGATCATGATCCACTAACACATCTTTACAACCGCAATTATTTTGATAGAACGCTGCGTGTGGCCCAGCAGCGCGCCAGCCACGGCCAGCATATTTTTAGTCTGATTGTGGTAGATATCGATTTTTTTAAACAGATAAATGACAACCACGGCCATAGCGCCGGTGATGCCATCCTGCGTGAACTGGCAGATATCCTGCGCCAGCAGGTGCGGGAACAGGATATTGCCACGCGCTGGGGCGGAGAAGAATTTGTTATTTTTTGCCCACAAACCAGCGCAGCTGAAGCCCAGGCCTTATGCAGCAGAATAGCAGCCGCTATTGCTGGCTACACCTTTAGCCACCATATCAGCTTAAGCTGCAGTTTTGGCGTAGCACAGCAGCAAGCAGATGAAGAACTAAGCCACTGCTTTGAGCGCGCAGACAGGGCCCTGTATCAGGCCAAACAGGCCGGCCGCAACCGCACCTGCCTGGGCTGAAGTTCAGTTACAACTGACACAAGGCTGCCATACGGCCATTTAGCAGCCGGCATAATTCCACTCCACTAAGCTCTATTTCCAGCCCGCGTTTGCCGGCACTGACAAAAATGCTGTCAAACTGCTGTGCTGAGCTATCAATAACAGTTGGCAACGCTTTTTTCTGCCCCAGCGGGCTAACACCACCTAAGACATAACCGGTACTGCGCATAACATCAGTAGCACTAGCCATCACGGCTTTTTTGGCCCCCAATGCTTTTGCCAGCAGTTTCATACTTAGCTGCTGGCTAACCGGCAATACCGCGACAGCCAGTTGCTTGCCATCTAATTGTACTACCAGAGTTTTAAAGACCTGCTCTGGCTTAACACCGAGTTTTTCTGCCGCTTCCAGGCCGTAGGATAACGCGGCAGGATCATGCAGATACTGATGCACGGTATAAGCGATACCCTGTTGTTTCGCCAAATCAATAGCGGGTGTCATAGTGTCTCCCATTGGCTAAATGCAATAAAGCAGCGCCAGCTACTGGCACTGCGATATTAACGCTGCGTTATTGCACTTCAGCTACATCAGCCTTTACCTTGCTTCGGTGCCTTAACAGTGTGCCGCTCTACGCCTTCAGGCTCCAGATCCAATTCAAAATCTAACTGTACATGATTACCTTTTAACACAGCAGTTGATGGCTTATAACGCCATTTTTTAAATGCCCTTAAGGCTTCGGCATCAAACACTTCAGGAGGATACGAATCAATTATCCGGGTATTTGATACTGAGCCATCAAGTTCAATATCAAACTCTATTTGCACATAGCCTGCAATTGACTGTCGTGCTGCGTCTACCGGATAGCGAGGCTGTATCTGGACAATTGGGGTTAAACCTACGCTGCCAGACTCTTTCGCTGTGCTTGGCTGTTGCAGCAAAACACTGAACAGCATGACCAAAGTTAGCATAGTGACTACTGGTGCTTTGCTGAATCCGCGCTGACTCTGCAACTGAATAACTCGTTGTTTCATAATATTAAAATCTCCATAGTGATGAGTAAGCGGCCACCGATTTACTGATGACGGCTGTGTAATGCTTAGTAAGGCATAACCATAAGCAATTCTTTCTGCCTGGCTGGCGTTGTGGGTAACGACGGCATCGCAGGCCAACTCTTGTGCCTGACGATATTGGCGATAACTAACCCACAGCAGCGGGTTAAACCAAAACAGGCAGACTAACGCAAGGGCCAGGTAATTCAGATGTAAGTCGCCACGGCGCCAGTGTGTCAGCTCATGCTGCAAAATAAGCTGCTGCTGGATGGCATCAAAGCGGGTAAAAAAATCATGCGGCAATAAAATACGCGGTACTAAAAGCCCGGTAATATAAGGGCCGCTATTATCATCGGCCTGGCGGCAATTGAGTATTGCGGGTGCTAGCTTTAGCGGTACAGCGCGTAAATATTGCGCCCGGCTGCTCAGGTAGTTTAACAGTAAGTAACTGCTGCATAACGCCACACCAAGCAACCACAGCCAAAACCACCCATTTGTAGTACTGGCAGCGTTGGAAACCTGTTGCAGCCCTACCTGGTAGCGCTTTATCACGTCGCTGTGAATAGCGACCGGTGAAAAGGAAACCAGCATAGTGGTCAACAAAAACACCGGCACCGCCGCCCACAACGCATAAACACTGCGGGCACCAAGGGGTTTAAGTAACACTTTCTGCGCCAGCAATATTACCAACAACAGTAGCGATAAAGGCAGTGACAGTTGCAGCAGATAACTAGTCATGCTTCTGCTCCTGCTCCCATTGTGCAATCAGGTTTTTTAACTGCTGCACGTCATCGGCATTTAGCTTATTCTGGCTGGCAAAACCGGCAACCAATGGCGCTACGCGGCCGGCAAACAAACGCTCGACAAAGGAGCGGCTTTGTTCAAGCTGGTAATCCTGCTGTGCAATCAGCGGATAGTACAAATAGGCACGACCATCTCTATTAAAACCCAGAGCACCTTTAGTTACCAGTCGGTTTAGCAGGGTTTTTACCGTTTTTTCGTGCCAGTCTTTCTCATTACCCAGGGCGGCAACCACATCATTGGCCGACAATGGCTGACGCTGCCACAACACCTGCATCACGCTTAGCTCAGCATTGCTGATTTCAATCATAACTGCACCCATCTATTACACTTGTAATACACATAATATTACACCTGTAATAGATGACTGCAAGCAGTTTTTTAAGCTGATATTAATTTATTGCAGTGGGTTGTTGTGCCGGACAGCAGTTAAAGTGACCTTCCTGCATAAATTTATGCCGGTACTGGCTGGGGGTAAGCTCGGTGTAGTTGATAAAAAGCTTACGGAACGAGCTGACGTCTTCATAACCTACCTGCAATACAATTTGCTCTACCGGTTGATTTGTGGTTTCTAACAAGCGTTTGGCGTGCTCTATGCGCAGGCGCTGCAGATAATTCAGCGGTGTATCGTTTAATGCGGCTTTAAAGCGGCGCAGCAAAGTACGCTTGGTTAAATGAAACTGCTCTGCCAGCGGCTCTAACGCAAAGGGCTCATTCAGAGTTTTCAGCAGGTACTTTTGTACCTCGCTGATCAGCGCATCATTGTGCTGCTGGCCGACAGATAAATCCATATAGGGAATTTGCGAACTACGATTTGGATCGGTCAGCATAATTTTGGCAATTTGTCGTGCAAATTGCTCACCAACTAACTGCTCTGCCAGCGACAAACACAAGTTCACAAAAGAGGTTGTAGCACCGGCCGTTATGATGTTGTCATGTTGCACCAACAGTTTGTTGAGCTGCAAGTGTACATCCGGATACAGGCTTTCAAACACATCTTTAAAGAACCAGCTGGAGGTGGCATTTTTGTGTGCCAGCAGCCCACTGGCCGCCAGAATAAAAGTGCCAGTACAGTTGGCAGCGATAAGCTTACCGGCCTCAGCAGCCTGACGCAGCCCGGGAAAATACGCTGCAGCAGGCTCTGCAATAGCCGCTAGCTGGGCACGGTTGTAAGCATA
Source organism: Rheinheimera muenzenbergensis (assembly GCF_036984005.1). Lineage (NCBI taxonomy): Bacteria > Pseudomonadati > Pseudomonadota > Gammaproteobacteria > Chromatiales > Chromatiaceae > Rheinheimera > Rheinheimera muenzenbergensis. Next base: position 79,596 of record NZ_JALAAR010000001.1, read on the forward strand.
GGCCGGTGCTATAACCAGCGCATCGGCCTGTTGCCAGTGATGTGGCTGCACGTTAAAGCAGACGCCGTGCTTTAGCTGTAACGGCGCCCCATCAGGTGATACCACATAGCAATGAAACAGCGGGGCTGCGTCACGGTGCTGGTATTGCCACAACACATTGCAGTACTCAAAAAAGTCCAGCAAACCAAACAGATCGTTGTTGATACTGTGATTTGTCGCCAAAACAGCAATTTGCTTCAATTGCGCCACCTTTTGTCACTATTGGCCTTATTTTTATCAATAGTGACACTGCCGGTGCCATTTCGCAAGTTCTACACTGCAAGGGTCAAACAATAAGGTGCAGGAGGCAGTATGAATACCCTAAGCAAAAAAAAGTGGCCGGCCATTGCGGTACTATTGGTTAGCTGGCTGGTGATTTTCTGGATTAACTTTGCCGCAGAGCTGTCGCTGATGATGCATGTGCTGGCAGTACCGGTGTTATTGCTAAGCACTGCTGCAGGGGCATTTCGTATGTTTGAGCCACAAGACGACGCCACTGGCAGTAACTAAGCGGCGAAAAGCTGCGGATCTGTTAAGATCCGCGCCCTGGCTTATCCGGGCAGCCAGTCGCTGCCCGCTGTACTGCGTTAGTTTAGGCCGAGGATGTCTTTACCCTGGTTAAACTTCACATCTACCGGAATATCGGCAGCTGCCAGCCTGGCCAGATCAGCGGCCAGCTGTGGTTTGATAACGCCTTTGTCTGCGACCAGCGCCGCCACACCAGCATAATTACCATCACCCTGCAGTGTCAGGATAAGCTCAGACAATGATGCCATTGCCGTCTGCATTTTGTCGAAATCGACTTTATAGGTACCGTCGTCATTGCGGACAAAGGCGCCCTGCTCGGCAAAATAGTTAAAGCGGATCATATTGGCTTTACCATGTGCACTGGATGCACCAAAGCGTACCGAGCGGAAAATACCGGCCATAAAGGTAGTGTAGTAATCTTCCAGCTCGCCCTCCTCCAGCATACCCTGCTGTTTAAGCTGGGTGATCATATACACCCCGAGAATATCGGCCTTGCCTTCTTCCAGCGCTGACGCATGCTCTTTCAGCGCCTGGCGCACCGTACCGCTGCCATCAAGGGTGTTTTTAATCCCCAGGCCATGCGCCACTTCATGAAACATGGTGTTGTTAAAAAAGGCGTTAAAGGTAACGTGCTTGCGCTGCTCTGGCGCGATTAGCAGCTGAGCAATCGGCAGCATAATGTGATCAAACTTGGCCTGCATGGCGTTTTTCAGCTGTAAGCGGCGGGTACCTTTTTCCAGCTGCACCTGCTCATCATTTGGCAGATTAATAGCAATGGTTTTGGAACCGGCATTCGAATGGCCGGCATAGTAAATAACGTCATAGGCATTTAAGTCAGCATCTGAGCCCGGCACTTCCTGCTTGTAAGCCTCTGCCACCGGCAAGCCTTGCTGCAGCGCTGGCAAGGTAGCCGCGTATTTCGCCAGTCGCTCGCTCCACTGCATATCTTTTACCAGTACATAGGCTTCAAATGCCGCGCGATAGCCAAACAGTTGATCTTCATAGGTTTCTATCGGCCCTATTACCAGCTCAACCGGGTTGGTTTTCATATCCATCCAGGCCATATCAGACGGCTGATAGTTATCATCTAGCAAGGCTTTAGCCCGCAGTGTCAGGTAATTGGCAAATTCGCTGTTTTGCGCCAGTGCAGCCGCTTCGTTTAATAATGTTGCTGCTCTGGTCAGCTCATCTTTATAGGCAATGGAATACGGCACGCTGATAAGCTTACCGCTGTCATCGCGTTTTATCAGCGAATACAAACCGGCTTTATCAGCCAGCGTGCTTTGCTCAAGCTCCTGCTTGCTCATATCAGCAGGATAAAACTGCGCGCCCAGTGGCTTTTCAGCATACTGGCTTAAAAATGCTTTATCACCGTTTAAGCGATCCCAGGGGCCATAGTTTATGGCGGCAAAATCGCGCACCTTGCCTGCTGGCAAGCGCGCCAGAAATGCTGCTTTAGGCTCACCAAACGCCTGCTGCCAGAATAAATCGTCCATAATTTTGCTGGCATCAATAAGCTTGGCCAACATAGCGCGCTGCGCATCAGATAAATGCGATAAATCGGCTGTTAAATCAACCGGATAATAAATATCCAACCGCTGTTTGTGCTCGTCTAACAGTACCGGCGCAGCCTGAGGTTTTTGCTGTGACGTTGTATTATCTGAAGCACCTGGCTTATTTGGCGAGCAGGCAGTAACACTAATAGCGCCGGCAAGGGCCAGCGCTGTGAAAATGGCATGATAACGCATGTTTTATCCTGTTGTTCTTGTAGTAACCGTGCAACAGGGTAAGAAAAGCCCGCCAACAGTGCAAGCCGCGCTAGCGCAACACAGCGGCTAACCGGCAACAATAATATACAGGCCAAGCGATATAAACACTGCGCAGGCGGCACGGCGGGCTAATGCCAGCGGTATTTTTTGCATTAACCAACTACCGGCATAGATCACCGGCACATTTGCCGCCAGCATACCCAGCGTAGTACCCCAGATCACATACCAGACCGCCTGCTCAAAGTTAGCCGCCAGCAATACGGTAGCAACCTGGGTTTTATCGCCAATTTCGGCAAGAAAAAACAACACACAGCTGGCAATAAAGGCACCGTAACGCAATACACCGGTATCTTCACTGTCGTCTTTATCCGGTATAAGTAACCACAGGCCCACGGCAATAAAAGAGCCGCCAAGCAAGCCATAATGCCAGTTGGCCGGAATAAACTGCGCTACCCAGACACCGAGCCAGGCCGAAGCAGCGTGGTTTAACAAGGTAGCCAACAAAATGCCGGCAATAATGGCGCCTTTGGCACGAAAACGGGCGGCAAGAAACAGCGACAATAGCTGGGTTTTATCACCAATTTCGGCAATAGCGACGGCAGTAAAAGAGGAGAACAAAGCTTCCATTAACAATACCTTAGCGGGATTCTACATAAGACACAGCAACGGCTCCCGCAGTGGGCCGTTATTGTGTCTTAAGTCTCATCAATTCAGCAGGCGCTGAACGCATCGGCCATGTGCATTGGGGCACAAGTATGTTGACCGTAGCGCCGCGGTACCACACCGCAGCAGATTACTCCCTTAAGGACGGCGCGCAGTTTAATCTAAAGCCGGCACCGGCTCAACCGCCTTTTAGCGCTGGCGCAAATAAAATGCCGTTGGATTAAACAAAAACAATGCCGCATCGGCAAACTCAGCACGCCAGAACGCTTCGTTATGCTCTGCACCGGCAACGGTTTTAACCGACAAGCCGGAATAGCTAACGCCTTGCTGGCGTAACAAGCTGGCCATCTTTTGCATATTGCTTACCATGTCACGGCCTTCTTTTTCGCCTACCAGCATGCTTAGCCGGCTGCCTGTAGGCAACACACTGCTGTCCGTTTGCTGAAACACCGCATCGGCATACCAGTACGACGGCGAAAAAATACCGGCTTTGCCAAATACGCCAGCTTGGTTAAAGATGGCGTAGTGGCTAATTAATCCGCCCATACTGCTGCCCATAATGCCGGTTTGTGCAGGCTCTTGCAGCGTACGGTAATGCTGATCAATATAGGGTTTTAGCGTGTCGGTAATAAAGCGGATATACAACTCGCCTTCGCCGCTACCATAGCGCGGATGATCCCAGCCGCTGTATTCAGTCATTCTGTGCTCAGCACCATTATCAACTGCCACTACAATTAGCTGCAACCAGCCGTCAGCGGCGAGCTGATTCAGACTTTCGTCAACGCCCCACTCGCCGGAAAAAGCGGTGGCAGCATCAAACACATTCTGGCCGTCGTGCATATACAACACCGGATAGCGCTTATTGCTGAGCGCATAATCCGGCGGCAGATATAGCCGCACCTGACGGCTGCGGTTTAATCCGGCTATCTGAAATGGCGGTGTCAGCAGCTGCACATTCGCCGCTGCCGTAGACGGCTTTTGCGGCGGCAGTTGGGCAGTACTGAGTGAAAAACAAGCAACACTTACTACGGCTGGCACCAGTTTGCTCACTAACGACAGTAACATCAGCACTTATCCCCGTATTTTTATCAATTTATCGGCCCAGCGCAGCGATTGCGCCTGCCAACTGGCCCAACCGGCAGTTAATTTAACCAGGCCCCAGTAAGTCAGTGGCACCAGCACCAGACTGGTTAAGGTAGAAAACAGCAAACCACCAATTATCGCAATTGCCATAGGCGCATAGCTTGGGCCATCACCGCCTATTTGGGTACCGCCCAGTGCCAGTGGCAATAAGCCCAGTACAGTGGTGGACACTGTCATCAGGATGGGCCGCAACCGCGACTCACTGGCATTGATAATCAGCTCACGTAGTGTAGCGTCAGGTTGTTCCTGCCGGTCTTGGTTAATGCGGTCTACCAGCACTATGCCGTTGTTTACCACTATGCCCATTAACACCAGCATACCAATCATGCCCATAACGCCCATAGTGGTGCCGGTAAACAAAAAGGTCCAGAACACACCTACCAGCGAAAATAACAACGAACCAATCACCGCTGTTGGTAATAATAAAGACTCAAATAACGCCGCCATTACCAGATAAATCATCGCTACCGCCAGTAACATATTGACCACCATGACCTGCTGCGACTCGTCCTGGCGCTGAAAGCTGCCCTGAAAGGACCAGCGATAACCAGCCGGCAATGCCAGTTGGTCCATCACTTTTTTAATGTCTTCGCGCGCGGTGTCCATTTTATAGTCTTTGGCCAGGTTCATCCGGATAGCAATGCCGGTTTGCCGGTCAAAGCGGCGGATCTGATTTAGCCGCGGTGCTATGGTCAGCGTCGCCAGTTGCTGCAGGCTAATTACCACACCGTCTTTATTTAAAATGGGCAAGGCGGCCAGCTCAGCCTGGGAGTGACTGATTTTTTCGTCGTACAGCACACGCATTAACAGTTCACCCTGCTCCAGCGTACGGAAAGTACGTAAATTGGTACCGCGCAGTGCCAGCGCAACAGCCTGCGCCACCTGCTGCGCCGACAAACCATGGCGTTGCAGCTGATCCAGTTTTAACCGTATTTGCACTTCCTGCTGGCCACGGGCCATTTCTGAACTGACATCTTCCAGCCCGGCAATACCAGACAGCATAGGTTCAATATCCTCCGCCAGCTTTAACAGCACCTCGGTCGAACTGCCGAGCAAATGCACCTGCATACCACCATTGTTACCCCAGCCAAATGATGGCTTAGCCCGCACCAGTGCCGGCCAGTCTTTACGAATTGCCTCTTTTAACGCCGCCATCGGCTGGCTAAGCTGCGGTTTTAAAATAATGATTGAAATCGCATGGCCAGAGCGGTAATAGCTGTATACCGACTCGATATCAAACCGCTCTTTATTGGCATATAAATACGCCTCCATGCTGCTGACTTCTGCTTCCACTTCTTCCAGGGCAAAGTTGCCCTGTATATTGTAATTTAAAAAAATGCGGTCTCTGTCTTCATTGTCTTCATCACCGCTGGACACCGCCCCCATTGGAATAGCGATGCTAACCAACAACAATACTGCAATTAGCGTCGACCACCGCGGATGATACATCACCCAGCTCAGAACTTTACGATAGCCGCGCTCAAAAGCGCCGGCCTGATGTTGTTGCTGTGGCTGCATATGCAAGTAGGTAGTAAGCAGTGGGATCAATGTCAGCGCCATCAACAGGCTAACGGCCAGACACAAACAAATAGCAATGGCCACATGTTCGAGAAAAATGGTTAATTCCATTTTCTGGCCAACAATATTGGGCAAAAATACAATGGCAGTAGTAGCAGTACCGGCCACCACCGCTAAACTAACCCGGCGTACGCCACGGGCGGTAGCCGCTTTGACATCGCCGCCTAAAGCACGTTCACGAAAGATACTTTCGGTTACCACCACAGCGTTATCAACCAGCATACCAATGGCCAGCATTAAGCCCATCATGCTTAAGATATTCAGGCTGTAATCAAGAAAATACATGATGCCCAGCGCAATACAGATTGATACCGGCACGGCCAGCACCACTACCATAGTGGTGCCGATATGACGCAAAAACATATACAGCACTGCAAAAGATAACAAAGCGCCAATGCCACCGGCACTGAGTAAATCACTAAGTGAGGTAGTCACGCCATCGGCCATATCATCCATTATGTACAGACTGATGCCGTTAAAAGCCGGATCTTTATCGGCCGCTTCTACTACCGCCAAAGCCGCGCGGGCAACCTCTACCAGGTTAGCGCCGGATTCTTTAAACACGTTCATGCCAACAGCGTAGGTCTGGTCCAGATGACGGCCATCTTCACGCTCGGGCAGCTCCAGCTGCACCGTGGCAACTTCGCGCAAGCTAAGTCCGGGCCGCAGCGGCAGTGCCGCTATCTGCTCAAGCTGCTGATACTCACCTACCGGTTTAATTAAGATACTGTTTTCACTGTTACGCAGCTCACCGGCCGTCATCGCAAAATTGTTGCTTTGCAAGGTGCGCACTATGCTTGGGGCATCAATATTTAATGCCCGCATTTTGTCCGGATCCAGCCGGATAATCACCTGGCGTTTTTCTACGCCGTACAGTTCCACTTTCGATACACCGGCAACCCGCTCCAGCGGACGTTTTATTTGCCGCTCCAGCAGATCGTAAGCCATAGCCAGATCACGTTCGCTGGAAATACGCAGCTGAAATATCGGCATATCGTTAGTATTAAACTGAAACACCAGCACCCGCTCGACATCGTCCGGCAATAGATGCCGGATGCTGTCCAGCCGCTCACGTACTTCAATGCTTTTGCTGTTGATGTTTTCTTCCCAGTTAAACTCCAGCGAAATCTCAGCGCTGTTTTCATTTGACCAGGAGCGCATCTCCTTAACCCCACTCACCGTCGCCAGTGCTTCTTCTACCGGGCGGGTGATCAGACGCTCAATTTCAGTCGGCGTGGCATTGTTATAAGGCACATTGATAAAAATCTGCGGAATATCAATACCCGGAAACTTTTCCAGCGGTAACATACGGCTGGCAATAATGCCAAACACCAGCATCGACAAAAACAACATGCAAATTGTCACTGGCCGGGTCAGGGCAAAGCGGGTTAACCACAACGGCTGCTGGTTCATACCGTCACCTCCGCAGCAACCGTATTTGCGACCTTGTCCCGGCTGACTAAAGCATAAAGTACCGGTATAAACAGCAAGGTCAGCATAGTTGCCAGTGCCAGGCCAAAAATTACCGTAATCGCCATAGGCGCGCGGATTTCACTGCCATCACCGGTTCCCAGCGCCATTGGCAGCAGGCCCAGAATAGTGGTTAAGGTGGTCATTAATACCGGACGTAAACGGCTGGCACCGGCATCGATTATCGCCTGCTTTAGCGCCATACCTTCAGCCCGCAGCTGATTAATGCGATCAATTAATACTATGGCGTTGTTCACTACTATACCGGCCAGCATAATCAGGCCGATAAACACTATGACTGACAGACGGGTATCGGTTAGCCATAAACCTAAAATCGCGCCGGCACCGGCCAGTGGCACTGTAAACAGGATCAGCAGCGGTTGCAGCAGGTTTTCAAACTGCGATGCCATAACTAAGTAGACTAAAAATACCGCCAGCAGCAGCGCCATAGTCAGAGATGTGTACGCCCGCTGCATCTCTTCGCTTTGGCCAACTACAGCGCCCGTTACACCATATGGCAACGTTTGCGCCGCCAGTATCGCTGCTGCACTTTGCGTGGCTTGCTCTAAATCACCAAATGCCAGATTTGCACTGACCACAGCAACACGTTGCTGGCCAATGCGGGTAATTTCGCTCGGGCCGGTTTCACGCTTTATCTCGGCGACAGCAGATAAGGGTAGCGGCTTGTCACTGCCCGGATTAATGATCAGCTGGGCCAGTTGTTGCTCGGATTGGCGATACTGCTCGGCTAAGCGTACGCGGATATCCACTTTACGATCATTGACCGAATACTGGCCGGCCAGTTCACCGCCAACATAAGCCGCCACGCGTTTTGCCACTTCATGCGAGGTCATGCCCAGCTGTGACAATAAACCATGATTAAAATACAAGGTGATCTCCGGCTGTCCCGGCCGCAGGCTGGTTTTAACATCAGTAAAGCGATTATCGGCTTCCAGCGCCAAAACCAGATTGTCAGCAGCAGTTTTCAGCTGTGCCAGCTCATAGCCGGATAACTCCAGCTCCAGCGGCGTGCTAAAACTGAATAATTGCGGCCGGTCAATTTTCACAGCGATATCAGCCTGTTGTGCCAGGTAATCACGCAACACTGCCACCACTTGTTGCTCCTGCTCGGCGCTGCTACCAGGCTGCAATACAATATTCAGCCGGCCCCAGTGGCTGCCACCGATGCTGGGGTCAACTGTCATCTGCGCGCCGGTACCGGCCTGAGCATAGCTGCGTTTTACTGCGCTTTGCTCGCCGGCAAGCGCGGCCAGTTTAGTCAGTACTTTGTCGGTTTGCTCTATAGCACTGCCCACCGGCAGCTGTACTTCAACATAAAATTCGCCCTGGCTCATTGCTGGTATCACATCGGCGCCCAGCCGTGGTAACAAGGCAAAACATAAGGCAGCAGCGCTAAGCGTTACTGCTATAGTCAGCGTTTTTAGCTGTAAGGCTGCAGCAAGCGCCCGCCGGTACACCGCTTCTAAGCGGCTTAACAGCCATTGCACTGCGCCCAGCACCGGAGAAAACAACAGCGCTAAACCACGGCTAACCAGACGGAACAGCAGGGTTATCAGGGTTACCAACAGCAATAATAAACCGCGCACGGCTTTACCCAGCATCCGCAGTGGCCAGCTTGGCCAGTAGTACCAGCGCCGTACCGCCGGCTCTGTTTGTTGCACTGCTGCAGGTTCAGCAACTGCACTGCGGCTGCGCTCACGAGCTGCCATGGTAGGAATAAGGGTTAACGCCACCACTAACGACGCTAATAAAGCAAAGGTTACCGTTAACGCCTGATCACGAAACAGCTGGCCGGCAATGCCCTCAACAAACACCAGCGGAAAAAACACCGCCACTGTGGTTAATGTCGATGCCGTAATGGCCATCGCCACTTCACTGGTACCGGTTTGTGCTGCCGCAAAGGCCGTTTTACCCTGCTCTTTGTGCCGGGCTATGTTTTCCAGCACCACTATAGCGTTATCAACCAGCAAGCCAACCGCCAGTGCAATACCGCCCAAACTCATCATATTTAACGTAATACCCTGGCCATACATCAGATTAAAAGTAGCGATGACAGATACCGGAATAGAAATTGAAATGATCAACGTGGCCCAGACATTACGTAAAAACAGATACAGCACCAGCATTGCCAGCAAACCACCAACCACAGCGGCCGACTTTACATCGTCAATGGCTTGTTTAATAAACTCTGACTGATCATACACCAATGTCAGGCGGTAACCTGCCGGCAAGGCTTTTTGCAACTCAGGCAACTGTGCCAGCAGTGTTTGCGCCACCTGCACGGTATTGGCATCGCCTTCTTTATAAATCGCCACTTCAATAGCTTCTTTACCATCGACATAGGTAATGCTCTGACGATCAACAAAGCTGTCGCGCACTCGCGCCACATCTTTTAACCGCACCTGGCTGCCATTAACCTGGGCAACATACAGATTTTCAATCTGGTTTAAATCGGCAAATTGATTAATGGTGCGCACTAAATAGTCATAGCTGGACGTTTCCAACCGGCCGCCGGCCTGATTCAGGTTTTCCTGGCGTAAACGATCACTGATCTGGCTGATATCCAGCTGCAGCTGGCTAAGCTTTTGCGGATCAACCAGTATTTGAATTTCCTGACTTAAACCACCATCCGGCCTTACGGCTGCTACACCCGGTAATGATTCCAGCGCACGACGCAGGTCTTCTTCGGCAAAGGTACGCAGGCTAACTAACTGAGCAGGATTTAGCGCTTCACCGGCGTTTTCACGGCTCAGTGCCAAGCGTACTATCGGGTCCAGGTTGGGGTTAAAGCGCAGCAACAGCGGTTTTTCAATTTCCAGCGGCAAAAATAGCACATCCAGCTTTTCCCGCACTTCCAGTGCCGCCAAGTCCATATCCGTGCCCCAGTCAAACTCCATTACCACATCAGAGCGGCCGGAGCGCGATACCGACTGTACCTTACGCACCCCTTTGACAATACCGACGGCTTCTTCAATCGGTTTGCTGACCAGTTGTTCGACTTCGGCCGGCGCAGCGCCAACAAACTCAGTGCGAACCGTCAGCGACGGGTAAGATAGATCCGGCAGTAAATTAACCGCCAGGCGGCCGGCGGCCACCATGCCAAAAAGTATAATACCTAGTGTAAACATCCAGATGGTAACCGGGCGGGCTACCGCAGTATCGACCAGCTTCATAGCGTCATGTCCTGTGAGCGTTATTATTCTTATTCAAACTCGCGTTCGGTAACTACATTAACCAGAGCTTCGTCTTTTAACGCCGACTGGCCGGCAATCACCACCCGATCTCCCAGCGCCAGCCCAGACAATACTTCTACCGTGTTATCGGCCTGATAGCCCAAATGCACCTGCTTGCGGCTAACTTTTTGCTCGCTGTCGATAACAAATACCGTTTGCGTATTGTCGGTGCTCATCAGAGCGCGTTTGGGTAGCAGTAAGGCATCAGTTTTTACATCAAACTGCAACTGCACCTGGGCAAACATACCGGGTTTTAATTGTTGCTGCGCGTTGGCAACTTTAAGTACCGCCCGCACTGTGCCTGACTGAGCATCTACCACCGGTGCTATACGCACCAGCTCAGCCTGTACTTCGGCCATACCGGCAAACTGTAACAGAGCCTGCTGACCAATCCGGGCCTGCGCCAGCTGTTGCTCAGGTAAATGCACCACGGCTTCTAATTGCTGGTTTGACACCAAATGAAACAACGACTGCGTTGCATGCTGGTTAACCAGCTGGCCGACTTTGGCATAGCGGCGCGACACCACGCCGTCTATCGGGGCGCGGATCTCCGTTTCTTTCAGAGCCAGTTCAGCCAGGCTGACGGTAGCTTGTAACGAATCATACTGCCATTTCAGTTTTTCAAATACATCGGCGCTAATCAGCTGGCGTTGGAACATCTCTTCCATGCGCTTTAATTCACTGCTCAGACGGCTTAGTTCGGCTTTTTCTTTATTAAGACTGTATTGCTGACGCTCGTTATCCAGCACTGCCAGCAACTGACCGGCGCTAACTTTGTCACCCTCTTCTACCAGAATTTTTTGCACTATACCGGTAGCCTTGCTGATCACCTCAGCTTCGGCACGCGCTTCCAGAGTGGCCGTCGTGCGGTAGCTGCTGCTGATTTGGCCCTGGCGGGTTAACGCCGCCTCAACCGGAATAGCCACTACCGCGTCAGCCTTAGTGGCAGCAGTAGAACTATTTGCCTGATTACAACCGGTTAGTAACACGCTGGCTAAAATAGCAGCGGCGGCGGTAAGCTTAAAACTGTGTGAGGTTTTCATTATTCATCCTTTGGAAAATAAAAAACTGAGCAAGTTAACACCGTCAATGCAGTTGCTATGCCAGCCGCAAAAATAATTAATTCATGTATATTTTCAACAACATAGAATATGTTCATTTTATAACGCACACTCATCATTCATGTTAGTTAGTCAAAATCACTATTTGTTGGTCATAAAACTCAATAGCGCCGCGGCCAAACTACAGCCAGATAAGCTCTAGAGTATGTACTCTAAGGTCTGACCTCTCTATAATCGCCCTTTTTACATTCAACAGGGTATGTATATGATTAGAAAATCCGCCGTGTCATTAGCTGTGCTGTCCGCGTTCATTGGTGTGCCGGCGCACGCTGAAGGCTATAAATTGTTTGAGCAATCAGTCAGTAGCATGGGCAACGCCTATGCCGGCCGTGGCGCACAGATCACCGATGCCAGCCTGGTATATTCCAACCCCGCCGCCATTACCGAACTTGACGGTGCCCAGCTATCTGGCGGTCTTAACCTTATCAGTGCACAAACCAATTACCGCAACGCCAGTGCGCAAAGTGCCAACGGTCAGTCAGTAGTTGGTCGTACCGAAGGCGCAAATAGTTTGAATGAACTGGTACCTTTTATGTTTTACGCCGATAAAGTGTCAGAACAATTAAGCTGGGGTATAGGTTTTTACGCCCCCTTTGGCTTGTCATCCGATTATGATGATGACTTTGTCGGCCGTTACTTTGCTGATGAAACTGCCGTTCAGGTAGTTAGCCTGCAGCCGGCACTGGCCTATAAACTTAACGAGCGTCTCTCTGTTGGTGTTGGTATTTCACTAAATCATGCCGAGGGGACCTTATCGAAATTTAAAGATCACAGTGGCCTGTGCGAAGCCGGACCGCTGCTTGGCGCCATTTTTAACGATGCCATTTGTGCCAGCCATTACGAAGTAGAAGGCGATGATATTGCCTTTGGTTACACCCTGGGTATCTATGCTGAGCCTATCGACGGCACCCGCCTGGCTTTAACCTGGCACTCTGCTGTCGACTACAGCTTAAAAGGTGATTCAGTTATAACCAATACGCCGGTTACTGTTGCCAACGGCGCGCCTTATCTGGTGCCGGTACCCGGTATGCCGCAACTGCCATTACTGGATGCCCGCACCGGCAAACTGGCAACTAACGATATGCTGGTTGAAAAAAGCAAACTGGATCTAACCACACCGGCCAGCGCGGCCTTTAGCCTGGACCAACAGCTGACAGCTGCCCTGTCGTTGCAGTTCAGTGCGGCCTGGACGCAATGGAGCAAATTTCAGAGCATTGATATTGTTAGCAACGATGCCAATCCGAGCATTTCATTAAGTACCCAACGCGAACCAAACCTGAATAGCTCCGGCTATATTGGCTATATTCCGGAATACTGGCATAACAGCTGGTCTTTTGCACTTGGTGCAACCTATGTCTACCAGAAAGACTTAACACTGAAAACCGGCGTCGCCTTTGATGAAAACCCGATTAGCCAACGCCATAAAACCGCACGCATTCCCACCGATGATCGGGTATGGCTAACGGTTGGTGCCAACTGGCAGCTTAGTGACAAGCTAAGCCTGGATTTTGCCTATGGCTACCTGTTTACCGGTGATGTCAGTGTTGATGAGCACGAATACAATGTGCAGGACGAACGCTTATACAACAGCGGCTTTCAGGGCCAGTACAGCAATAAAGGCCAGCTGATTGCTGTTCAGGCTAACTACCGTTTTTAAGTTGGCGATGGCATGATAAAAAAAGGCGATCAGATGATCGCCTTTTTTGTTATTAACGCACCGGCTTAGTGTGCCAGCGTTAGCTTGTAACCTGACGGTGCGGCATCGTCCTGCTCGGCCAGTAACATATAGTGTTTAGCTGGCGTAAGTTGCAGTAAATCGGTTTTATCCAGCAAGGTGGTGCTGCCGTTTTCAGCAACCTGCACCAGAGCTATAGCATAGTAGTCTTCCGGTAACGTCAGTGACTGCTGCTTTTTAAAATCCAGATTTTTTACATGGTAGCGTGCATCGGCAATGGTTTCGTTTTGTCTGACAAAATAGAACTGCAGACGGTCAAAATCCGCAACCAGATTGGCAACGATTAAGTCGTGGCTTTTTTGCTGCGGGCTGTCTTTTTCGGCTACGGCCAGCGCTTCTGTTGCGCCCGCTTTGTTATTGTACAGCAACACGGCTTTGCTCTCGCCTGCCGCTAAACTTAACAAAGCGCTGTTTAGCAGCAAGTTGTTGTCGGCGTCACGCACGGACAGGCTAAAGTCACCTTTAGCATGGTCCTGATAGGCACTAAGCTGGCCTGCTGCAACGCTGCCAGCGGACACATTATCCAGAGTTAAGGCTACCGACGTCGCCAGGCTGTTGTAAACGCGAAATTGCGCACCGGCATCAACATCGTTATGGGCGGCAACAGTGGTGGAGTTAAGCACTATATCCAGCGATAGCTGATTGGCTATAGGACCAAATTTGTCGCGCACTATCAGCACGTAACTGTTGCGATAGGCGAAGTTAATAGCATCGGTGGTAAACAGCGGTGTCTGGCTGCCAGCTGCAGTCAGAAAAAAGCGGTACTGGCCGATGTCGTTATTAACCACCTCAGTACTGACTTCATTCTGGCTCAGGCTATCCAGTTTGTCGGCGTTTTCAAAGCCGTTACCAACCTGAGCCATGTACAGGTCCAATTGACTGTGCTGGGCAGATAAATTCACCAGATGCAGCTTAAACTTGCCCTCTTCCGGTTCGGTACGGCTGACATCAACTGTAAGATAATCATACTGCTGGCCTTGTTGCGTCAAAATAAACAAGGCTTTGTTGTCTACGACCAGAGGTAAGTCTTTACTTAACAGCGATGCACTAGTGGCGACATCCTTAACTTGCAACGTATAGCTGTCAGGTTCTAAAGATATCACTGAGCTAACATCACCATAGGTCGCTGAACCAACACTCTTGTCACCAGCGCTTAGAATTGCATTGCCTGTACCGGCTGCACCGTTATAAAACTGCAGAAAACTTTCTGCCGTGGCTGAATCGTTACTACTACTGCCACCACAGGCACTCAGCACCAGCGCCGAGGCTAATAACACACACGAAGTTAAACCATTTGCTTTCATTCACTTTATCCTAAAGCCAGAGAAATCCGGCGTCAGAGTAAGGATTTAAGCTAACGATAGCCATGGCAATTTACCAATGAAAACAGATAATTACGATTAATTACAATTGCTGCTAGTATTGATTGGCCGCAGCGGTTGCGCACAGACAGATTTAGTTACGCCACAAGATCTGCTACACTCTGCCCGCCTTTTTTTCCAGCCTCAGAAGAAGTGAAAATGACTCTTGCAACCCAGGTTCTGGCGGTCAATGACGACTTGCCAATTCGTACAGATTTACCGGTTCACTCCGGCAAAGTGCGCAGCGTATATTGGTTAACTGCAGCTGACAGTGCTCGGCTGATCCGCGACAAAGGCTATGCTGTTGCCGCCGATACTCCGCTGGCCATTATGGTAATAAGTGACCGTATTTCAGCATTTGACTGCATCTGGCATGCCGAACACGGCTTAAACGGTGTGCCTGGCAAGGGGGCTGCGTTAAATGCGATTTCTAACCACTGGTTTTCGCTGTTTAAACAGCACGGTCTGGCCGACAGTCATATTCTGGATATACCGCATCCATTGGTATGGATAGTACAAAAAGCCCGGCCGGTAAAAATTGAAGCCATCGCCCGGCAGTATATTACCGGTTCAATGTGGCGAGCCTACAGTAAAGGTGAGCGTGAGTTCTGTGGCATTAGGTTGCCGGAAGGCTTGCAAAAAGACCAACAGCTGGAAGATATTCTGATCACACCGTCAACCAAAGGCATATTAACCGGGCTGGACGGCGTACCTGAGGCCGATGATGTTAATATCTCCCGCGCTGATATCGAACGTCACAGTACCGCCTTTGGCTTTGAGCAAGCATCTGACATCGACCTGTACGAGAAGCTGCTAAAACAGGGTTTCGCTGTAATAAGCGATGCATTAGCCAAACTGGATCAAATATTTGTCGACACCAAATTTGAATTTGGTTATGTCAAAGATACGCAAGGCCAGAGCAAACTAATTTATATGGACGAAGTCGGCACCCCTGACAGCTCACGCATCTGGGATGGCGCCAGCTGGCGTAACGGCAACATTGTCGAGCAATCTAAAGAAGGCTTTCGCCAGTGGCTGCTAAACCACTTCCCCGAGCCGGATATACTGCTGAATAAAGACCGCATGCCAGAACGCGCGGCCTTAGCCTGCGACAACGCCCTGCCAACAGAAGTAATGATGGACATCTCGCGCACTTATTTAGGCATTGCCGAGAAAGTGATAGGCAAAAAAATCGAGTTATCGGCCAACCCGAAAGCCGAAATAATAGCAGTGCTGGATAAGCACTATGACCTGATCGCTAAATAAACCCTGTCAGACATTGTTAAAACCAAGGCCCGCCAATGCGGGCCTTGTGTTTATGTCAAAACCGTTAAGCAGCATGGTTAACCGCAACATCATTTTTAATAATCAGCACCATGATATATAACAGGGCAAACGGTGGGATAAATGCCAGCAAAGCGCCAAAAAATGCCGCCAGTTTTGGCGTCTGGGTTTTACGTTTGCCCAGGTAATAGCTAAGCACAGCCATCAGCGGCAGTAAGACCAGTACCACCTGGCCGAACAACGTTGCATTGATATTCATGAAAACCTCCTTGTGTAATACAGCTACAGACATCGCTAAAAGTGGCGACTAAGCCACGTTAATTCACCCCATTAAACTGCAGCAGTATGTTGCAGATCCTTATGTTGCAGATCTTGGTAGTTGCAAAATTCCGTCCAGTCTAATTCGCCCAGCAAATGTAAATCAAGCGTTTTATTTTACTCTTACTTTTGTTGCCTTATATAACAAAGGCCGCAATCGCGGCCCTTGGTTGATACAAAAACATGATAGTTTGTCAGGGGTTACAGCTTGCCGAGGGTTACATCACCGCTTACTGTGCTTAAATCTACGCTGCCATTGCCGCTGCCCAGAGTGAATTGCAGGCTGCGGGCCGGGCCATATTTTGCTTTGCTGGCTTTATCGCTGCTGAGTTTGTTGTCGATACTGCCCCCGGCAGATGCCTGAATATCAAAGCGGGCATTGATACTGCTATCCAGTTTTAATTCAATATCGCCGCTGACGCTGCTGCCGCTAATGCGTGGGCTAGCCGACTTAGCCACCTCAGCTTCAATTTCACCGTTAACCGTACTTAATTTCAAATGCTGTGTGCCGGTCATTTTTAATTCGGCATCACCATTTACGGTGCTTACACTCACTTCTTCGGCACTGGTTCTGGCTTTAATTTCGCCATTTACCACACTGTAATTCAGCCGGCCGGAAGAGCCAACGTCAATAATTTTACCATTTACCGAACTCAGCTCAATTTCACCGCTGCTATCTTTACTGTTAATTTCACCATTTACCGTGTTCAACTGCACCAGAACACTCAACTTGGCGGCGGAAATATTGCCGTTTACCGTGCTGATTTTACTGCCGCCTGTTACTCCGGCCAGGCTGACGTCACTGTTTACACCTTTAAACTCAATGCTGCTGCCAGTGGGAACTTCAACTTGTAAATCAGCACCGTTAGATTTTTCACTACCGCGATAATTTACCTGACGCGGCATGGTCATTTCAAAACGGGTAAAACCGTCTTTTGATTCCAGCGTATAGCCGGTGGCCTTTTCGTCCAGCTTGCCGCTTATTTTAAACTGATTACCATCAACGGCTTTAATGCTTACTTCACCGCTCATAACTTCAAGATATATTTTCTCATTGGCGGCAACGGCACGGCTTTCGTTTACGCTTTCGCGCTGGTCAGCATAAGCTGGCAGGCCAGCATGCAACAGCAGCAATGCTGCTACGCCGGTTAACCATTTTTTTGATAGTGTATTCATAATGTTGCTCCTAACTTATGATTAAATGATGCTGCAACGTCGCCCGCTGAATATAGGAAAGTTGCTGTTGATATAAGCTTTGCAACTGCGCTAACAGCTGCGGTTCATCCGGATAAAACTGTAATGCCTGGCGCACCTGAGCGATGGCCTGATCCCAAATTTGCATTTGCAGTTGCCAGTTTTCAAACCCCTCAGCAACGGCAACAATTTGCGCCAATTGCTGTTGTTTTTGTTGCTCGTACACCTGCAATATCATCAACTCTGCACTAGGCATTGCCGCTGAGCGCTGCGCAGCGGAAGGCAAAACAGCCAACTGCCAGCCAATTAACCCCACCAACAGTAATGCAGCAGCACTGGCCCAATACCCTAGTGGCGGCCTGGCTGTTTGACGCTCTGGCAAGCGGCTGACAATATCGCTCCACAGCTCACGCTCGGGCGTGATAGCTTTATTTAAGCTGCGGATAGCGTCATCTAATTGCTCGTTATTCATCGGCTAACCACTCCTGTAATAAAAGTCTGGCCCGGTGGTACTGCGCCTTTGACGTACCTTCGGCGATAGCCAACATGCTGGCTATTTCCCGGTGCCCATATCCCTCTATGGCAAACAAAACAAATACTGCTCTGGCCTGATGCGGCAAACGCACGATGGCGTGCTCTAACGGTGCCTGCAAACTGTGGCAAGCTACCGTCTGCTCGGCCAGCTCCAGTTCATCACTGCTATCGGTCAGGCGCAGGTATTTTTCCTGGCGCCAGATATCTATAGCGGTGCGGGTGGCGATGCTGTGCAACCAGGTGGCAAAACTGCTGTCACCACGAAAAGATGGCAATTGCTGCCAGATCTTTAAGAAAATTTCCTGGCTGGCTTCTTCAGCTTTCTGCCGGTTTGCCAATAAGCGCAAACAAATGGCATACACCCGGCCAACAAACTGCTGATACAGCACCTTAAAAGCCTGCTTATCGCCTTGCTTTGCTGCATCGATTGCCGCTGCAATCTCCATCAACCCCATAGCCTTTTATTGTATTGTTTGACTGGTTAGTCGATAGCGTATTGGCAAAGGTTTAAAGCGTGGTAACTTTTTTTGAAAAAAAGAAAAACGGGAGCAAGCTCCCGTCACTAACTAGTGAGATATAATCCAGGAAGGAAGGTAGAACGCGGGCAAGTATGCAGCTAGCCCGTGTCAGTTGTGTTACAGATCAGCGACAATTTAATGAAACAGGCAGAAGTTGAAGTATTGATGGCAGGACATAGTAATCTGATAGCACCACAGCGGCTGGCAAAATGGATAGCGCACTGCGGCTGGTGTTCACGCCGCGCTGCCGAGCGTTTAATCAGTGCCGGCAGTGTCAGCGTTAATGGTAAACCGGCTAATCACACTGATCTGGTATGTGCGGCGGACCAGATCCTGATTAATCAGCAGCCGCTGAAGGCTGCAACAGAGCGGCAATACTGGCTGTACCACAAACCGGTTGGTATTGACTGTAATAACCGGCCAGACGATCCGGCCAGCCTTTATCACCTATTACAGCAGCTGCCACAACGCCTGTTTGCCGTCGGCCGCCTGGATAAAGATTCCAGTGGCTTGTTACTGCTCACTAATGACGGTGCCTTAAGCCAACAGCTAATGCATCCGGATCACTATCACACGAAAACCTATATTGTTGACACCGACAAAGCCATTACTGCCGCTTTTGTGCAACAAATGGCTGACGGTGTAAGCTGGACACTGGGCGCAAACCACTATCATTCCCGGCCTTGCCAGGTTTGCGCCATGGGTACTGCACAATTTCAAATTGTACTTACTGAGGGCCAGCACCGGCAAATTCGTTATATGTGCAAAAGCTTAGGCTATCGGGTCACATCGCTCAAACGACTGGCGCTGGGTGCACTACAACTGGCAGACCTGGCCTGTGGTGCCTACCGGCCACTCACAGCATCAGAGCTGGCTGGCCTGCAGCGCCTTAACGCGTAGCCAAAGCCACAGGCACAATAGCAAGGTTACGCCATACATTAACAACGCCGCCACTACCACACCTTGCCAGTTAAGCCATTGCCAAAATGGTTGTAAATATACGCCGCCGCTGCTGGCACCAACATAATAAAATACCAGATAGAGCGCACTGGCACTGGCTTTGGCGCGGCTGGCGGTTTGATTAACCCAGCTGCTGGCCAGTGAATGGGTAAGAAAAAAGCCAAATGCATTGATAAAAAACCCCAGCACTATCAACCATAAACTGGCACTTAGCGTAATTAACGTGCCTAAAATCAGGATGATTACACCCAATGCCATGCCCAGCGGCACTGGCAGACGCTGCGCCACGCGGCCCGACATTGCCGAGCCGACTGTGCCGGTGAAATAAGTAATAAACAACAAGCCAATCCAAAAACTGGACAAGCTGTAAGGAGCATCGGCCAGCACAAAGCCGATATAGGTGTACTGGTTAAGAAAAATAAAAAAGTTTAGCCCACCGATAAGATAGGTTAATAGCAACAACGGCTGGCGCAGATGGTACCAGTTATCAATACAGGCCTGGCGCAAACTAAACGGCTTTGCCACAAAAACTTTGCTGGCTGGCAAATACCGCCAGATAAAATAACAACTAAATATACTCAGTATCGCAACAGGCCAAAATGCCCATTGCCAATGGCCAAGATCTGCCAGAGCACCAGCCATTAAACGACCACTGATGCCGCCCAATGAATTAGCACTGATATAAAACCCCACAGCAGCAACCATAGCCGGCTTGCTGTAGGCTTCCCCCATCCAGGCTATGGCTATAGCCGGTAAGCCGCCCAGAAACAGCCCCTGCACCGCGCGCCAGAATACCAGAGAATTAAAGCTGTCTACCTGGGTCAGCGCCAGTGTGCTGAGTGTCATACCGGCCAGCGTAAGCAATAGTAGCTTTTTTCGGCCCCAGGCATCAGACAGCGCTGCATACACCAGCAGAGACACACCCAAACACAAGGTCGCCACAGTATAAGCCCAGCTGGCTTGCAGCGGTGTCAGGCCAAACTCGCGGCTAAGCTGGGGTAACAGAGGCTGCAGCAAATGCAGATTGGCAAATACCACTACGGCGGCTAAACATAAGGCAAAGGCAGAGCGATAAAAGGCAGCGGTTTTATAATCTATCAAGGCCTGCAGTCCGGCGACGGAGTAAGGCGCTATTATAAAGCCATTTGCCAACACAGACGAGCAACAAAAAAGTTAAAGCTTTAGCAAACACTGCCGATAACCAGCTACAGGCTATACTAATGCGACAATTTGAGGAGCAAGCTCATGGCCATTACACCAGGTAACAACTCAGCGGCTATTACCCCTGTCAGGCAGGACAACAGCGCAGCAAAAGCCGACAAGGCTAAAACCGATGTTGCCGCTGGAGCAAACAGCGGTATCAGTGCAGCTGCAAAGGCCAAGCAGGCACAAAATGTGGCGATACTACGCGCCAATGAGCAAGTGTCGCTGCGCAGTAACAATGACAGCTTAAGCTTACTGTACAAAACTGCGCTGGAGGGCATTAATGCTGAACTGGAGCCGGTATTGGGCGAAAACGCCGCCCAAAAAGTTTACGACTCAGGTATCGACACCTCACCCGAAGCCACTGCCGAACGTATCGTCGCCTTTGCTACCGCCTTTTACAGTCGCTACAAAGAGCTGGCAGGTGCTGAAACAGAACAGCAAACGCTGGATGATTTTTTGGCGCTGATAACGCCGGGCATTGAAAAAGGCTTTGCCGATGCCAAAGATATTCTTACCAACTTAAAAGTGTACGAAGGAGACGTAGAAAGCGGCGTAGACAGCACCTATGATTTAGTTAACAAAGGGCTGGCCAGCTTTCGCGAAAGAATGCTGGAGCTGGCAGCTAACCCGCCAGCTGACGACATTGATAGTGCAGCACAAGGTACGGATCCCAAAGACAGCAACTAACAGCAGCCAACAGGCTGCTGTCTGGCTATTTACTGTTTATCAGCCGGCTCTGCCGGCGTTATCCTGGTGACCAGCAGCTGGTCAATTTTATAGCTGTCGATATCAACCACCTCAAATTTGTAGCCACTGTGCAGTACAAAGTCAGTACGTTTAGGGATTTTACGCAGCGTGTACATCATAAAACCGGCAATGGTTTCGTAGTTTTCTGCATCCGGAAAACTATTAATATCCAGTACCCGCATAACATCCTGTAGCGGCGTCAGGCCTTCAACCAACCAGGAATTGGTATCCCGGGCGACTATTTGCTCTTCTTCAGAACTTACCAACTCGCCCATCACGATGCTCATGACATCTTTTAAGGTAATAATGCCCACCACCAGTGCGTATTCGTTCATGATAATGGCAAAATCAACACCGGCCGATTTAAAGTGTTCCAGCACTTCGTATAATGACAGCGTATCCGGAATAATCAGCGGAGCCCGCACTATACCTTCTTTTTTCAGTGATATTGGCTGGTCATGCAACACCTGTAGCAATATATCGCGGGTATCGACATAGCCGATAACTTTATCCAGTACACCATCAACCACCAGAAACTTCGCATGCGGATGTTCGGCCAGCTTCGACTTAATATTGTCCTGCGACTCATTCAGAGTGAAAAATATCAGGCTTTCCCGCGCCGTCATGGCCGATGTTACAGTGCGTGACTCCATATCAAATACGTTTTCCAGCAACTGATGTTCGTGTTCCTGCAGCACGCCGGCCTGGGCCCCTGCTTCCATCATGGCAATGATATCTTCCGGTGTAATATCATCCTTGCGCATAGTTGGCACTTTAAACAAACTAAAGCAGACATTTGCCAGGCCGTTAAACAGCCAGACAAAGGGCTTAAGAAAGGTGATCAGAAACAACATCGGCGTAACCACTTTAAGCGCTATGGTCTCCGGCGCTATCATTGCCAGACGCTTGGGCATCAGATCAGCAAACAGAATAAACAGTGAGGTAACAAAAAATACCGATATGGCAAAGGCAACCGACGGCAGCCAACTGCCAGTAAAAAATAATTCCAGCAAAGCGCTGAAATAAGGCGTAAATGCCGATTCCCCTAAAATACCGCCTAAAATAGCCACCGCATTTAAACCAATTTGCACCACGGTGAAAAAATTGCCCGGGTGCTCCTGCAGCGCCAGTACTTTTTCTGCATTGGCGACACCTTCTGACGCCAGCAAACGTAAACGCATCTTGCGTGATGCGGCCAGCGCTATCTCTGACACTGAAAAAAACGCACTGGCGCTGACCAGTAACAACATCAGTAATATATATTCCAGCGTAGTCATAACGGCTCCGGACCGGTTAGCTGTTGCAAAGCAAATTTATACCTGGCCAGTATAGCGCTGTTAAGCAAATAAAAACGCTAAGCTGCTGAAAATATTCATGGGAATTTTTTACGCCAGCTACTGCCAGTTTAAATTACTGCAGCTATACTTCAGCGGAAACTAAAGCAAACCCGTGGAGGGGTTATGAAAAAACTGTTAGTTCCTGTAGTGGCGCTGCTGCTGGCTATGCCGGCGCTGGCTAACGATCAATTAGCTGGCAGCATGTGTGGTTATATCAAAGATGATAACCGTAATCAGCTGCGTAAAATGCTAACTGACAATAAGCTTAACGTGCGCAATATTTATGACAGCATTAAATGTAATAACGAAAACATGCTGCAATTTGCTATCCGCAGCGACGCCTATGAATCAGGCACCTTTATCGTTAAGCAAATGCCGGCAAAAACCCTGGCAGAATTTGACTATCCGGCCTGGGCAGCCAGCAACGGTTTTGAAGCCTCTCCTCTGGTTAATGAAATCCGCGCGCGTATAGGCCAATAACCCGACTTGCTGTAGCAGCTTAGGTGGTGCTACAGCAATATCAACTTTTCATTTGATACATATCAAGCCGACAGACTGCACCTACTGTACATTTAATGTCCTGACATCTGAATTGACGGAGGTACAGCATGAGTACAGTACTAAACGTGATACTGGCCGGTGGTGCTGGCAAACGATTGGCTCCGTTAACACTAAAACAGGCTAAACCGGCACTGAACTTTGTGCACCGCCGGCGTATTATCGATTTTGTACTGAGTAATTTGTGGCATTCCGGTTTTCATCATTTGCTGGTACTAACCCAATATCAGCCTCAGGCTTTACACAGCCATCTGCAGCGCCACTGGCAGGCGCGCTTTAAACAATATGGTAGCCTGCAGTGTTGTCAGGCACCGGCGGCATTAAATATTGGCACTGCAGGTGCGGTCGCACGCGAGCTCAGTATCATCCGCGATTATCAACCGGCGCATATTGCCGTACTCAGCGCAGATCATATTTATAAAATGGACTACCGTCAGATGCTGCAGTGTCACCAACAACAGCAGGCAGATGTCACCATAGCGGCTGTTGCAGTGCCTGTAGAGCAAGCCCGCCATTTTGGGGTTTTTATTGTCGATGCTGAGCAGCGCATTGTGGGCTTCATTGAAAAACCGCAGGCCAACGTACCTCAAATACCGCAGCGGCCCGGTTTTGCCTTAGTGTCTATGGGTAACTACCTGTTTCGCTCAGCGGTGCTGCAACAAGCCTTGGGCAATATAGCCGCCGGCCAGCACATTGATTTTGCTCGCCATATACTACCGCACCTTATTAGCAGCGGCCGTGCCTGCGTCTATGATTTTGGCAGCAATGTTCTACCAGGCGAACAGAGCCTGCCCCACTACTGGCGCGATGTTGGCACCCTAAACAGTTATTTTGCCAGTCGGTTAGATGTACTTAGCCATCCGGACTGGCTGCAGGGCGATAACCAACTGTGGCCGATCCTGGGGCGGCGCAGTTGTACTGAGCGCCTGGGCCAGGCAAGCTCGGCATTGTTGCGCAAACACAGCGGCGGCTGGCTTAGCGCTATTACGCCCTTAGCGCCGGCCCGCCATCAGCATGCGTTGTACTGTTAGCAAGCTACAGCAGCGCAAAAGCCAATGCCAGGCTACGCCCGCTAAGTAGCAGACTAACCAGCAACACCAGCGCGCCCAGCACATTTTGCCGGCGGTTATTTTTATAGGCTCCCAGTACCTTATGGTTCATGGCTAACAATAAACAAATACACATCAGCGGTAGTAAAATACCATTGGCCACCTGGGCAAACCAAATTACGTTTAATGGCCGGATCCCCAACGATGACAGCAGCACACCTATGCAAATAATGGCCAGCCAGGTTAAGCGAAACAGCGGTTGTTTAAGATCCAGCGGCTTTCCCATAATCCCCGTCAATGCATAGGCCGCGGCCAACGGCGCGGTAATGGCTGAGGATAAACCGGCCGCCATCAGCCCAACAGCCAGACTCCAGGTTGCAGCGGTACCAAAAAGCGGTGTTAAGCTTTGCGCCAGTTGCGACACATTGTCCAGTTGCTGGCCGCTGCCAAAAAATGCTATCGCGGCTGTCGACACTATGGCAATAGAAATCAGGCCACCAAGCGGAATGGCGACAGCGATATCGGCACGCGACGCCGCCAGCGCAGAACGGGTATCAATATCGGCCTGCGGCCATTTTTGCGCCGCACTGGCTGCATGCAAGAACAAGGAATATGGCACCACTGTAGTGCCAATCAGCGCAACCACCGTCAGCATAGCGCCAGCGGGGATCTGTGGCCAAAACGCACCCTTAACTAAAGCCAATATATCCGGCCTGGTTAAAATCATCGTGGCGATAAACGCCAGGCTCATTAGCAACACCAGTCCAATCAGGCATCGCTCAATCCATTTATAGCGGCCAAACCACAGCACGGTGGCGGCAAGCAAGCCCAGTACTAAAGGCCAAAACTTAATGCCAGTGCTGGAATACCAGTGCTGAATAAAAGTTACCCCGGAAAAAATAGCCTCTGCGCCCAGCGCCGCACCGCTGATATTGCCGGCCTGGTAGGCGCTGTTACCAACCACAATAGCCGCCACTACCAACAATAAAAGCGGCCAGCGCAATAGCGGTGCGCTGACCAGTGTACGCAGATTTTCGCCCAGCCCGCGCCCGGTCACAATACCCAGCCTGGCAGCCATTTCCTGCAGCACCATAGTGGCAAACACCGAAAACAGCAGCGCCCATACCAGTGCATAGCCGTAATTAGCACCAGCCAATGATGCGGTAATCACAGTACCGGGGCCAATAAAGGCAGCAGTAACCAGGGTTGCAGGACCAAAACGGAAGGATTTTGTTGTCATCAGAAATAGTTAACAGGAAAGCATGGCGCTACCTTAGCACAAGGCAGCGCCAGCTGATCAAGCAGGAGTTACAATAAACCTTCTTTCGTATCCAAATGTTCGCGCCGGTGTTGCTCGGCAATTTCTTCTGCCAGTTGCTGCTTTGTGCGTGTTTCACCAATACGCCGCTCGGTCAGCCAGAAGAAAAACAGCGGTACAAAAAACACCGCTAAGAAGGTTGCCGCCATCATACCGCCCATTACACCGGTACCTACGCTGTGACGGGCGCCTGCGCCGGCACCACTGCTTAACGCCAGTGGCACTACACCCAGGATAAACGCCAGTGACGTCATTATAATTGGCCTAAACCGCAGCCGCGCCGCTTCTAATGCCGCCGTGCCGGTGCTCCAGCCCTGCTGCGTTTTCATCAGTGCATATTCGACAATCAAAATAGCATTTTTAGCCGCCAAACCTAATAAGGTCACCAGACCAATCTGGAAATACACATCATTGGTTAATCCGGCTATCCACACGGCCACCAAAGCGCCGAAGATACCAAACGGCATGGCCAGCAATACTGATAACGGCAATGACCATTTTTCGTACAACGCCGCCAGAATTAAAAATACCATCACCACTGCCATGCCCAGCGCCAGCCCGGTTGTGCCGCCACTACGTTTTTCCTGAAAGGCACTGCCGGTCCAGTCATAGCTGATATCCGGTGGCAACACTGTATTGGCCAGCCGTTCTATTTCTGCGATGGCCTGGCCGGAACTGTAGCCCGCTGCGGCATTACCTAACAGCTTAACCGCCGGCAAGTTGTTGTAGCGCTCCATATTGTCCGGACCCGAGCTGTACTCAATATTAGCCAGCGCCGACATTGGGATCATGTCACCGCTGCTGTTTTTCACATAAATATGATTAATGTCTTCCGGTTTCATCCGGTACTGTGCATCGGCTGACATCAATACCTGCCAGGCCCGGCCATATTTATTAAAGTCGTTTACATAATAAGTACCCAGGGTACCGGCTAAGGTATTAAAGGCATCATTTACCGGCACGCCAAGGGCGCGGGCCCGTTCACGGTCCAAATCGACTTTAAGCTGCGGTGTATTAGGCCGCCATAAGGTTTGTACACCGGCTAAAATCGGGCTTTGTGCTGCCGCCCCCTGCATAATGCCCATAGCCTCAGCCAGTTGTTCCGGCCCGCCATCACCGCGATTTTGCAGATAGAACTCAAAACCACCTGTGTTACCCAAACCAAAAATTGGTGGTGGGTTAAATGCCAGCACCAGGGCTTCATTTATAGTGGCGGTTTTCATAAACAGCTCGTTTACCAGATCACTGGCACTCACGTCGCGCTCGCTCCAGTCTTGCTGGGTAACAAATATTGTTGCGGCGCTATTTTTGTAACCGCCACCAATAAAGTCAAAACCGGAGAAACTGACGATATCTTTATTAGCCGGATTTGAGCGAATGGCAGCAATAACCTGCTCTGTCACTTGTTGTGTGCGCTGCAAAGAAGCACCATCCGGTAAAAAGATTGCGGCAATATAAAAGCCCTGATCTTCATCCGGCACCAGTGAGCCCGGCGTCGCGCGCCATAAACCAGCAGTGATAAAGATCATACCGCCAACCAGCAATAAGGCCAGCAAGCCACGGCGCAGGAAAAAGCCTACCGTTGCCACATATTTACCGGTAATGCGCTGGAAAAAGCCATTAAACCAGAGGAAAAACCGCGCCGTTTGTTTATGCTCGTGACGCAAAATAGCAACGCACAGCGCCGGTGTCATCACCAAAGCCACGACACCGGATAAGCTCACTGCAATCGAGATGGTTACCGCAAACTGGCGGAACAATTCACCGGTTAAACCGCCCAAAAAGGCGATAGGTACAAAGACCGCGCACAATACCATGACAATGGCCACCACAGGGCCGGATACTTCCTGCATCGCCTTGATGGCCGCATCACGCGCCGATAAATGCTCCTCATGCATAATACGTTCGACGTTTTCCAGCACCACTATGGCGTCGTCTACTACGATACCGATAGATAACACCATGCCAAACAAGGTCAGGGTATTAATGGAATAGCCCAGCATATATAAACCGGCGAAGGTACCCAGTAAAGATATCGGCACCGCCAGGATCGGAATTAACGTAGCACGCCAGTTTTGTAAAAACAGATACACCACTAAAAACACCAGCAACATAGCTTCGGCCAGCGTTTTTACTACCTCGCGGATAGAAACTTCAACAAAGCGCGTAGTGTCATAAGGTGTCGCCTGATCCAGACCGGCAGGAAAACGCTGTTTAAGTTCTGCCACAGTGGCATTAACTTCAGCTGCAACATCCAGCGCATTGGCGCCCGGCTGCAGGAAAATACCCACCAGCGTTGCCGACTGGCCGTTGTACTGGCCTAAAAAGTCGTAATCGCGCGAGCCCAGTTCTACCCGGGCAATGTCTTTTAACCGCAGTGTGCTGCCATCGGCATTAGCGCGGATAATGACATTTTCAAACTCTTCCACCGTGGAAAACCGGCCTTGTGCGGTCACGGTATACACCAGTTCCTGCGCTTCAGCAGTGGTTGGAGTGGCACCTATTTTACCGGCAGCAAACTGAGCATTTTGCTCACTTAAGGCGGCGGCAATTTCCGGCACTGTCACTTTAAGCTGGCTCATCTGATCAGGTTTTAACCAAATGCGCATCGCATAATCTTTAGCACCAAAAATCTGCACATTAGTGGTGCCAGGAATGCGTTTTAACCTGTCCAGTACGTTTAATGTCACGTAGTTTGAGGTCCATAGGTCATCCCGGCTGCCATCAGGTGAATAAAACGCCAGTACCTGCAAAAAGCTCGACGAGCCCTTCTCTACCGTAATGCCCTGGCGGCGTACTTCTTCCGGCAGTCTGGCCTCGACCTTGCTGACACGGTTATTCACGTTAACCGCAGCCTGGTCAATATCTGTACCTATTTCAAAAGTTATAAAAATGGTAGTCATGCCAGAACTGGTTGACGTAGATGACATATACATCATGCCTTCAACGCCGGTAATGGCGTTTTCCAGCGGCGCGGCTACCGTTTGTTCCAGTACTTCTGAAGACGCGCCGGGATACATCGCCATCACCTGCACAACTGGCGGTGCTATTTCCGGGTACTGCGCTACCGGCAGGCTGCGCATCGCGGCTAAACCGGCCAGACAAATAAAGATACCTATCACAAAAGCAAAGATTGGCCTGTCAATAAAATAACGAGAAAACATACGCTTATCCTTGCCTGTTAGCTTTTAGTTGCCGGGTCCTGCGCCACTTGCACCGGCATACCGGGGAAGAAAATACGCGCCATGCCCTCAACAATTACTGTGTCACCAGCTTTCAGGCCGGATTTAATCACCCAGCCGTTCGCCCCATTTAACTTAACCCAGTCGCCCACTTCTACCGGTGCTGGCAGCGCTACTTTGCCGCCTTGCTCACCGTCTGCCAGCAGGTAAACAAATTTACCTGTGCCACCATCTAATACTGCTTTTTGCGGCACTACTATGGCGTTGTGACGCACTGCACCTTCAAGTTCAATGCGGACAAACTGGCCCGGGCGCAGTAAGGCATCCGGATTGGCAATTTCTGCTTTCATTTCGCTGGTACCAGTGGCGGGGTCAATCCGCACGTCGGCAAAATCGACAACGCCGGTCTGGTTATAGGCAGAGCCGTCGGCCAAAAGCAGTTTAACCTGCCATTGTGCCGGCAACTCGACGCTGCCGTTTTGTGCCTCGGCCCGCAGCTGCAGCTGGTCGCGCTCTGCTACCGAAAAGCGTACGTACATCGGGTCTAATTGCGTTACCTGCGTCAGTAACATATCCGGACCTGACACCAGAGTGCCTTCAGAAACACGCTCGCGGCTAACTATGCCACTAATGGGCGAGCGCACGCCGGTGTAACTAAGCTGCAGCTCAGACTGTTGTAGAATCGCCTGTGCTGTTTTTACATCGGCTTTAGCGACATCCAGTGCCGATAGCGCATCGTCATAACTTTGCTGTGAAACTGCGCCATCTTTGCGCAGTTGCTCCAGGCGTTTTAACGTGCGTTCAGCCTGGGCCTGACGCGCCTGCGCAGCCGCCAGCTCCGCTTTGTTACGGTTAGCCGTGGCCTGATAAGTAGCGGCATCCAGACTAAACAGCAGTTGGCCTTCAGCAACGCGGGACCCTTCGGTAAACAAGCGTTTTTCCAGAATGCCGGAAACCCGGGCGCGAATTTCAACCTCGCGTGAACCTGCAAGTAAAGCCGGGCTTTGCAACAATAACGGTACGCTTTGTGGTTGCACAGAGATAACATTTACCAGAGCGGGTGGCATAGCACCGGCGCCTTCTGCAGCCGCTGAAGGATCAGAACAGCCAACTAACAGGGCTACAGGTAAAAGCAGCATTGCCGTCAAGGCAGTACGGGGAAAGACAGACGTTCTTGTCATAAAGGCACCTATATGCAAACCGGTTAGTGCGCCGGCATACAGGTGGCCGGTAGCAGAATTCACGGCAGAGTTAAGCTAAAAAATCGGGGTAAAACCATTGAACCGCAGTAAAATAGCATATTTTTTACCGATCGGGATGAAATATATCTTAAGATTTGTAAAAAAGCGTCAAATGATAATGCCGGCCTGCACCGGCATTGTTGCGGTCTGCTATCCTGCTGCGGTTACTGCTTGCCGAGCCTGTTGTTCCAGCTCGGCTTTCAGTGCCGGCGCCAGTTTTAACTGTTGCGCCAGTTCGGTTAAATAGGCTTTCTCCATAAAGCTTTGCTCATCTGCTACCAGGATACTGGCCAGGTACATTTCAGCTGCCAGCTCCGCTGTGGTGGCGCTTTTGGCTATATCAGCCGGGTCCAGCGGCTTTTTCAGTTCGGCATCAAACCACTGCAGCAGCGCACCATCGGACGTTAACCGGGCCACTTCATTGTCAATCAGTTCACGCTCACGATCATCAATATGACCATCGGCTTTAGCCGCACCGATAATGGCCCGAAGCACACCATAGCAGTGCTGTTCGGCCTGAGGTGCCGGCAAGCGATCCAGCGTTTGCGGCTGAGCTTGCGTTACCGCACTGCCCTGTTGTTGCTGCCAGTTACTGTAAGCTTTATAAGCCACTACACCCAATGCGGCCAGGCCTCCGTAGGTAAGAATTTTGCCGCCCATTTTGCGGCCTTTTTTACTGCCCAGCAGTAAACCCAGAGCACCGCCGCCCAAAGCGGCGCCGGTTTTACCGGATAACAGTCCGCCCAAGCCAGCACTGCCAGATGCAGACTGCGTCGTTGCTTTACCTGACAACATCTCAGATCCCTGCCTAAATAACTGATCTAACAAACCTTTGGTGTTCATTAACCTGCCTCTGTATTTTTACGTTGATTGTCTGACCTTAACATCAGCAAAAAATTCCAGCCAGACATCAACTGTTACAAAGGGTGATTTTATCCACTAGCGGCAATGTGCTTTACTTGGTGTCGATGCAACACCACCACAACAAGGAATTCTTATGTTTACACCACGTTACTTGCTGCTGGCATCTGCGTTGGCCAGCGGTGCCGCCTTTGCCAGCGACGGCACCCGCTTGCTGCGCCAGCCGGATATCTCCGCCACGCATTTAGCCTTTGTTTACGGCGGCGATA
Organism: Rheinheimera muenzenbergensis; assembly: GCF_036984005.1. Classification (NCBI taxonomy): domain Bacteria; kingdom Pseudomonadati; phylum Pseudomonadota; class Gammaproteobacteria; order Chromatiales; family Chromatiaceae; genus Rheinheimera; species Rheinheimera muenzenbergensis. The sequence goes on from NZ_JALAAR010000001.1 coordinate 110,833, forward strand.
TCTGGCTTAGCGATAAAGACGGCAAAAATCCACGCCAGTTAAGCACGCATCCGGCCAGTGAATTTGCGCCAAAATTTTCCCCCGACGGCAACTGGATTGCCTTTTCAGCTGCCTACGATAACAACACTGATGTTTATATCATGCCTGTTAGCGGCGGTAGCCCCAGCAGGCTGACTTTTCACCCGGGCGCCGATACGGTAAATGGCTGGAGCCCTGATGGTAAAAGCGTAGTATTTGCCTCCAACCGTGAAATCGCCAACAGCCGCAGCAATCAGTTATATCAAGTCAGTGTTAATGGTGGTTACCCGGAAAAGTTAATGCAGGCTGTCGCCTTTGAAGGTGATTTAAGCCGAGACGGCAAAAAACTGGCGTACCGGCCGAATAATATGGCGCACAGCGGTGCCAGTGGCTGGCGTTTGCATCGTGGCGGTATGACACCACCGGTGTGGATCATCGATTTGGAAAAACAACAGCTGGAGAAAATCCCCCACCCTAATGCCAATGAATTTAACCCGTTTTGGCTCGGCGATACGGTGTATTTTCTCTCCGACCGCGATAACAGCGCGGTAAATCTGTTTCGCTACCGCAATAAACAGGTGGAACAGCTAACCCGGCATACTGACTGGGATTTGCGCAGTGCTGCCGGTCATGGCAACAACATAGTGTACGAAGCCGGTGGTTTTTTGCATCAGTTTGATATCAGTACTGGCCAGAGCACACCGCTGAGCATTGACATTAACACCACGTCGGCGCAAAAAAGACCGCAATGGAAAGATGCCAGCAAAACCCTGACCAGAGCCCGAATATCCAGCAGCGGCCAACGTTTGGTCGTATCAGCCCGAGGTGAAGTCTTTACCGTACCGGTAAAAGATGGCAGCACCCGCAACCTGACACTCAGCAGCGGCGTGCGCGAATTTGACGGTCTGTGGAGCCCGGATGGCAGCACAGTGGCCTATATCTCCGATAAAGGCAATAAGCACCAGTTGGTGCTGGAAAACCAGGATGGGTTAACCGAGCCGGAAGTATTTACACTATCCGACAGTGGCTATTTTAATCTGCTTAGCTTCTCGCCTGACGGCAAGTTGCTTGCTTATCACGACAACCACTTAAACCTGTATGCCTTTAACCTTAAAACCAAACGCAGCCAAAAGCTGGACAGCTCGCAGCGGCGTGATGATTTTAGTGTGTCATTCTCGCCCGACAGCCGCTATCTGGCTTATACCGTGTCGGGTGCCAATTATTTTAGCCAGATTAAGCTGTTTGATTTTAATGCCAATAAAACCACACAGATCACTGACGGTATGAGCCATGCCGGCGACCCTGTATTTACCCAGGACTATCTGTATTTTACTGCCTCAGTCAACACCGGTCCGTCACAGGTAGGACTGGATTTATCCACCCGCGAACGCCCGGTGCGCAAAGCGATTTACGCCTATGTGCTGGCAAGCGACGGTCAGTCGCCGCTACTGCCGAAAAGCGGTGATGAACCCACAGTAAAAGCTGAGGATAAAGCCGCGAAAAAAGATAAAGATGAGGATAAAGCAGCGATAAAAGCCGTAAAAATTGATCTTTCCGGGTTACAAAACCGCATTATTGCGCTGCCACTGGCTGAACGTAACTACGACAGTTTAAGTGTGGCCGATGACGGCGCGCTGTTTTATGTTGAACGCAGCCAGCCCGGCAGCAGTAACGAGCCACCGGCGCAGCAAAGTGACAACGACGGCAGCTTATACCGTTTTGACTTTGAAGAGAAAAAAGCCGAACTGGTGAAAGACAACATCGCCACCTATCAGCTAAGCCAGGATGGCAAGAAACTGTTACTGCACAGCATGCCCAATACCCTGCAGGTAGGCGATGCCAAGGCCAAGCCGGAAGCCAAAGCCGTTAGTTTGGCTGACGTACGCGCCTTTGTCGATCCGGCGCAGGAATGGCAGCAAATTTTTAACGACGCCTGGCGTATGCAAAAAGAGTATTTTTATGATGCCAATATGCACGGCATAAACTGGCAGGCTATTTACACCAAGTACCAGCCAATGCTCAGGCACGTGCAGCGCCGCGAAGACTTAAACGACGTCTTAGTTGACATGATTGCCGAACTGCAAGTGGGCCACAACCGTATAGGTGGCGGCGATGTACATAAGGAAAGCAGCAGTAAAGTGGGCCTGCTGGGCGCCGATTTTGCTATCAGCAACGGTAAATATCAGTTTAAAACGGTGTATCAGGGCGATCGCTGGAGTCCTTTTTTACAGGCCCCGTTAAATGTACCGGGCGCCAGTGCCAAAGCCGGTGACTACCTGCTGGCCATCAATGGCCGCGAGCTCAACGCTGACACTAACCTGTTTGCTCTGTTAGATAATACCCTGGGTACCCAGCTCGTGCTGAGTATTGCCGACAACGCCAAAGGCGTTAACCGGCGTAATGTTACCGTCGAGCCAATAGCCAACGAAAATCAGTTAAGGCTATGGCACTGGGTTGAGCAAAACCGGCAGTTGGTGGCAGACAAAACTGACGGCAAAGTCGCTTATGTTTACCTGCCCAATACCGCCGATGGTGGCTTTTACTTCTTTAACCGCATGTTTTTTGCCCAAACCGACAAGCCGGCAATCATTATTGACGAACGGCGCAACGGCGGTGGCCAGGCAGCAAACTACATTACCGAGATTCTTGGCCGACCGTTTTTATCCGGCTGGAAAGATCGTGATGGTTTAGTATTCACCACGCCTGGCGCCGGTATTTACGGCCCGAAAACCATGCTAATCGATCAGGATGCCGGCTCTGGCGGTGACTTTTTACCCTGGTCGTTTAAACGTTTGGCTCTGGGCAAAACCATTGGTACCCGCACCTGGGGTGGCTTAATTGGTATTTCGGCCAATCCGGCAATGATAGACGGTGGTTTTCATGTGGTGCCGTTCTTCCGCTTTTATACACCGGACGGTGAATGGCGGGTAGAAAACGAAGGCGTCAGCCCGGATATAGAAGTAGAACTGGATCCGATAGCGGTAAACCAAGGCATCGATGTGCAGCTGGAACGCGCCATTGCGCATACGCTGGCAGAGCTGAAAGCCAAGCCACCACAAGATCACAGCAAAGCCCCGGCCATGCCGAAAAAGCTCGGCTTATAACTTATTAACGTTAAATAAAAAACCGCTGGCAATCAGCGGTTTTTTCTTCAGCTTTGTATTGCTAGTCACGGCTTTTTGCCAGCACCCGTGACTCAATCTTATAAAGATTTTGCTGAAAAAATGATATTAAGCAAAATTATTGAAAAAGGAACACACTCTGCGATTGACCTAATGGTTGACAATAAATACACTCAATATTGACATTTACCGTCTACAAGGATGTTTAATGCGTCTTGCAATTGCGCTTATGGTATTCACTTGCGTTAGCAACAAGCTGAGCGCCGCCAATACTATTCAGTATGCTAACAATAAAGTGTTCCTGGCAGATGGTACAACTATTCCTTACGAACCTGGTAAAGACCAGCTGATAGTGCTCAACCACAGCAATAGCAATAAAGTTCAGGTGCAGTATCTGCAAAAAGGGCTGCAACGAGTTATTGTCGAGTTGACTGATGCAGCGCTGCTGCCTCATATGCAAGCCTTTAAACAAAAACACACAGCCCTGGCTAAGCCTGGTTTAGCAGCTTCCAGGCACCAGCTTGAAACAACTGCCGAGTTGGCCCGTTACAACAATACATTGTTACAACAACAAGACCGTCTTTTGTCAATGGTGCGTAATCTGGCACCAGATACCCGCTTACATCAACGTCATAGCAAGTTATTAAATGCACTGGTTATTGATGTAAACGAACAACATCTCGATACGCTTCGGCGTATGCCAAATGTGGCCAGAGTGTCCAGGCAACAGCGGGTATACAAAACGTTGTCCGACTCTGTGCCGCTGGTAAAGGCGCCAGCCGTTTGGGCGATGTCAGATCAACACAAGCAAAGTGTAAACGGCATAGGAATTGATGTCGCAGTGCTGGATACCGGTATTGATTATACCCATCCGGCACTGGGTGGCTGCCTGGGCCAGGGTTGCAAAGTGGTGGCCGGCTACGACTTTCATAATCAGGATAGCGATCCGATGGACGGCGATGGCCACGGTACCCATGTCGCTGGCATTATTGCCGCCGAGAGCGAAACATACAGTGGCGTGGCCCCCAAGGTTAATTTGCACGCTTATAAGGTGCTATCCGATGAAGGCTGGGGCAATGACACGGCTATTATCGCGGCGTTAGAATATGCTGCAGATCCGGATGGAGACCCAAGCACCGATGATGCCGTCGATGTGATCAATATGAGCCTGGGCGGCGGCGGTGATGCTGATGATCCGCTTAGCCGGGCGACCAACGCCGCGGTTGAAACCGGTATTATTGTTGTGGTTGCAGCCGGTAATGCTAGTAACTTTGGTGATATTGCCGCAAGTTCGCCTGCCTCTGCCGCTAAGGCAATTACGGTAGCCTCCACCACTAAAACCGATCAGCTGTCTGATTTCAGCTCTAAAAGCGAATCGATTGCCGGTGCCGGCTTAAAGCCCGAACTTGCCGCCCCCGGTAGCGATATCATTGCACCTTACCTTTCACATGATACGGCGTCGTTAAGCGGAACCAGCATGGCCAGCCCGCATGTTGCAGGTGCCGCCGCACTGTTACGTCAACTCTATCCGCAGGCCAGTGTAGCCGATATTCGCGGCATGCTAATGGCCAGCAGTGTTGATTTGGGCCTGCTACCCTATGAGCAGGGCGCCGGCCGGCTGGATATTACCGCCGCCACCAAGGTCAGTTTTTATGCCGACAAGGGCATACTGGCGTTTGGCAATATAGATAACAGCCTGAGCCAATGGCAAAGCAGCTTACCACTAACACTGCAAAACCTGACAGCAGAAGATATTGCTATAACGTTGGCCTTAAGTGAGGATATTGCCTCAACTATGCCGGCAAATGTGCAAATTAGCTGGCCGCAACAAGACTATGTCATTCCGGCCAACGCCAGCCTAAGCATCGATGTTAGCTTAACCGTAAGCGATGCCCAGTCTTTGCCTTACCCTGATAATGGCGCTTACGCCTTTGTTGATCGTATAGTTATCAGCTCTGCCCAACAGTCCTTAACCGTACCGGTGACGTTTGATAAGGCAACTGAGCTTACGATTAAGATGGATAACGAGGTGGCGGGCAATTTGGTGTTGCACTCGGATGACAATACGTTTCAACGAAATTTCTATATGGAGCCGGCCAGTTCTCGCACCATTAAAGTGCCACAAAAAGCCCTTAATGCTAAGGTTCTGTTTGAGGCGCATTTCCCCATTTTCTACCCACAGTTTAATTTGCCAGACAACGTCGCAATTCATTCTTTTGACCTAAGGCGAATTAACCCGACAACAAATACCGCTATTGAGTTTCAACTTAGCGATATTGATACCCTCGTCGGCTTTGACGAGTTATTAGATGCCAATGGTGACAAAGCTGATACAGATGATGTCGCACTTAATTTTTTGTCTTACGGCAATTTTTATTACGGCGACAATCAACATTACGGTTTTTTTGCTGGCGGCTATGAACGGCCACCTTTGTTGGGAATATCCAGCAGACATAGTTTTATTTATGCCGACATTGGCACATCAGGTGTTATACCAGCGGCAAGCGCGACTGAGCCTCCAACCATTCTGCTATTGCAACGTAAAATCGAGCAACCTGCGGCAGGGTTGGATTTGTTTAGCCCGAGCCTTGCACAGCTACGTAACTTTACTGTTTGGCTTCCTGAACAGCAGACAACCGATGTCAGGACCGTAAGTTACAGTCTGCACGCTCTATCGGGAAATAGCATAAGTAGTAGAATAAACACCAATTTCGCTTTCGCCAATATCGCGGTAATTCCGGAATTGGCAACTCAGAGTAGTTTTGATGTCGGTGTGGTGAAAGATGAGGTGCCCTGGCTCGACTATCAGGCAAGATCAGAGCAGTTAACACCGCTAGAAACAAAAGGTATTAATGCCAAACAGTTTTATGGGCCAGGTCAAATTACTTACCCGGGCGATATCATAGATTTTCGCCGTGCTGGCAGCTATTTTAGTGGAACGTTTTACTCATCAGACAGCGGCATACAGTTTAATATTGGCATGTCTATGTCGTTTGTATCCTTTGTCGCCGATATTAACCTGAACCGCTTCGGCCACGGTGCGACAAATCTGCAGTTAAGCTGGTTTTGTGATGGTGAGTTACAGCAGCAATACCCTATCTATCCAACGCAAGCTGAAGCCATCCCAATACCTGAGCTGTCGTGCGACTTAGCTACGCTTGAACTTGGTTTTAACAGCTGGCTGCATGGAATACCTTATTGGTCGTGGTTAACGCTTAATGAAGTTGACATTACCAATTTTTCTGTTCAGGCAATAAACAATATTAGTGTTTTCGAAGCAGAGCAGAGCGTCAGCGACCAGATAGTTAACCAGCTTAATGCCCGTATAGAAATACACCTTCCCTACCACGCAGCTAATCTGAATCTGAAGGCTGAGTTAAAACTTGGTAACGGCGAGTTTATGCAGCTGACGCCAATACCCGAGCTTAACAACGCTGACTATGCCATCTTTGCCTTGCCAATGGTTGCCGGCGAGCATGTCGCCTCTATCAGGCTGACATATGGATATAGGAGTCACATCACGCAAACTCTTAATGGCCTATTCTTGCTAGGTGCCGATGCCGGAGAGGCTGATGTCGACGGCGATGGCACACCAAATAGTGAAGATGCCGACAATGACAATGATGGTGTAAACGATACCGACGACGCCTTTCCTTATGATGCGACCGAATGGCTGGATACCGATGGCGATGGTATTGGCAATAACGCTGATACCGATGATGATAACGATGGTGTTGCTGATACGCAGGATGCGTTTCCATTAGACGCCACAGAATGGCAGGATAACGACGGCGATGACATCGGCAACAACGCTGATCCTGATGATGATAACGATGGCGTCGCTGATACGCAGGATGCCTTTCCGTTATATGCCGCAGAATGGCTGGATAACGACGGCGATGGTATCGGCAATAACGCCGATACTGATGATGATAACGATGGTGTCGCGGATACGCAGGATGCCTTCCCATTAGATGCCACTGAATGGCTGGATACCGACGGCGATGGTGTCGGCAATAACGCCGATACCGATGATGATAACGACGGCGTAGCCGATACGCAGGATGCCTTCCCGCTGGATCCCAGTCGCAGTGCCTTGCCGACGCCACCGGCTAAAGCTAAAGATTCAGGCGGCGGTAGTCTCTCGCTGTTTTGGCTGTTATTGCTAACGCTGTTGCCAGCCATACGCCAGCAAAAACGCAACTCCGTTAAGCAGATCTAAACACTAGCGCCCGACTTCACTGCAATCATTTTGCAGTGCTTCGGGCCATTGGCTTCTTCGGCAACTTAGCTTTGCTATCTGCATTTATAACACCTTTAGCGGCTAGCCCCAGCAATCTGCGAAACTTGGGGCACTGCAGATGGCTTGGTGCAGAGCAAACTGCAGCATGGCGCAGGCCAACACGCATTGCGCTTAGCTGCGTAATGGTTTTGTCCAGTTCATCTGCTTTACTCAGCAGTAGCGTGCGATCTATATCCGGCGGGCCTTTTTCACCTAACATCGGCGCTATTTCATCCAGGGTAAAGCCAGCGGCACGGCCCAGCGCAATCAGTGCCAGTCGCTCTAATACATTGTCATGAAACACCCGGCGGATGCCCTGACGGCCAATCGAGCGGATTAAACCTTTTTCTTCATAGTAGCGTAAAGCTGACGCCGGCACGCCCGAGCGTTTGGCTACTTCGGCAATATCCATTACCACCCCTTGACTTAAAGTGAACTTGAAGTTGTACGCTAGCATCAGTGTCAACTTCACACAAGCCAGGAGAGCTAAATGAATCAACTTCTTTCAATCGTAATCATTGGCATCGGCGCTACAGCGCTAATGGATGTATGGACTGTGCTGCGTAAAGCACTGTTCGGGGTAGCGCCGGCCAACTATGGCATGGTTGGCCGCTGGCTGCTGCATATGACTAAGGGCCAGTTCCGTCACGACGCCATTGCTACAGCGCCAGCTATGCCCTTCGAGCATAGTGTTGGCTGGATTGCCCACTATTTAATTGGCATTGCCTTTGCCGGCTTATTAATTGCTGTGTGCGGCGAAACCTGGCTGCATAACCCGGCACTGCTACCAGCACTGGCTGTTGGCATAGTTACTGTTGCTGCGCCTTTTTTGCTGATGCAACCGGGTATGGGGGCAGGTATCGCTGCCAGTCGCACACCGCATCCGCCAACCGCCCGGCTGCACAGCCTGATCACCCACGCGGTTTTTGGCCTGGGCTTATATGCATCAGGCTGGCTGGTTAAGCTGTTGTCGATACTCTGAAGCCAAATCGCTGTCGTCTGGACAACAAATTTTAGGTTATCAGCCTGTTACAGATCTGAGCCACGCGCTGGCCTAAGTAGCGCGCCGTGAGTAAATCGGTTTCGTGTAGCACTCCGTCAGCAGATTGGGCGATAAGGCCGGACTGCGCACCCAACCGGTTAAGGCCGGCGCTGTTGTGGTTGCCGGCAATATTCAACCCTGCCCATAGCATGCCGTGCTGATTGGCCAGAATTTGCAAGTACTGCAAGGTATGCAGCTGATCGCCACTAAAATTGCTGCCGATGGTAAAGCCGGCAGCAATTTTATTAGCCCAGAGCTGACTCTCCCATCGTTCACTTGTCGCATCAGCAAAGGCTTTAAACTGCGCTGACACTGAGCCCATATAAGTAGGAGAGCCAAAAACTATTGCATCAGCGCTGTCTAGTTGCGCCAGCAGTTTGTGATTACAAAAGCGCCCGGCGTTAATATCAGCGCCGGTAATTTCGGCCTGTATTACAGTAACGTCAGGCATAGCAGCAACACCGGCCGCCAGCGCCATAGCCAGTTGCCTGGTAGTGCCACCGGCAGAATGAAACACCACTGCGATATTTTTCACCTAACAGCCCTAATCATTTATTATTCAATAACTTATATTGATGACCAGCCGCCATTAGGCGGCTTTGGTCTGGACAATATGCTGCTGCAGCGTTAACGCCGCTTGTTGCAGTTGTAAAAACAGCGAGCTGTCTTTTACCTGCTGATGCTGTGCATCAAACACCTGATGAAAATTAGGCACCGACACTGTAGCGCTTAGCTCTGCCCCCATATAAGGCGCCGCTTGCACTGCTGCCTGCAGCACACTTTTGGCACCACCCGGCCCGGGTGCGGCGGCTAAAAATAAGGCCGGTTTATGCTGAAAAATGCGCCGCTCACTGCGCGAAGCCCAGTCGTACAAATTTTTAAATGCTGCAGTAAAGCTGCCGTTATGCTCAGCAAAGGACACGATAAGGCCATCAGCCCTGGCGATTTGCTGTAAAAATGCCGTTACCAGGGCTGGCTTGCCCAGCTCAGCTTCGCGCCGCTCGCTGTAGATCGGCAGTTCGTAGTCATCAATATTTAATGTCACCACCTGCGCCTGTGGCAGCAACCGCGCCACGCTCAGCGCCAGTTGCTGATTAATAGACTGCGGGTTATTGCTGGCAGCAAAAGCAAGTACTCTCATAACACCTCCTTGCGGGCTTTTTCCAGGTTTAAGTTACGCTCGGCTGGCAGATCACTTAAATACTCGACAAACTCCACTTCAAAGCCTGCCGGATCAACAAAGTAGATATTTTTACGGTAAGGGTCTTCTGCACCGGGCTTGGCAATGGCATACCCCGCATCCTGCAACCTTGCGATAACCGCATCCAGGTTGTTAGTTACATAAGCAAAATGGGCAAAACCAACACTGTGTCCGGCCAGGTCACGGTTTTCACCTTCGCCATGATCGCTCAGCGCCAGATAATGATAATCGTCACCAAAATGCAGCCATTTACGTGGCTTGCCATACCAACTGCCGTGGCCTTCATCGCGGATACGCCAGTGCGGAAAAACAGCGCGGTAAAAATGCAGCATGGCATCAATGTCGGCCACTACCAGGTTTACATGTTCCAGATACATAGTTGTCTCCTTGCAATTAACTTGGCAGCAGGTTAAAACCTCAACTAAAGTTGAGGTAAAGTGTTTTTTTCAAAAAAATCGCAGAAAAATTAAGGAGCTTAAAATGACAGACGCAAACTGGAGTGTCGGCCGTGTAGCAAAACGCTGTGGGATCAACGTCAGCACACTGCATTTTTACGAGCAAAAAGGCCTGATTAAAAGCTGGCGTAATGACGGCAATCAACGCCGCTACAAGCCGGAAGTACTGCGGCGGATAGCCGTAATTAAAGCCGCACAAAAAGTGGGCATTAGCCTGGAAGAGGTTAAACAGGCTTTTTTATCTTTGCCGGATAACCGCACACCAACACAGGAAGACTGGCAGCTGTTATCTAAAAATTGGCACACTATGCTTGATGCACGCATTGCCTATATGCAAAAGCTACGGGATTACCTGACCGGCTGTATCGGCTGCGGCTGCCTGAGTATGGTCAAATGCCCGCTGTATAACCCGGAAGATCGGATGGCCGCTGAAGGCACCGGCGCTGTGATCCTGGATAACGAAGAAAAGCGGGTATTAGCCGGTGAAACACCGGACTAGCACCGGGCAACTGCAAACTAAAAAAAGAACAGCTGTGCGCTTAAAATAATCAGAGATAAATTTAAGCTTAATTTTTTTATACATATATTCATGAATTTAGCAAAATCACATAGCAAGCTCTGATAGTTTAACTGGCCTTACCAGATATTTTAGTGTACAACTGTACGCCGAAATACCAGGCAAAGCTGCGAGCTAATTTACTGTGAAGATGTTTTTACGCCGTCTGTGGCGCAATTTTTGTTTAATGCTGGGCAACCAGCACTCGTTAACGCTATATTTTTTGCCCTTGCTACAGCGGCTTTGGCCAGGCTTTTTGCCCGGTCAGTACCGCGCCCACCTGCTGACTAAACAGTGGCAAACAGCTGATATGCTGCAGTTAACCTTTAAGGTATCCGGCCGTTGGCCCGGCTTTATAGCGGGCCAGCATCTGCTTCTGACCATTCACCACAATGGCCGCTGTAGCAGCCGGCCTTTCAGTATTTGCTCGCCTGTCAGCCTGTGGCAAAGCCGACGGCAAATACAGCTGTGCTGTAAAATTAACCACGCCGGCGAAATTACCCCTTTGCTACAACAATTACAGAGCGGTGCTGTGGTAAATATCAGTGCGGCGCAGGGTAATTTTTACTGGCAGCAACCGGCAACACCAGCGGTGTTTGTTGCCGCCGGCTCCGGCATTACGCCCATTGCAGCTATGTTGCTAAGCCAACGCCACTGGTTGGCAGCGGTCACTTTGTATTACAGGGTACGGGGTACAGAAAACGCCGCCTTGCTGTCAGAGCTGCAGCAGTTGGCCGCCAGACAGCCATTGTTTACATTAGCGCTGTCAGACAGTCGTACTGAGCCGGCAGAAACACTGCAACAACAGCTGTGTACTGATAGCTGCAACAAGCAATTTTATTTGTGTGGCCCGGCAGCCTTTATGCAGCAACTACGCCTGGCACTAAGCCAGAGCGGCGTCAAACCGGCGAGTATCCGGCACGAGCAATTTGGTCTAACCATGCCGACAGCGTCAGAACCCGCTAGTGCAACAAAGCAATTGACGGCCAGCTTTATCCGCGCCGGCATCAGCACCGAGGTAACACTTAGCACGCAACACAGCCTACTGCAAAACGCCGAGCAACAAGGCTTAGCACCGCGCTTTGGCTGTCGTATCGGCGTGTGTTTTCAATGTGTCTGCGACAAGGTATCCGGCCAGGTGCGTGATATCCGCAGCGGTGCGCTAAGCGGGCTTGGCGCCGAGCAAATTCAGCTCTGTGTCAGCCAACCGGTAACCGCATTAGTGATTAAGCTGTAACAGGACTTATGATGAAACTTTCCACTGAACAATTTACCGCGCTGCAGCAGGAGCTGGACAGCATAAAACAGCAGGTGCAGGCACAATTGGGTGAGGCCGATGCACGCTATATCCGCCGCGTATTACTGCTGCAGCGCTTAAGCGCGATCAGCGGGCGCATTTTGCTGGTATTGGGTTTTATTACCCCCTGGCTTTGGCTTGCCGGTGTGTTGCTGTTGGCGCTGGCGAAGATACTCGACAACATGGAAATTGGCCACAATGTGCTGCATGGCCAGTATGACTGGATGAATGATCCGGTGTTACATTCCAAACGCTTTGAGTGGGATATTGCCTGTGATGCAGCCAGCTGGCAACGTACGCATAATTTTGAACACCACACTTACACCAATATTATAGGCTTGGACCGCGATTTCGGTTATGGCCTGCTGCGCTTAAGTAACGATTTTCGCTGGCGTCTGCGTAACCTGTGGCAAGGCGGCACTTACCTGCTACTTAGCATGTTATTTCAATGGGGCGTGTCCTATCACGAACTGGCCGCGCAGCGGGTATTTTTTGGCAAAAAGAAAGCCGATCGCCATACACAGGTAAGCGATAGCGAGCTGAAACGGGCATTTTTTGGCAAGGGCGCTCGCCAATTGATTAAAGACTACCTGTTTTTTCCACTGATTGCCGGGCCTATGTGGTTGTGGGTGCTAGGCGGTAATCTGCTGGCCAATTTATTGCGCAATGTATGGACATCGACAGTGATTTTTTGCGGCCACTTTACCAAAGAGGTATACGCCTTCAGGCCAGAAGATTGCGAAAACGAAAGCCGTGGCCAGTGGTATTACCGCCAAATGCTGGGTTCATCTAACTTTACCGGCCCTACCTGGCTGCATATTTTAACCGGCCATTTAAGCTGCCAGATAGAGCATCATCTGTTTCCTGACATTCCGGCGCGGCACTATCCGGCTATGGCCAGGCAGGTGCAGGCTATTGCGGCTAAATACGGCATCCCCTACAACAGCGGCAGTTTTGTGCGCCAGTACAGTACAGTGTTTTGGCGTATTATGCGCTATTCGCTGCCCGGTGGTAACCGCGCTACTGCGCCTGGCCAGTTGCAGCAAATCGGGCCGGTATAACACCGGCCATGACGGCGCAGCGCCGGCTATGGTATAACAGGGCAAAACGCTAACTCACGTCGGACCCTATTATGCTATTTCGTGCTATTTTCGTCGCTATGGCGGCGCTGCTGTTATCTCATCAGGCTGAGGCCACAAGTGCCAGCGAACAGCTACAACAGCTGTTGGACGAGCACTGGCAGCACGCCAACCAGGAACAGATATTTTTTCGCAAAGACCCCGATACCTTTCGCATGAATGGCCCGCTGCCGGATGTATCGGCAAAAGGGCGCGAACGGCGGCAAGCCTTTAACCAAAAAATGCTGCAACAAGCGGCAAAAATAACATTAAGCCAGCTAACTGCGGCAGAGCAAGTGACCTTACGGCTATTTAACTACGAGCGTGAAGCCGAAGCGAAAAGCTACCTGCAGTTCGACCATTTGTTCCCAATGCAGGCGTACGCCGGCTATCACAGCTATTTTGCCGGCGCAGTTGATAATATGTCGTTTTTAACAACAGCTGACTACGACAATTACCTGATCAGCCTGGCCGACTTTACGCGCTATAACCAGCAGCATATCGACAACCTGAAACAAGCCATTGCCAAGGGATATACCCACTATTGCGCCAGTTTTGCCGGTTACGATAAAACCATTAGCAAACATATCGTCGACGATGTCACCGACAGCGTTTTTTATGCGCCGCTGGCGCAGCAACCCGCCCGGTTTAGTGACAAGCAGCGCCAGCATTATTTAACTGCCGGCAGCAAACTGATTACTGACACAATATTTCCCGGGTATAAAAAGCTACATCGCTTTTTTACTGACGAATATATGCCGGCCTGTCGCAATGTTGTTGGCATCGCTGAGTTAGAAGACGGCGCGGCCTATTATCAGTACCTGATAAATTTTTACACCACCACCAATATGACGCCAGAACAGATCCATCAGTTAGGACTGGACGAAGTAAAACGTATTCGCAACCAGATGGACAATATTATTCAAAAGCTACAATTTAACGGCGACTTCGCAGCTTTTGTCCGCTTTTTACGCACAGATCCGCAGTTTTACGCCAGTAACTCTCAGCAACTACTGGAAAAGGCCAGTTTTATCAGCCGTAAAATGGCCGGCCAACTGCCCAAATGGTTTAGTACCCTGCCCCGCGGCACCTTTGATATTAAAGCCAGCCCCAATGGCGGCGCTTATTATGTTGCATCCGACGGCAGTGGCACCACATCCGGCACCTACTTTATCGGCGCCAATGATGTACGTAGCGAACCGCTATATAACCTTGAAGCCCTGACCTTTCATGAAGCCGAGCCGGGACATCACCTGCAAAGTGCACTGGCACAGGAAATGGATATGGCGGAGTTCCGTAAAACCTTGTATCACAGCGCTTACGGCGAGGGCTGGGGTTTGTATGCCGAAAGTCTGGGTAAAGAAATGGGCTTTTATCAGGACCCTTACAGCGACTTTGGCCGCTTAACCTATGAAGCCTGGCGTGCCTGCCGTTTAGTGGTTGATACCGGTATGCATGCTATGGGCTGGAGCCGCCAGCAAGCGATTGACTATCTGGCCGCCAATACTGCGCTGACTATGGCGGAAGTAACAGCGCAAATAGACCGTTACATAACCTGGCCGGCACAGGCGTTATCCTACAAAATTGGTGAAATTAAGATCCGCCAGTTGCGCCAACAGGCCGAACAACAACTGGGCGCTAAATTTGATATCCGCGCCTTTCACGACCACATTTTAAGCTCTGGCAGCCTGCCGCTGGATTTACTGCAAAAGCTGACACTAGAGTGGATTGCAAGCCAACGATAAAGCGGAAATGCCGCTCAGGCTAACTGAGCGGCTTTGCCAGGCCGGTACGCTTTTACTGCAGTAGCAGCAGATCAGCGACGGTGCTGCCACAGCAGATAAAGGCCGCTTAGCATTATTACCGCCGCGCCGGCCAGCATTGAAAACGCCGGGTACAGCTGCCACAGTACAATATCAAAACCTATACCCCATAACAGCGCGGTATATTCAAACGGCGCAACCAAAGCCGCCGGTGCCACCTTAAACGCCTGGGTAATGGCAATTTGTCCGCCGAAACCGGTAACGCCAAGCAAAACAAAACTCAGCCACAGCTCACTGGTCAGCGGCTGCCAGTCGGGCCAGGCTAAGATGCCGGCACCGAGTGATAACAGCGTCATTAACCAGAACACCATATTGCCGGTGCCTTCGGTACGGCCGAGAATACGTACCGTAACGGCTGACACCGCATAGCAAAATGCCGCCAGCAGCGCCATTAACGCACCAAAGCTAATTAATTTGTCGCCATCCGGCTTTAGCATAAACAACACGCTGACAAGACCAATAGCTATGGCGATCCAGTGCCTGGGCGCAACATATTCTTTTAGCCAGAATGCCGACATAGCAGTAATTAACAGCGGCGCGGTAAAAAAGATACTATAGGCTTCGGCCAGCGCCAGTGTTTGCAGGCTAAACACAAAGGCCCACAACATGACAACACCCAGTACAGCCCGCAACATATGCAGGCGCCAGCGGGTTTTTAACAGGGTTTTATGCCGCCCGCTACTAACCAGCCACACCACCACTAACGGCCAGGCCAAAGCCCCGCGCAAGCAGGCTATTTGCATGGCGCTGTAATAAGGCGTCAGCGATTTCATTGCCGCATCCATCGCAGCAAACAGCGCCACAGCAACAAGCATGCACAAAATTCCGCGCAGCGGGTTATCAACATTAGATACAGCAGCAGACATTGAAAAAACACCAGATTAGACAGGGCGCTATTGTAGCGCCCTGTAAGCGTAAAACGGCAGTAGCCTAAGTTATTTTTTTGCTGCAGCGCCGCCATATAAATATGTATTGCCAGCGGTTTACCCGGAGCTATCTATACTTAAAGCCTGCACAAACCAGGGAGCGCCAATGCAACAGCAAATTCTCGATACCGCACTGCAACTGGCCGCGAAAACCGGCTGGGAGCAGCTGACGCTGCAGCAACTTGCCAGCACGATGCAGATCAGCCTGGCTGATATTTACTGCCATTACCGCACTAAAGATGAGTTAGTTGATGCCTGGTTTGACCGCGCCGATTTGGCACTGCTAAGCACGCACATAAGTACAGAATTACCGGCCAGCGCCAGGCTAAAACAGGCAATACAGCACTGGCTGGCAGCGCTTGCGCCATACCGCAAGCTTAGCGGCCAGATGTTGTTATATAAACTGGAACCGGGCCATATTCATTTGCAGTTAGGCGGTATTTTGCGCATTAGCCGCACCGTACAATGGCTGCGCGAAGCGTCGCATTTACAGGCCAGCGGTGTGGCACGTATTGGCCAGGAACTGGCACTGAGCACAATGTTTGTTGCAGTGTTTATTTGCTGGCTAAATGACACTACTGCACAGCAACAATGCAGCCTGCAATTATTGCAGCGTAAACTGGCACTTGGCGCAGCGGTTAATTTATGGCATTAAGCGTCCATCAACTTACGGTGTAAAGCTTTAAGCCGGGCAAGATCACTGGCATTGCTTAGTGCCTGTTCGGCCCTCTGCAGTGCCGCTTCAGAATGACGCCGAGCCTGTAACCGTAGCTGAGTATTAATTTTTGCCAGGGCTATAAAGCTTTTTTGCAAGCGGATATGGATCTCGACCAGCGTGGCACCATCACGCGCTATCGGCGTAAAAAAATCATCGAATAAATCGGTCAGTTCAAGCCCCAATTGCCATACCTTTGGATAATTGATTGCCGCTTCAGACGGTTCAGGCATTTGCCAGTTACTCAGCACACGCATACCGCGGCCAATAATTTCTATCGCAGTTCCCGGGTCATTTACCGCTGGCGATAACGCTTTAGAGGCAATCTCTGCCAATACCAGTAAGCCAAAGCGCGGGTCCTGATCGAAGCTACGAAAATCATCAATGCTAAACGCCTTGTTTAAGCTGTCAGTATTGTCTGGCAGCTCGCCGTCTATCCACAACAATGGCCGGCTCGGATCAATAAAGACACCGGCACGGACAACGATAAATATTCTGCAGTCATTTGCTTCAGCCCAGCTATTGAGCGCTTTTACATCAACATGCTGAATATAGCCTATGGTTTGGGTTAAAAAGGCTTTAGCCCGCGTTGGCACATCGGCCAATGAATGCAACGGGTTGGCACCAAGCCAGGGCTGTTTAACCGTTGCGATTAGCGCAGCATAGGCTTTGTCTTCTACCCGGTTAGCCGTTTCGCCAACCCGGCCCAGGCCGGATAAATGGTTAATCCATACCAGGATGGTAATAACAATCAGCGTAGTCACGACGATAGTGGTTAAAAACAACACCACTTCGCCACGCTCGTTATACAGCTGGGTGTTCAGCAATATAATGCTGACAATACTGTATAAAAACGAACCGACAAAGGTAGCCAGCGCATTATGCGTTGTGCTGTCTTCCATTAGCAGACGTGTAGCCCGCGGCGATACACTATTAGTAGAGGCACTAAAGGCGGCAATCATAATGCTAAGTGAAAAGGTGGTCACCGCCAGCATACTGGAGGCCAAAATAGTGAGGATTTTTTCCGCAGCGCCAGCGCCAATAATGTCAGCCAATGCTGGCGGGATCAGGTCTTGCAACAGCACAGCAACCAGTGCCGATAGCAAGGCCAGCACGGCAAACGCTACCGTACGCACCCACAGCTTGCGGCTTAACTGCAATAACTGCCAACCCCATTTTGATACCATTATTCAGCCCTTAGTATCCAGGCAATGCCTGTTAAAAACCGACACCCGCAGGCCTGTTTGCTGCGGGTGCAATTAGCTCAGCTACTGCGCTAAAGATGCATCCCGCACGGCACGGAACTCTTTGCCCTGATACCAGTTTGGCCAGCTGTCGCTGTTGGCTAACTCTTGCCCTACCTGGTAATACAGGTGTAAATCCTGCTGGGCACCGCGTAAATCCCAATTGGCATCAAATTCGTCATTTACTTTGTGGTAGTAATCGCGCACATATAGGCGTCGCTGCTCCAGGCCCCAGTCTTTACCATGGATAAAACTGTCTACCCCGCCACGGGCGTACAACATAGGCACGCCTTTTTTGGCCAGGTTAAAGTGATCAGAGCGGTAGTAAAAACCGTCCTGCGGCGTAGGCTCAGGCGCTATATAGCGGTTTTGCGCTCGGGCGTATTTTTCCAGGATAGGCTCCAGCTCAGAGCTGCCATAGCCAAACACCATCACATCACGCATAGGACCATAGACGTTAATCACGTCCATATTGATCCCGGCAACTGTTTTATTTAACGCAAATAAAGGGTTACTGGCATACCAGGCCGAACCCAACAGGCCACGTTCTTCTACCGTTACCGCTAAAAATGCTACCGAGCGTTTAGGTGGCGGACCAGCTTTAAACTGCTCAGCCAACGCGAGTAAGGCAGCAACGCCACCGGCGTTGTCTTGGGCACCGTTAAACACTTTGTCATCAGGGCGGCTAAAGTCCAGACCGAAATGATCCCAATGCGCCATATAAATAATGGCTTCGTCGGGCTTTTCGCTGCCTTCGATATAACCAATAACATTGCTGGAGTTAAGCTCTCGCAAATTATTGCTAATGCTTAAACTGGCTTTAGCGTTAAGTGGTACCGGCTTAAACGCTTTGCTCAGTGCCTGCTGACGCAATTGCTGCAGTGAGGTGCCATTGGCGGCAAACAGCTTTTCCGCCGCGTCGAGCGACAACCAGCCTTCTACCGGGGCTTTGTGCAGGTTTTTGTTGTCGTTCGCCAGCTCAAACCGAATTGGCGAGGTGCCCGCTACCACATTCCAGCCATAACTGGCGGCATCGGTTTCGTGCACAATCAGCGCCATAGCAGCGCCCTGGCGGGCGGCTTCTTCGTATTTGTAAGTCCAGCGGCCGTAGTACGTCATAGCATTGCCGGTAAACAATGTCGGATCCTGAGTGGCATAACCGGGGTCATTAACCAGCATTACCACGGTTTTGCCTGTTACATCCAAACCGGCGTAGTCATTCCAGTTATATTCCGGCGCCACTATGCCATAGCCGACAAACACCACGTCACTGCCGGCGACATCAATTTGCCCCAGCATACGGGTAGACCAGGCCATCATATCGGTTTTATAGCTCAAGCTGGTATTGCCACCATTATTATCGGTTAGCGTTAAAGCCGATACCTTTACCGGGTCGATTTGCACCACAGGTACGCTCTGACGATAGCTGTCAGCGCTGTACGGGGTTAACCCAAGGCGGGAAAACTGCTGCTCCAGATACTGCACCGTGTTTTCTTCACCTTTGGTTGCTGGGGCGCGGCCTTGCATGTCGTCTGAAGCAATTTTCTGAAAATAACCGGCGAAATTGGCATTAAAACTGGTTTGCAACAAGGATTGCTCTGGCGGTGCTGTCGTGTTTTGGTTGGAACACGACAGCAGTAACAGGCTGGCGCTAGCCGCAGCTAGCAACAAAGGGGTGAACTGCAGTGTCATCAGATTTCCTTAAATACCGCTAAGATAAACACTTACCTTAGCCCATTCACGGCGCTGACACGACAGTATTGAGACAAACAACCCGGATCAGGGTTTAATTTTGTAAATCACATTGACCGATTTTTGCAACGTAATATGCCGAGGTAACACCAGGTTGGCGCTACTGTCAGCCATTTCAGGCTTACGCATAGTACTAAAGCTTACCGCGCCACCGCTAAAGCCAAAATCGCCAGCCAACTGGCCCCAGCCACCCGCTTCAGTAATGGCAAATACCGAGGAAATTTTTACACCCTGTGCACCAGCCAGTTGATCGGCACGACGACGGGCATCGGCACCAGCCTGCTGGCTCAGCTTTAATTCAAGCTGTTCGCGCTGGCTGCTATCAAAACTGCCGTGAATAGAGAAAATATGCGGTTGTTTAAACAGGTAATCCATTACTGCCACATAGTTGGCCAGCTGGTTCAACGTTACCGTGATCGGCTGGCTCGTTTCGTAGCCGGTAATGGTTCTGTCGTTGTAGTCTTTATACAGCGCTTCTTTATTAATTTGCGCCGCATCGATATCCGCTTCTGTCACCCCTTGTGCCGCCAGAAACTGCATTAAATCGCGGCCCTGCTTGTACACAGCTTGTGTAGCCGCATCGGCTTTCGCTGCAGTGTGACGGATCACAAACTGAATACGTGCTTTGTCGGGTGCCACCTCCAGCCTGGCTTCACCGCTGACGCTAATAAACGGAAAATCCGGTAACGGGCTGGCCTGTGCAGCGCCGCTCAGGCCCAGGCTTAAAGCAGTGGTTAAAGCCGTGGCTAAAATAGTTAACTTCATAAACACCTCGTTATTGAACAGGATTTAATGTCTATTACAGCAAAACTGCTGCCGTTAAGTTGTCATTATTTGTAGAGTTGTATTTGGCCTGAGTTTGCCCTTACACTCTGCTTTCATTCGCTTTTAAGGAAACAACATGTCTGCACGCCTGCTTACTCTTGGCACTGCTTTGCTCTGCAGCAGCTATGCTTTTGCCGCTTCCGACGCCTACACTTATGCCAACTTTGATGCGGTAACAGTAAAACACCTGCATCTGGATTTAGCCGTTAACTTTGAGCAAAAAGCCTTAACCGGCTTTGCCGATTTACAACTAAACTGGCTAAACAGCAGCGACAATACGGTATATCTGGACACCCGCGATCTGGTTATCGAGCGCATTTACGCCAAAAGGGCCGACGGTAACTGGCAAAAAGTGCCGTTTAGTCTGGGGCAGCGTGATGCGGTGCTCGGCAGCAAGCTAACCATAAGCCCATCATTTCAGGCACAGACGCTGCGCATTTATTACAGCTCTACCGATAAAGCCTCTGGTCTGCAGTGGTTAACGCCACAGCAAACCGCCGGTAAAACCACGCCCTTTATGTTCAGCCAGAATCAGGCCATTCATGCCCGCAGCTGGATCCCGATTCAGGACACACCGGCAGTGCGCATGACCTACAGCGCCCGTATTCAAACCCGCGACGATGTTCTGGCTATTATGAGCGCCAATAATGAACTTGGCATGAGCCGCGACGGCGATTATCAGTTTGTTATGCCCAAGGCTATTCCGGCTTATTTAATTGCCATTGCCGCCGGTGATTTACAATTTAAAGCCATGAGCGAGCAAACCGGTGTCTATGCTGAGCCATATATTTTGCAGGCTTCGGCAGAAGAATTTGCCAGTACTCAGGCGATGATCGATGCCACCGAGCAGCTGTACGGCGACTATCGCTGGGGCCGTTATGACTTGCTGATTTTACCGCCGAGCTTTCCGTTTGGTGGGATGGAAAACCCGGTGCTGAGCTTTATTACGCCCACTGTAGTGGCCGGAGATGGCAGCCTGGTAAATTTAATTGCCCACGAGCTGGCGCACTCCTGGTCCGGCAATCTGGTAACTAATGCCAGCTGGCGCGATCTGTGGCTGAATGAAGGTTTTACCTCTTATGTCGAAAACCGCATTATGGAGCAGGTATTCGGTACCGATCGCGCCGTAATGGAGCAAGCTTTATCTGTGCAGGGTTTAAAAGATGAGCTGACAGAATTAGCGCCTGCCGACAGTATTTTGCACATCGATTTACAGGGCCGCGATCCGGATGACGCTTTTAGCGGTGTGCCTTACACCAAAGGCCAGCTGTTTTTAATGTACCTGGAGCAAAAGTTTGGCCGCGATAAATTCGACCCCTTTGTACGGCAGTACTTTGACGATCATGCCTTTCAAAGCCTGGATACCGCGCGCTTTGTAAAATACTTAAACACCCACTTACTGCAAAAATACCCCGGTATAGTGTCACTGGATGAAGCGAACAGCTGGATTTATCAACCGGGTTTGCCTGCTACCACGCCACAGCCACAATCGGATGCGTTTGATAAAGTGCAGCAGCATGCCGCCAGCTGGCTGGCCGGCACCAGTGCATTAAGCAGCCTGCCAACAGCCAACTGGACGGTACACGAATGGCTGTATTTTATTAATAATCTGCCGCTGACGATTACACCACAGCAACTGGCCGAGCTGGACAGCACCTTTAGCCTGACACAATCGAGCAACAGCGAAATTGCCCATGCCTGGTATTTACTGGCACTCAAAACCGGTTATCAGGACATTGCTGCCGCGCTGGAACAATATCTGATTAATATCGGCCGGCGTAAGCTGATTATCCCGCTGTACAAACAGCTGGCCAGCACGCCAGAAGGCCTGGCCTTTGCCCGTGCCGTGTACCAGAAAGCCCGCCCCGGCTACCACCCGCTGGCGCAGGGCTCAGTGGATGACCTGTTAAAATAACAGCTAAACAGCGCTGTCGTCTTAACCGGCGGCAGCGCAGTTACAGTGTAACCTTGTCTAACAACCATTCCGGCTCGATACAGTCTGGCAAGTGGGCGGCAATAAAGCCGGTTAGCGACTCTGCAGCATAAGATAAGCGTTTATCGGCATTACGTACCAGATACCAATGGCTGTTTAGCGGAAAGCCTGCCACGTTCAGCACCGCCAGTTTTTCCCGCCCTTCCAGCAGGGTATGGCCGGAGATCAGCGCCAGTCCCAATCCTGCCGCAACGCTAAGCCGTATCGCTTCATTACTTTCAATTTGCATGCTGTGGCTAAGTTGTATGCCCTGGCTGCTAAGCCAGGCTTCAAACATCATTCTGGTGGCACTGCCGGGTTCACGCAGCAAAAACCGTTCTTGTTTCAGCTGGTTAAAGCTAAGCGGCTGTTGTTCTACCGCCCAATGATCTAAAGGTGCAATCAGCTGCAGCGGGTTTTTTACTATCGGCGTCGCCACTACATGCTCGCCCCCCGGCGGGTGGCTAAACAGGTAAATATCATCTTGTTGCTGTTCAAAGCGGCTTAAAATATGTGCCCGGTTGCCAATATGTAAGGTCACTTCAATTTGCGGAAAACGGCGGTAAAATGGTGCCAGTATGCGCGGCATTAAATACTGCGCAGTATTCACCACCGCTATGCTTAGGCTGCCGCGTCGCCCGGCGTGCAGCTCGCTGATTTCACTACCTAAATCATCAAACCGGCTAAGCACATCACAGGCCGCCTGATACAACGCCTGGCCGGCTGCGGTAGGCTGCAGAGCACCGGCGTGGCTGTGCAGTAACGGCTCGTTTAATACATCAGACAGTTTTTTCAGCTGCAGCGATACCGTCGGCTGGGTTAAATGCAACGCCCGTGCTGCGGCGGAAATACTGCCCAGCTGCACTACCCTGATATACACCTGCAACAGGCGAAAACTCAGTTGCCGTACGTCCATTGCGCCTCTTTTAGTAAGCTTCAGCCAACACCCATAGATAATAATCTATATAAAACACTTATATTATTAATTAGGCAATAAGAATTTTATTCGGCACACTGCGCCGGTTTTAATTCACGGAGAGCTGCAATGCCTGATGTTGTAATAGCGTTTTTCGCCCTGGGGCTGCTGGCCGGGCTGGTAAAGTCAGATTTAAAAGTCCCGCTGCCAATATACGAAACCCTGTCAATTTTACTGATGCTAACCCTGGGCTTAAAAGGCGGTATGGCGCTGCATGGTGTGCCTCTGGCGCCAATACTGCCTGAGCTTGGCCTGATTGCTGCCACCGGCGTAGCCTTGCCGTTATTGCTATATCCGCTGCTGCGTAAAGTTGTTCGGCTAAGCAGCGCCAACGCCGCCAGTGTGGCAGCGCATTACGGCTCGGTCAGCGCCGGTACCTTTGCGGTGGTAATGGCGCTGGCAATACAGCAAGAGCTGCCGATGGCACCACAAACCACACTGTATCTGGTGCTGCTGGAATTACCGGCCATTGTCACCATGTTGTGGTTATACCGCTATGTTAATGGCAGTAAAGCCAGCTCTTTGGCTATCCTGCATGAAGCTTTAACCAGCCGTGGCGTGTTGCTGCTCGGCGGGGGCTTGCTGATTGGCTGGTTGTATGGCCCTGCAGGCTTATCCGGCATTACACCAGTGTTAATGGGCGGCTTTAGTACTCTGTTAGCGCTGTTTTTACTGGAAATGGGCCTGTGTACTGCCAAAGTGTGCTCGCCACTGCCCTTTAAACAATGGCGGCTGATGCTGTTTGCCCTGATCACTCCTCTGATCCTGGCCTGGTTCGGCATAGCGCTGGGTTTTCTGCTCGGTCTTAGCAGTGGCAGCATACTGGTACTGGCAACATTAATGGCTAGCGCCTCCTATATCGCCGCCCCTGCGGCTATCCGGGCTGCGATACCGGATGCTGACATTGGATTGGCCCTGTTAGCTGCACTGGGTATTACCTTCCCGCTTAACGTGCTGTTCGGTGTGCCATTGTATTTAAGCTGGATTATGGCACTGACACCTTAAAACAGGCTGGTTAAAGCGGGCGAACTACGGCGCTAAGCCGCGCAGCCGCAGCGCGTTTGTGACCACAAACACACTGGATAACGCCATAGCACCAGCGGCCAGCATAGGTGATAACAATATGCCAAAGGCCGGGTACAACACCCCGGCCGCAACCGGTAATAGCAGCGCGTTATAGCCAAAGGCCCAGAACAAATTCTGGCGGATGTTATCCAGGGTGGCTTTGCTAAGCGCTATGGCATGCACTACCGCCCTAATATCAGCGTGCATTAACACCACATCGGCTGCCTCAATGGCGATGTCGGTGCCGTTACCCACCGCCAGGCCAATATCAGCCTCTGCCAGCACCGGCGCATCGTTAATACCGTCGCCGACAAAGGCCACGGCACCAAACTCAGCGCGCAGCTGCTTTACCGCCGCAACCTTGCCTTGCGGCAACACTTCGGCCACCACGGTATCAATTTGCAACTGTTTGGCAATCGCATTGGCGGTATGGCGATTATCGCCGCTTACCATTGCTACTTTTAAACCCAGTTGATGCATCAACGCTATCGCATCCAGCGAGCCGGCTTTTAGCGTGTCGGCTACCGCCAGCATGGCAGCAAGCTTATTATCCAGCGCCAGATACAACACGGTTTTACCACTTTTGGCCAGCGCCTCAGCCTGAGCATGCTGCGCAGATACGTCCAACTTTAGCTGCCGCATAAAACGCCCGGCACCAATAGCAAGCTGTTGGCCATTAACCGTGCCGCTTAGCCCCATACCACTGTGTACTTTAACGTCGCTTACCTCTGGCATTGTCAATTGCTGCTGCGCGGCGGCAGCCACTAAAGCTTCAGCCAGCGGATGCTCGGATTGTTGCTCCAGTGCCGCAGCCAGTGCCAGCAGTTCTTGCTCGTTCAGGCCGGATTGCAATAGCAAGATGTCGGTCAGATGCGGCTTTCCCTCGGTCAGAGTGCCGGTTTTATCCAGCGCTATCACTTTACAATCGCGCAGCGTTTGCAGTGCCCTGCCCTGGCGAAACAAGATCCCAAGCTGCGCCGCACGACCGGTACCCACCATTATAGACGTCGGGGTAGCCAGGCCCATAGCGCAGGGGCAGGCAATAATCAGCACAGCAACCGCATTGACCAGTGCCAGACTAAGTGCCGGCTCAGGTCCCCAAAGCAACCAAATAGCAAAGGTAATACCCGCCAGCAACATAACCAGTGGCACAAAAATGGCGGTGACTTTATCAACCAGTGACTGTATAGGTAATTTGTCGCTTTGCGCTTGTTGCACCAGGGCAATTATTTGTGCCAGAACGGTATCACCGGCGGCTTTACTAACACGTACCTGCAGCACGCCTTGCTTATTTACCGTACCGGCATACACCGCATCGCCAGGTTTTTTCGCTTTGGCCAGCGGCTCGCCACTTAGCATCGACTCATCGATATAGGACTCGCCCTGCTCTACCCTGGCATCCAGTGCAATACGTTCACCTGCCCGCACTAATAACAGATCGCCGGGCATTATTTCCGCCAGCGCAACCTTAAGCTGCACACCATCTTTTAACAGTGTTGCCGTCGCCGGCTGCAAACTTAATAATTGCTGTATCGCCGCGCCGGTTTGGCCTTTGGCACGCGCTTCCAGATAGCGCCCGAGTAAAATCAGCGTAACAATGACTGCGGCAGCTTCAAAATACACTTGCGCTGTGCCTTGCGGTAGCAGCTGCGGTATAAAGGTAGCTAACAGCGAAAAGCCCCAGGCCGATAAGGTGCCCAGTGCCACCAACGAATTCATCTCAGGTTGGCCTTTTAACAGCAGCGGAATACCGGTTGTAATAAAACGTCTGCCTGGCCCCAGCAACACCAACGTGGTTAGCAGCGCCTGAAGTTGCCAGTTCAGGCTTTGACCCAAATTAGCCATTAACCAATGGTGAAACGCTGGAATAAGATGGGCGCCCATTTCCAATATAAACACTGGCAAAGTTAACCCGGCTGCCAGCCATAAATCGCGCAGTAACAGCGCTTGCTCTGTTTGTTTTTCGGCTGCTTTATGTTGTATTACTGCCTGGTTATCGGTTTTTGCTGTTAATGCCTGCGCCTGATAACCGCCGCGCTGCAGTGCAGCCAACAACTCTGCCGTCGCGGCGCTGCCCTCAACCTGTGCCTGCTCTGTTGCCAGGTTAACGGTTGCCACGCTTACACCCGGCACGGCCTGTAAGATTTTCTCTACTTTACCAACGCATGAGCCGCAGTGCATGCCACTGATACTAAGGGTTATGTGGTTCATAATCAGGCCTTTGTGCTATCGTCTGTTAAGTGCTGCAAAATGGCACAGTCTGCGCCACCGTCGCCGGCACATTGCGCTATGGTTTGTTGAAGTGTATGTTTCATCGCCTGTAGCTCCTGCAGTTTCAGTTCAACTTGTTGCAGATGATGCTGCGCCACTTGCTTTACCGCAGTGTTGGAACGCTTGGGGTTTTGCCACAGCGCCAACAGGCCGGCGATATCGGCCAATGGAAAGCCGAGCAAACGAGCACGGCGGATAAACTTAAGTATTTCAATATCTTTGCTCTGATATCGCCGGTAGCCGGCATCGCTGCGCGAGGTTGGCTGTATCAGCCCACTTTGCTCATAATGACGGATCATTTTTGCGCTTAGACCACTTGCCGCGGCTGCCTGACCAATATTCATTACTGTCTCCTGCTATATCGCAATAACAGCAGTATGAACCTTACCCGCATGGCAAGGTCAAGCGCCAACCGTGCTTAGATTAAAATGACGGCTGTGTTTATTTGTTGTTGCTGGTAAAAATTACCGACATGTTAATCAGATTGTGAAGTTAATGCAGAGCCAGCCAGACAATGACAACATGGCGCAAAGCTAAACACACTAAACCAGAAACAAACAAAAATATAGTATTCAATGAGTTAAATAAAAATAACCAGCTGTTTTACATGCGCTGTGCTATCTGGCGTGCAAACTGCAGCTACCTTAGGTGTACCGTCATACGGTGGTATTACCGGTGGCGCGTGCTGATAAATTATCACCGATAACTTTTCAACACGGAGAACCCAAATTATGGCAAATTTAAATACCCCTGAAATGAAACATGTATCTGATATTATTCAGGTATTAAATAGCGGCATTGATTTTTACCGCGATGCAAAAGACAAGGTCGATGACAAGCAGCTGGAGCAGTTTTTTGACCGCATGCTCAACGCACGCCGCCTGGTGAAAGAGCAGTTGCAACCTTTTGCCGTGCAAGACGACGGTAAACGCGAAGAAGGTTCAGCACTGTCGGTAGAAGCCAGAAAGGTATACACCAAAGTAATAGGTGCAGTGTCATCTGACAAAGCCCATACCTATATCAGCCAGCTGGAAGAAGTGGAAGACAAAACGCTGGAGGAGATAAGATCAGCGCTGACTGAGAACCAGCGGCCGCAATATGAAGCAGCGTTGCTGCAGTCGCTGGCGACCATGCAAGAGTGTCATGATGAAATGCGGGCACTAAAACAGTCAACCCGCCACTAAACCTCTGCTTTAACGACACAACCAAAATCGGCCGCTGTGGCCGTTTTTGGTATTATCCCACCTGCGTCATGCAGCAATATTGTGTTACTGCAACCCTATCCCGGGTAGTGTTAGCGGCCATAACGTTAAACCAAAACGACCACGATATTGCTCAGGCGCAGCTAGCAAGGCGGCCGATAAAATCCGTATTGAACGCCACCGTCAACCTTGCACTATTGGCAGCTTGCCGGACATAGCTGGTTGGTAGCGCTGTTGCGCTTGCCGCCTTTTTATTGGCTGGCAAAAGAAGTCTATGCTTACTGGGCGGCCAAACGCCATAACTGTTCAAACAACGACTGCGCCATGTAAGATAACGCACTATGACACTCCCCCCAATACGCCAGCGCAGTGTCAGCAAATCAACTGCGGCCACTGACAAGCACATATTGCAATTACACCGTGCCATGGCCGATAAACTGCTGGCCGAGCCGTGGCGTATAGCTGATGTACGCCAAACACTGGAACGTCGTTATCAGGCCGGTCAAATAAGACACAGCGGTTATATTCACTGGCACAGTATTTTAGATTGTATCGACCAACCCGAGCTGTTTTTAGCCGCCCTGCTCGATACTGGCGAGCGCATGAGTAAATTACGCCGGCGCACTGTGCTGGTGGGGATGCTCACCGAAGCAGAACGCAGCGCCGCTTTGCAGGCGGCCGCTACCGGTTAAATCCTACTGCCCCATACATTTTAGTAAGCGAGGCTAAAGCGCTTGTTCTGATGCTGCGGTTGCTCGGCTTCATTAAGCATCGCAACGGCATAATCGCCGGTAGAAATACGGCTTTTGCCTTCGCTGTCAGTTAATAGATGATCAAGCCCCAACCGGTACTGCCCTGTTTTATCGCCAGGGAAAATCTCCGCTGCCGGTGATAAAAAGCTCCAGCTAAGCGCGCTTTGCTCACGTAGTTGCTGCAGTACTGCAGCGGCGCCTTCGGCAGTAGCGCGGTATTCTGCCGGAAAGCCCGGGCTATCGAGCAAGCGGCTGCCATCGGGCAGTTTTAATGTTGCCGCACCGCCTACCACCAGTAAACGTGGTGTGTTAGCCGCCACTGCCGCCTTGTACACAGAGTTAAAAGCCGCGACATAATAGCCTTTTACATCCTGCTGGGCATGGCCGCTAAAAGCACTGATCACAACCGCTTTATTACTTAACAGCTCAGTTAATGCTGCGGTATCGTTAATATCCAGCCCCACTACGGTTAAGCCCGCTTGCGCCACAATACGCTCAGGCCGGCTTACCACGGCGGTGACCTGATGCCCACGGCTTAATGCCTCAGCCGTAATGGCCGAACCAATAAAGCCAGACGCACCTAAAATAACTAATTCCATACTATTTACCTCACAAAATTGCGGTTTGAACAATGAATGTGCAGGCATTATCGTGGCTCGATTAGCAATGAAAAATAACCTAATATAAAAATCACTGTTTAATAAATTAAAACAATCATGCCAAACCAACCCGATTTGAATAGCTTACAACTGGTGCAGCGTTTACAGCAGGCTGGCAGCTTTACCGCCGCGGCCGAGCAGCTTGGCTGCAGTAAAACCACACTAAGCCTGCAGTTAAAAGCGCTGGAGCAACAGCTTGGCACAGCCCTGTTTCGCCGCACCACGCGCCAGCTCAGCTTAACCCGTGCCGGCGAGCAACTGCTGCAAAACTGTATACCACTGCTGGAGCAGTTACAGCAGGCACTGCAAAGCGTGCAAAGCGGCGACAAAGTGCTGCAGGGCAAACTGGTTGTCAGTGCGCCGGAAGATTACAGCAACCGCCAACTGGTACCGGCAGCCGTGGCGTTTCGCCGTCGCCACCCGGCGCTGGAATTTGAGTTTCGCAGTAGTGATCAGGTAAAGGACGCAGTAAAAGAAAACATCGACTTATCAATACGTATTGGCTGGCTGCGAGACTCCAGCCAGACAGCACGTAAACTGGCTGACTTTGAGCAATGGTTGCTGGCCGCGCCGGCTTACCTGCAACAAGCTGGCACTCCCACTACCCCTTCGCAGCTACGCCAGCACGAATTTATCGCCTTTACCGCACTACGCCAGCCCCTGACCTGGCAACTTCAGCAGGATACACAGCAAGTTGAAGTACAGTTGACTGCCGCCTATAAAAGCAGCTCTACACAAACCATTACCGCGCTAATGCTGGCTGGCGCCGGCCTTGGCGTACTGCCCGATTACAGCGCGCAGCACCTTGTGCAGCAAGGCACTTTGATAAGGGTGTTGCCAGACTGGTCGTTAAGCAGCGGCGGTATCTATGCGGTGTATCCCCCGGGGCGCTTCCGCCCGGCACGGGTAACCGCTTTTGTCGATTTTTTGCAGCAGTATCAGCAGCAGATTTAAACAACGGCTTGCAACATGGCAGAGCAAGAGGTTAGCTCTGACTTTGCTACTTATTGCCTTTAGTAACAGCAGTGTTTTGTGCTGTTAGATACAGCGTTAGCGGAAATATCGGCTATTGCAGGTCAAACGTGATGCAAACATTTTACACATAACAATTGCACACCATGATTACACACTATAAATTATCTGATTACAAATTGGCGACGCCGAAATATAACGCAATGCTAGCCAGATATAATGCATACTTGATTTGGCAGATGAAAAATCGAGCATGTTCAATAATAGAGTGTCAGCAAAATTAAATTTCACCACAGCTGTCCAAATAAGGAAGTTAGACATGATCCAGACAATACTTTGCCTGATAGTTTTTATAAATGTCTGTGCCATTTACTACTTTCGAAGTTACTCAAGTACAAATGAGAAAGTTGCATTTTACAGTGGTATTACTGGGTTAGTTTGCATGCCTTTATCCGGTATGGGTTTATTACTTGCCGCCACAAACATTCAGGGTGTCCATGGAAACTTAGGTGGGTATTCATTTGTAATTATTATTTTGCTTTTTGCAACTTGTGCTTCGGCCTATTCACTCGTAAAACTATTTTTAAAAAGAATTAAACTAAAGCAGGATTAACAAAGTTACCTGTTTTGCATTTTTTAAACCCTAATCATTCTGATGATGACAAACTACAGCAGTGGAAAAATAATTCGCTGACACTCGTCATTTTACGCTGATTAGAACGTGACATTACCAAGAATGCTTGGATTTTAACTATCAGCATTATTCACCAATAAAAAGGAAGGAAATTATGCAGGATTTAGGCTTTGTATTTGGGATAATAGGAATGTCGATGGGAATTGCAGGTTTTTCTTTCGCCATCATAACAATGAAAAAATTGGACAACCTTGAGAGCAAACTAAAAGAACTCAATGTATTAAGTAACGATTTCAAATCTGGATAACAAAGCCATGCCTGTCGGCAAAAAAAACCAGCCGGCTTATTTTGACCAGCCTTGCAGGTACAATAAGCGACACCGGGCCAATCTATACCCTGCAGTAGCCATAGCCCTGCAACTTGGGCCTGGACCACTCTCAATCAGGAAGCATTGATGGACGTAAATATTTATCAGGTTGACGCCTTTACCAATCAAGTGTTTAAGGGCAACCCCGCCGGGGTCTGTATTACTGAACATGGCCTTGACGAGAACATGATGTTGGCGATTGCCGCTGAAATGGCAGTGTCTGAAACAGCTTTTTTGGCACTGGATAGCATGCAGTTACGCTGGTTTACACCGGAGGTAGAAGTACGTTTGTGCGGCCACGGCACCTTAGCAACAGCGCATATACTGCAGCAGTTGGGCCATTATAGCCGCGGTGACAGCATTGCTTTTCATACCTTATCCGGGGTGTTAACTGCAGAATTAGATAGCCATTGTATTCATATCACCCTGCCGGCGCCTGAGCTGAATATGACAGCCGAGATTAACCCCGAACTGCTGCGCCTGCTCGGCATAGCGCCAGAGCATATCGTCGATTATGCCAGCTTTGATACCAAGCAACTTATCGTGATTGATAGTGAAGAACAGCTGATGCAGCTTAAGCCGGATTTTAGCGGCATGGTTAAGCTTGCCGGCCGTGGCGTGCTGGTAAGCGCTAAAGCGGCAAAGGTCGATGTGGTATCGCGCTATTTTGCGCCCTGGGTGGGCGTGAATGAAGATCCGGTAACCGGCTCGGCGCATTGTGCGTTGGCAGTGTACTGGGCAGAAAAGCTAAACAAAACCCGGATGACAGCATTTCAATGCTCACGCCGTGGTGGTTTTGTTGATGTTGAGTTTTTAACCAGCAGTGCCGTTAAATTATCAGGCCAGGCTGTTACAGTGCTGCAGGGCAAAATGAAAGTTGCCTGAGTAACAACTTAAACACGGGGACGGGTAAAAGGGTGCGTCCCTAATTAATCGATATTTTGGCATATTCATTAATATCACTTATTATTCACCTCGCTTTCCTAACTGGAATACTCAAGAATTTAGCTGTTAATTCAACATATTGTGCTGATTACAGCAATGAGGAGAATAGGATGAAATTTGGTGAATATTTAAAAACACAGCGGGAAAGTGCAGGCTGGACGCAACCCGAAGCGGCTACCAAGATAGCAATAGAGCAATCTTACCTGTCAAAGCTGGAAAACGACAAAGCCGTACCTTCGGCGGAGATTTTTGACCGGCTGATGCAAGTGTATCAGTTCAGCATTAAGCAAATTAGTGAACAGGTAACAAGTACTGAACTTGAGAAACTTAAAGACATTGTGATGGTGCGCGAGTTTATTGTTACCAGTAAAAGAGCTGACAGCGCTAACAGAAGAAAATGGCTGATAGCAGGCCTGGTGATGGCTATGTTGGGCAGCCTGATATTCTCAGCCGGTGTCGTCATGAAAGACGGCTTTTACCTGGCATATTTTTATGAATCTAAGGGCCTGATCAAAGAAAATGAACCCCTCACTTTGTTTATCGAAATGCCGGGCTATCGTGGGTTTGAAGCCAAAATGCGCAGTGAGCCAGAGCGAATAAAACTGGCTGAACACCAACTGTTTTCGCGTCTGGATTATCAACAAATCAGTTGGAACTACGATCGTGGCGCATTTTATGATACCGACCTTGACGGTGGCAAAAGACGGTTTTATCGCACACAAGAAAAAAGCTATCCCAATCCTACCCCGCATTATATTTTCGTTGCATTAGGCGCCATGTTTATTATCGGCGGCTTAAGTTGTTTTTATATCGGTAGAAAGTGGTAACGCGTTTGATTTATAACATGCCCAAAGCCAATGGCCTTAAGCAACGGCAGCTGCTGTTAATTGCCCTGCCGATGATTGCCTCTAACCTGACAATACCGCTGCTGTCACTGGTCGACACCGCCGTGGTGGGGCACCTTGAACACCCCTGGTACTTGGGCGGTGTAGCGCTGGGTAGCAGCCTTATCAGCCTGCTGTTTTTGCTGCTTGGCTTTTTGCGGATGAGCACCACCGGCCTGACAGCGCAGGCGTTTGGTGCAAACAATACTGTGGCTATCCGCAACAGCCTGTTGCAGGGCGGCCTGGTTGCCTTGCTGCTAGCCGCACTGTTGTTACTGCTGCATCCGTTTGTAATGCCACTAGTATCTCTGTTTAGTGATGCCAGTAACGCGGTGCTGCAGCAAGCCGGCATTTATTTTCAGATCCGCATTTGGAGCGCACCGGCCGCGCTGCTAAATATGGTGTTACTGGGCTGGTTTTTAGGCCTGCATAATGCCCGTTACCCAATGTGGCTGCTGCTGATGAGCCAGAGCCTGAATATCGTGCTGGACATTGTCTTTGTGCTGGGGTTTGGCTGGAAAGTCGCCGGTGTCGCAGCAGCATCAGTGATAGCTGACTACAGTACTTTGCTACTGGGTATAGTGCTGGCGCGGCGGCTGTGGCAGCGCCAGCAACTTGGCCCGTTATGTCGGTTAATGCTGCAGCAACTTAGCGGCTATGGCCGGCTGTTTGCACTTAATCGCGATATTTTTATCCGCAGCCTGTGCCTGCAATTGGTATTTGTGTTTATCGCCTTTCGCGGCGCCGGCTTTGGCGATACGGTGGTGGCCGCCAATGCTGTTTTACTTAGCTTCCTGATGCTGGTGTCGTATGCGCTGGATGGCTTTGCTTATGCCGCTGAAGCCATTACCGGTAAGGCCGTTGGTGCCAAAGATCAGCGAGAATTAAAACA
The DNA here is from genome assembly GCF_036984005.1 of Rheinheimera muenzenbergensis. NCBI lineage: Bacteria > Pseudomonadati > Pseudomonadota > Gammaproteobacteria > Chromatiales > Chromatiaceae > Rheinheimera > Rheinheimera muenzenbergensis. The sequence continues at coordinate 144,800 of NZ_JALAAR010000001.1, forward strand.
GCTGTTTGCGATACTGGCGCAGTGGGGCTTGGTGCTAGGGCTTTTATTCAGCCTGCTGTTTTGGCTTGGCGGCCCGGCGCTGATTGGCTTACTTACCTCTATTAGCGAAGTACAGCAAACAGCAGCCGTTTACTTGCCCTGGCTTATTGCCCTCCCCCTGCTGTCGGTTTGGAGCTATCTGCTCGACGGCATTTACATTGGCGCTACCCAGGCGCGGGCCATGCGTAACAGCATGTTATTGTCATTCGCTGGCTTTGCGCTGTGTTATGCCATCACTGACAATCTGGCTAACCATGCGTTGTGGCTGGCGCTGTGTATTTTTATGCTGCTTAGAGGCCTTAGCCTGGCCTGGCCGCTGCGACGTACAGCGGCAGTGTTGTTCAATTAATCTGCACGGCTTTGACTCGGCCGGTACATTTTTGCTTAAAACGGTGCCGGAAACTGCTGCAAAAACTGGCCAATGTCATCCAGCATCGCCGGGGTTAGCTGCAGTGAAAAAGCCGCAATATTTTGCTGCAGTTGCGCCATACTGGTGGCGCCGATAATGGTAGAGCTGACACCGTCGACCTGATTAACCCAGGCCAGTGCCAATTGAGCCGGTGCTACCCCATGCGCAGCAGCCAGTTCAACAAAGGCCGCAACAGCCTGATTTGACTGCGGCGTATCACGAAACAAACCATGGCGCTGTAGCATACTCCAGCGTGTACCGGCTGGCCGGGCGCCGCCAAGGTATTTGCCAGCCAGAGCGCCGGTGGCCAACGGGGACCAGGGCAAATAGGCCATATTTTCATGCACGCATTGCTCAATTAAATAGGGCCAGTCTTTGGTATGCAGCAGACTAAATTCATTTTGAATAGACACCATGCGCGGCACCTTGTGCTGCCGGCTTAACTGCAAATACTGGCTTATACCCCAGGGTGTTTCATTAGACAGGCCGCAAAAGCGGATTTTGCCGGCTTTTACGCAGCTGTCCAGCGCCTGCAACAAGCCCAGCATTTGTTCAATGTATTCTGCAGCATCAACATTTGAAAACGCCATGCGGCCAGGGTGATGTTTACCAAAGTGTGGTGAAACCCGGTTAGGCCAGTGCAATTGGTAAAGGTCGATATAATCGGTTTGCAGCCGAACTAAAGAATCATCCACCGCTTGCAGCAAGGTTGCCGGTGTCATATCGCCACCGCCGCGGATATAAGCCAGACCACTGCCAGCCATTTTTGTTGCCAGTACAATATTGCTGCGCTGGCTACGATTGCGGTTTAACCAGTTACCGATAATACCTTCGGTAGCGCCGTAGGTATCCGCCGTCGGTGGTATAGCATACATCTCGGCGGTATCGATAAAATTAACGCCCTGCGCCAGCGCATAATTAAGCTGCGCATCGGCATCGGCCTGAGTATTCTGACAGCCCCAGGTCATAGTGCCCAAACATACCCGTGATACCGCTAAGCCACTGCTACCAAGTTGAGAAAATTGCATTGCTTTCCTTTAGCTATGTTATAAGTTGGCGTAAGTCAGCATCATACCAAGCCTCAACGTCCGTGACAGCTTTAAGCTGCACTACAGCCATGTTATTGCTGCATCAGTGACGTTTTAATCTTCTGCAAACGCTTACTGTTATGCTGTGGAAACTGCTGCGCTAACTGCTCGGCTTGCTGCAGCCTTTGCTGTGCCTGGTCTGGCTCTTGCAGCTGAAAGTGCACTTGTGCCAAGGCTGCCAATGTATCGACAGAATCCGGATGCGGCCCCTGGCGCTGCTCTCTTTGCTGCAGGATTTGCAGATACAGGGTAAATGCTGACTGATAATTTTGCTGTGTCAGATAAACATCGGCCAGCAACTGGCCGGCCGTTAATGCTGACGGATGATCGGCCCCTAGCTGGCTTTGCATTTTAGTATAGGCTTCTATCAGCAATGGCTGCGCTTCGGCTGTTTGCTGTTGCAATAACAGCACCCGTGCCAGTTTCATTTGGCTTTGTAGTGTTTCAATATTGTCGTGCCCCAATACCACCCTGCGCTGAGCCAGGACCTGGCGAAACAAGGCTTCAGCGTCAGCTAAACGCCCCAGACCACGGTAAGTGTCGGCCAGATTGTGCTTTGAGCGCAGCGTATCAGGGTGCTTTGCCCCCAATACCTGCTGCGCTAATGCAATATGGCGCAGGATCACAGGCTCGGCTTCTGCGTAGCGGCCGCTGACTTCATAAACTGAACCTAACGTACTCATACATTGCAGTGTTGTTGGATGCATTTCTGTCAATAGCTCAATGGCTTTATCCAGGCACTGCTGGTAGTACTGCTCTGCCTGCAGATAACGCCCAAGCCAGTGATTAATAATACCGAGGTTAACCAGTGAGTTAACTATATCAGGGTGCTGATCGCCGAGCAGCGTTAACCGCTGCTGGTATAGCCGCTGCCACATTTGCTCAGCCTTTACTAATTCTCCGGCGGTATGATAAGCACTGGCTAAATCACTTAGCGCGCCCAGGGTTTTAATGTCACCTACACCATATAGCTGCTCGGCCAGACTAAGCGCCTGGTACGACAGGCGTAATACTTCTGCGGTTTGATAACGATCTTTATACAGACCAGCCAAGGTGCTAATAATCGACAGATATAATTCGGTGTCGGTAAACTGATGCTGCTCTGCCAAAACTTTAGCCTGTTCAAGATGCCCCTGCGCTGACGCCAGGTCGCCCAGCGAAAAATATGTGCGTCCTATCACTTGTCGCACAGCGGCTTCGACCTCGGGTTGTTGTAGTAACGCATGCCGGCTGCCGCGTTGCAGGCTCTGGCTGCTCTGATCCAGTATTTGTTGCACTGTCGGCACCTGGCCTTGCGCAACAAAGGGGTCAACACTAGCCAGCATACCAGTGACAAAAGCTGTGATGGCCTGCGCTTTATCGCGCTGTATGCGGGCCTGATCGCGCTGCTGCGCTACCTGTAAAGACTGCAACCAGAGCACCAGACTAAAGCCCCCTACTGCAACCAACCCCAGGCCAGCTAACACACTACTGGCCCGGTTGCGTCTGACAAACATCTGGCTGCGATACCACCAGCTATCCGGCCTGGCGTACACCGGATAACGCCCGAGATAACGCTTTAGATCACTGGCAAAGGCAGCAACGGAATGATAACGCTGTGCCGGTTGACTCTGCAGTGCCCGTGTCAGGATCCATTGCAGATCTGTCGTTTGCTGCTGGCCCAGTAACTGCTGTAATACCACCGCCAGCGAGTAGACATCGCTTAATGTAGTGACGCTGCCAGATTGAATTAATTCTGGCGCAGCATAGTGCGGTGTCAGCCGGCGTGATTGCTGCACCGGATCTGTTGCGGCTGCGCGGCCCAGTAAGCGGGCAATGCCAAAATCGAGCAGTTTCGGCTCGCCGCCCGCAGCAATAAGAATGTTCGACGGCTTTAAATCACAATGCACCACCATATTCTGATGAGCATACGCTACTGCGCTGGCAACTTTAACCATCAGCTGCAATCTGGCGATAACCGACAACTGCCGGGCATGGCAGTAGTGGTCTATTGATTCGCCCTGAATATATTCCATCACCAGATATGGCAAGCCCTGCGCTGTGGTTCCGCCATCAAGTAAGCGGCAAATATAACTGTGCTCTAAATCAGCCAGGATCTGCCGCTCGGTTTTAAAGGCATGCAATAACTCAGGTTGCACCAAGGTGGTATTAATCAGTTTAATTGCTACCTGTTTTTCAAACTGCTGATCGGCCCGCTCTGCCAGATATACCGCGCCCATGCCGCCGCGCCCCAACAAATGTAACAAACGGTATGGCCCCAGTGCTGTGCCGCTAAGATCCTGTTGCAGGTTTACCACATCTGCAGCCCCGGCAGCTAATAACTGCTGAATATGCACGGTAGCACCTTGCTGACTCAACAATTGCTGTACCAGCCCAGCCAACGCGTCATTATGCTGGCAATTGGAGGCAATAAAGGCTGCGCGCTGCTGCTCGGGTAACTCAATGGCCTGAAAGTAAATCTGCTCAGCCTGCTGCCAGGTTTGTTTATCCATGGCATTTTGTCCCTGTATGCTTATCGTCATGACGCACTTGAAGAAACACTGCAACGTGCGAAAAGTGCGCAGTGCTACTGATACAGCTATACTTTGAAGTCACTAACAGCCTAGTTGAATTTTATATTATGTCTACTTTAGCGGAACGGCAGGATATCACCGTGTTGTTGTCAGATTGGCAAGCAGGCGATGCCGGCGCCCTGACAGAGCTAAGCCAGCTGGTGTATAAAAAACTTCATCAATTGGCTGGCAGTTACATGTTTAAAGAACGCTCTGGCCATACCTTGCAGCCAACAGCGCTGGTAAACGAGGCCTTTATCAGCCTGATGACCAGCAACGTCAGTTTTCAGGACCAGCTGCATTTTTATCGGCTGGCCGCCACGATGATGCGGCGGATACTGGTAGATCATGCCCGGGCCCGCCTGACAGCGAAACGCGGTGACGGCAGCCAGCAGGTTACGCTGACTGAGCAGGCGCAGGTTACTGCCGATCCGGTTAATATTATTGCGTTACATAATGCCATGCTGGCATTAGCTGACTTTGATCCGGACAAAGCGCAGATACTAGAGCTGCAGTTTTTTGCCGGTTTAACCACCAGTCAAATTGCTCAGCTGTATGGCGTGTCAGGTAAAACTATCGAACGTGGCAGCAAATTGGCTAAAGCCTGGTTGTATCAATCTCTGTAAAACGGTTTGCCGGTTTTCTTTTCACTCAGCCGACAAATTTTTTTCTCTGCAGTTGTCGTTTTTTGCCGTACTTCCCGCTTATTACTAATACCAGGTCTATTTTGCTTTATACCTGCTACCGGCCCATGCGGCCTTTGCATATAAACTCATTTTCGGACCACGTTATGAAACAGGCATTTAAACATTTACTGGTAATACAACAAGATGCACCGGACGACGTTCAGGCACTGTCCAGAGCGATTTTGCTGGCAAAGCAGCACAACAGTCAACTTACGGTGTTTAAGTCTTTTTACCGGCAACTACATAGCCGGCACTTTGATAAACAACAAGCGGACGATGATCTGGCATTATTTGTTAAACAACAGCAGCACAGTATTTGCCAGCAAATCCGTAGCCTTACCAAAGAAGATATTGAGTTTGATATTATTATCTCCTGGCGCGAAGCAGAAAAGCCCGCACTGGCACGCTTATTAAGCCATAGCAATATTAGTATGGTAATTAAACTACAACAGCGTCAGCGCGGTTTGCTCTCTGCGCTCCCCGTCGGCCTGGAACACTACTTAATCAGCGACTGCCATTTGCCGGTCTGGCTGGTTAAACCCGGTTATGCCGAGCAGGAAATGAACATTCTGGCTTGTCTTAACATCGACCATGTTGCTGACGACCATCAGCTGATAAATGAAGCCATACTGGACATAGGCACCGAGCTGGTTGGCAATGTCAGCGACCAGTTACACATTATTAATTGCTATTGCAATGATAACTACAGCATGAGCCTGCCATATAACCAACAACAGGGCTTTTTACCCTTGCCTGATATTGCGGCTGAGCACCAGCAAAAGCTAATGCCCTACCTGCAGCAGCACCAACTACCGGCAACATGCCTGCATCTGAGTGAAGGCTTACCTGACGATGAAATTCCCCGCACCGCCACTGAGCTACACAGCCAGCTGGCCATTATAGGCAATAGTCACATGTCGAACATGCTGTCGGCAGTTTTGGGGGATACCGCGCACTACCTGTGCCAACATACACCCTGCGACGTATTGATTGTTAAACCGTTATTACAGCAAGCCGCACCGTCGCGACTGCTGTAATTAACCTCAGATAGCTCAAAACACGACAATCAGCTCTACCCGGCGGTTCGCCGCCCTGCCCTGAGCCGTGTTGTTATCGGCAATCGGCTCGGCAGGCCCGCGGCCCTGTGCAGTAAGCTGCTCTGGCGACACACCTTGTTGTAGCAGAAAAGCTCTTACCTGATCAGCCCGTTGCTGCGACAAAGTATTGTTATAGGCTAATTGACCCGAGCTGTCTGTGTGTCCAAGCACCAGCGCCGTGCTGTAATTGGATTCTTTTAACGCAACTGCGACCTGCAATAACTGTTGTTGCGAAGTGGCGCTTAAACCAGTGCCGTCACGCGCAAACATGGTGTTACCGCTAAAGGCAACTTTGACACTATTATCAGCAACTGCGGTAGTCTGCACACCATCGACTGCCTGCAATCTGGTACTAAATAACATAGCAGCCTGCCCGTTGCTATTTACCTCTGCCTGAGCAGTGTCTGGGCTATCCTTTGCTGTACTAACACAGCCTGTTGTTAACAGCGCCGCGAATACTGCGGCAATAAGCGATGATGTTGGCAAAGATAATGTTGGCAAGATGGCACTCCGGGTTAGTGTTAAATAACTGGGCGAATTTTACCGGAGCAAGCCAGATTAATAAACCCGCGCATTAACATTAAATAAAAATACGCTGACATTTTGTAATCTTAAATGATTAAAAAAACTCTGGGTTATGCACTAATTCTCGCCTATGCTAAAACTGATGTCGGTTAAGCGCCGGTATAGCACAGAGGAGTTTATATGCTGCAGGCCCGGCCATACGTTAGCCATAAATTTGCCCTAGTTATCAGTCTGCTATCACTTTGCTGTTGCGTAAAATATGCTTTGGCAACTGAGGCCGGGGTGCCGGTAGCCTTTTACAGCAAGATGTCTGCCGACTGGTTAAACAGCGAACCAACACCAAATGAACTGCTTAGCTATCAGGCATTGCGTTTGTTATTGCAGGACAACGACAACCTTAAACCCCACTTTGTGCAGGTAAGCCACAGCAGAGCGGAGCGTCTTACCCGCCAGGACCCGTCCGGTTGCCTGGCGGGTGTGCTGGATTTACCCCAACGCCGGCAACAATTTAGCTTCAGTCTGCCATTCACTGCCGTTCAGGGAATAAGGTTGTACATCAATACCAACAACCGTTTTGCCGCTGTTATAGCGCAACAGCAAAACGCCGCCGGCGCCGTTAGCCTGAGCTCTTTATTAATGCAACATCGCACTTTGTTGATCGGTGTTGATCAGGATCGCTCCTATGGGCAGGCGCTGGATACCATTTTGCGTGAACCGGCGTTGCAGCGAAATATTTTGTTCCGCCAAAGTGGTGCTAAGATAGGAGAGCTGTGGCGCATGCTGGAAGAAGGCCGGGTAGATGTGATTCTTGAATACCCTTTTATGCAGCCAGATCTTCTGCCGGCACAAACTGTCAGCCAGCAGCTGACTGAAGCACCGGCAGTTGAAACAGCCTATATTGCCTGTAACAACAGCCCGCAGGGACAAGCAATACTTGAACAGATTAACAGGGAAATTCAGGCAAAACGCTTTTTACCCGCCTACCTTGACATTCATCTGGCTGTAGTCGCCGCCGGGCAGCAGCAACAATACCTGCAACAATATCGTCAGGCTATGCAATCTGAAGATAATTAGCAGCAGCTTACTGGTTAGGCGCGGGTTCAGCTCTGGCGGCATTATCATGATAGCGGCTAATGGCGGCATTTAAGCGCTGCAAAAAGTCCGGCTGCAAAGACAAGTAGTTATTGCTGACGTAAAAACCAAACGGCAATGTTAATTCCTGCTGCATATTGTAGCGCGACGCATCCAGTTGCTGCTTGGCGATAAGCGCTGTGGCCACGTCGGATGGCAACATAATGGCATCTACCCGGTTAAAATCCAGCAGTTTAAACAGGCCATGAATGTTATTGGTACCAGCAGTAATTTTGTATTTATGCTGCTGTAACCAGGAAAAGATATTACTGTTCATTTGTGCCGACACCAGCGCATCTTGTCTGAACTGCTCACTACCCGGCACCACATCTTTGCGCGCTTTCAGCCACACCCAACTCCAGTCGGTAGTAATAACCGGCAGAGAAAACTGCGCCACATGGCTGCGTTCTGCGTTTTCTGTAGCCAGAAAAAACATATCAATCTGCTGATTTTGCATATCGATTAAGGCGCGGCCAAAATTGGGTACAGGGATCAGCTGATACTGCAGACCGGCTTCGGTCATAATGCTGATAAAGGCATCGTAGCCCGGCCCACTGAACTCCCCCTGCGCCAGCACGGTATAAGGTGGATAATCCGGTATTGCTACACGCAGCGCGGTTACTTCAGCACTGCTAAGCGCTGTACTCAGACATAGCAACAAACCACTCCACAACAGCCTCATTTACTACAACCCTGTATTAAGTATCCACCACAGAGTACCAGCATGGATTTGTTAACAACCTAAATATCGCCCATAAATGCAGATTGTGCAATGCTGAGCGGTTAACAGCTGCCAATGAGATTGCAGTTGTACCGTTAATGCATTATGGTTACCCGATGCAAAGGTACAAACAACACTCGGCGCTAAACGACAACGTTTATTGCCCACACCATATCGCTATCGCCTTCCATTCTTAGGCCGGTTTTGCCCTGGGCGAAACCGGCTAAATACTTGCTTATCACCCAAACCATTTTGTCTCTGTAAAGCGGAGCTGTAATGTATTTTTGCTACCCCAAACTATCCAACAAGTTTGTTGCCTGTGTTATTGCCAGATTGGCCTGTCGGCAATTATTTCCGCTAACCGCGCAGCAACTAAGCTGCATGGTGCATGCTATTGCCGACAGCAAAAATCAAAGTCGGCTTAACAGTAGCGGCTGCATTCGTCCGGGCAGTACGGTTGAACTGCAAAACCTTGATACCGGCGAGCGTGGCTGGCTGCAACTGGTTAATCCGGCACAAGCGGATTATCGCCAAGGCCGCATTTCGTTGTTATCGCCGCTGGGCTGTGTCTTGCCGGGTAAAACGGCTGACATGGTTATCTCGCTGCCACTGTTAGGTTGCGTCTTGCGCTTTCGCATTCTCACTGTGCTGTACGTACAGCACTCTGTTAAACACGACACACTAAACATGTCTAAAATGAAGGAGCTAAAAATGAAAACCCCCGATATCGTCCTGTCCACTACCGATTATGACCGGCTGGATGCCTTACTTGGCAACCTGAGTACGGACAGCATGGGTTATGACACCTTAAGCCAGGAACTGGAACGCGCCAGTGTGGTGGCACCAGAGCAACTTCCGGCCAATGTGATCAGTATGAACTCCAGTGTACGTTTTCGCCTGGGTAACGGTAAAACCAGCACCCTAACTCTGGTGTACCCGAAAGATGTCAGCCAAAACGGCAATACTATTTCGGTGCTGGCACCGGTAGGTTGCGCCTTGCTCGGCCTGAAAACCGGCGATACGATTAACTGGCCATTACCGGGCGGCGACATGTCGACTATTACAGTTGAAGAGCTGCTATACCAGCCAGAACGCGCTGGCGCTTATTATCGCTGAGCGGCTAAAACCGTGCGCTGCGGTTAAGCCATTTGGGCTGGCCGCAGCATAGGCATAACCGGGATGGTAATGTTACACTAGCACCTTATTAGTCAACCATCTGATACAACCCAACCAACAGAGTCGTATATGCGTGTGTTTATTCGTTTATTTTTCCGCCTGGTTCGTCTTATCTTAACCCCTTTTATGCTGCTGGCAGAAAAGCTCACAACGCCAAAAGCCATAGCGCGCAACCCCGCTGAGCAACAGCAGGTAGACGCCGCCTGCCAACAACTGGCGCTGTATCAATTCGCAGCCTGCCCGTTTTGTATCAAAGTGCGCAAGCAGATGGCGCGGCTGGGGCTTAATATTGAAAAGCGTGACGCACAGCACAATCAACTGCACCGTAACGAGCTGGAACAAAGCGGCGGCAAAGTGAAAGTACCCTGCCTGCGCATTGAAACAGCAACCGGCGAGGTACAATGGTTATATGAATCTGCCGATATTATTGCTTATTTGCAGCAACGTTTTGCCTAAAACCCGGCCGCGGTTTTACAGCAACTGCGGCTAAAAATCCTGCTTCGCAAAACGCCGCAACTGCTATAAAATGCGCCACCCAAATTTCGCCTGAGCAGTATGCAGCGATGCTGTCATCCAATGCGTTATACACCGATTTATCCACCTACTATGATTTAATGTGTTGCGACATCAACTACCCTGCACAAAGCAATACTGTGCACCGGTTGCAGCAACTGCTGGGTAACGGCGGCAAAAACCATCTTGATCTGGCCTGCGGCAGTGCGCCGCATATCCGCCATTTTATTGATTATGGTTATCAGTGCAGCGGGCTGGATATTAACCAACCGATGTTAGATTTAGCTAAAGCCCGCTGCCCACAAGCGCATTTTATGCTGCAGAATATGTGCAGCTTTACGCTGGATAAGCCGGTCGATTTAATCACCTGCTTTTTATACTCTATTCATTACAACCAGAGCATAGCTACGCTTGCGCAATGCATTACCAGTGCGCACGCCGCTTTAACGCCTGGTGGCATGCTGTGTTTCAATGCAGTTGATAAGGTCACCATCTGTAACAACAGCAGGGTACGCCACAGCACTATGCTGCACGATAGTCATTTTCAGTTTGAATCTGGCTGGCATTACAGCGGCGACGGTGAGCAGCAAAGCTTAAAGCTGCAGATCATAAAAACCAGTGCCGGTCAGCGCCAGCTGTGGCAGGATGAGCATGCGATGGTCGCAATTAGCTTTGCCCAGTTACAAGCGCTGTTATTGCCGTATTTTGACGTGCATATATTGGCGCATAACTATGACAGCATAGCGCCCTGGGATCAAAAAGCCGGCAATGCTTTATTTGCCTGTATCAAGCGCGCGGACTAACAACTGACAGCTTTAAACTTTGGTGGTCAGCCGACGCATTATGCCAGATAGCACAGAGAAACAGAGAAACAGAGAAACAGAGAAACAGAGAGTAAGGTACAACCTGGATCCTTACCCTCTGCAGTCTGCCGGGAGCAGCAGTCGGTTACATTTTAAAGCTGACGCCGATAAAGTAACGGGCGCCAAATTGATCAACAGAGTGGGTATAACCATATTCTGGCCGGTTAATACGCCGAACTTCGTTCAGAATATTCACCGCTTCCAGCGAAATATCGATGTTGTCGGTCATATGCCAGACAAAAGATGCGTCCAGCGACTTAAACGGCTGGGCTGTACCGGCCTGATCATTATAAATTTGCCGCCACTCATCCCGGGCGTTATAGGCAAGACGCGCACTTAACAGCTCGTTTTCGTAATACGCTGACAGGTTATAGGAGTTCTCCGATACACCATACAAAGGGCCTTTACCGGTAGTAATGCTGTTTAGCTCGCTGTCGGTGTAGGTGTAATTTGCCAGCACGCCAAAACCGTTGCCAAAGTCCTGTTGAAACTGCAGCTCTATGCCATTTACTGACGCCTTACCGGCATTACGGTAGCGGGTAACGATACAACCGCTGCAGCCTTCAATTGACTCAAGCTCGCTGGTTGACTCTATGTAATCGCTGATGTCTTTGCGAAACAGCGTTGCGCTTAATAAAGATGAGGCATTGAAGTACCACTCCAGCCCAAGATCAAACTGATTAGAACGATAAGGCGTAATATCCGGGTTACCAATACTGGCGGTTTTTTGGTGCACTTCAATATTGCTGGCCATCTTCATTTGTTCATACTGTGGCCGCGCTACCGACTTGCTGGCGGCAAAGCGTAGCAACAGATCCTGCTGTATGTCATACACCAGGTTTAAACTTGGCAGCAAATTGCTATAGCTAATGCTCTGGCGCAGGCTATCGTTACTTGACGTCACCTCGGTATCAACCCAGCGCAGGCCAACATTACCGCGCAAACGCTCGGTATTAAAATTAGCTTTAACATAGGCCGCGCTGATATCTTCGTCTATGGCAAAGTAGTTTGTACTGACACCAGTGGCTTTGTTCGCTTCGGCATAGGCCAGCACACTGCTGTTAATCACAGCAAAGTCTGTCAGTGCAGTATTGGCCGGTAATTCACTTAAAATACCCGTTACCGTACCGCCGTTAAATGTTTGCATTGACAGGCCGGCTGCTTCGGCTTTGGCCAGCAGGCCATCATCCCTGACGAATTGTGATGCGCTAAAACTCTGTTGCTGATACTTCACACCGCCTTCAATGCTGCTAAAACCAAAACTGTCCAGATGGTATTTGTAGTCGGCCTGATAATAGTCGATGTCATTGTCACGAATGTTGTCCAGATAACTGAACTCCATAAAGACTTTCATCTTGTTATGGTCGAGCAAAATGTCGGCATTATCCGGCATAAATTTGTGCGTACCGCGTATATCCCAGCTTACGCCAGAACTGGATTTATCTACCGTATCGCCAAACCAGATACTGGATTGTTTACCACGTGATGTCGCACCGGAGCGACCGGCAATGGCGGCCAGCTCCCAGTTGTCGGCCTGATAATCCAGCTGCAGATTAAGCACATCTGACACCATTTTAGGTGTTCTGACCACAGTGTTGTTAAACAACGGCACGCCATAGTCATCCGGATCGCGGCTGCGGCTATGCGCCGCCACCAACACGCCCTGATCGTTATATACCGCCGACTCAGCATCAACAATGCCGTTAACATGCATAAAATTAAAAATAGCAGTATTTACATGCGGGTTGGCTAATTCAAAGCGGTTGTAATCGGCTGACAGCAGCAGCTTATCGCTGGCCTGAAATTGCACAGACAGCTGCGAGCTGGTCCTTTTACGCTGTTCATCAAACAGGATGCTGGCCAGCCCCAACGGCATAACCGGATGATTACCTTCGGTATCAGGTACTTCAGGCTTGTTGATGCCATCCCAGCTAATAGCACCACCAAAGGTGCTTTGTGTTTCCCGGGCCACTTTATTTTTTTCGACCGAATGGGCCAGCAGCACACCAAAACGCGCCGCGCTATCTTTCCAGCTGTACAAACCGGACAGGCTCGGCTTCCAGCCATCGGTATTAGTGTTATGGCTGGCCTCAACCGAGCCAAACAGCGTATTGGCATCCAGCTCTAACGGCTTGCGGGTTTTCAGGTTAATAGTACCGCCCATTGCACCTTCGTTGATCTGGGCTTCATTAGATTTATACACGTCCATGCCGGCTATTTGCTCGGCAGACACCATTTCAAAATTAAAGCTGCGGGTAAAAGGGTCATTATCAAACCAGCCTACCGTCGCCACATTCTGACCATTTAGCAGCAACAGGCTGTGCTCAGGTGCCGTACCACGTATATTCACGCCATCCACTTCGCCATACGTTCTGGATACGGTAATACCAGGAATACGCTGCAGTGCATCACCGATATTTTTATCGGGAAAATCGCCTATGTCTTCCGCCGACACACTGTCCTGTACTGAGTCGGCGATACGTTTAGTTGCCAGTGATTTGCTCAGGCTGCCACGAATACCGCGTACCTGAATAATTTCGGTGTTATCGGCCGACGGTTGCGCCTGGGTGGATTGTGCCGCAACGGGGGCCGCGCAGCAGCCTGCCAGCACGGCAATGGCTAAACGACTAAGTGATACATGCATGTTCTTCTCCTGTTGATTTATTAGGTGTCACTGACAAATTATTATGTCTTTTGTTTTGACTTATTATTTATCCATCATTTTTACTAATGTCAACTACTAAATTTTTTTCCGGCGTTTTACAGATAACATCGGCCAGCGCCCGGGCTGCTACCCAGCGGCTGGAATAGCTACATACACAGCTGTTCGCTGGTGGCGTTATTGCTGCCGGTAAATAGTCCGGCCCCAGACATAGCAGCAGCACATTGGCCGGATAATGTTGCAACAAAACCTGCAGCCGCTGCCGTTGTTGTGGGTCAAAATTTTCGCCGGGTAACGGATAATCCTGCCACACTGCCACTATGGGCTTGTCGGCAAAACACTGGTCCGGTTGCTGTAAAAAGCGCTCTAACCTTGCAAAACTAACCTCTTCCAGCACAAATGGTTGTTGTTGCAGTGCTAACAGCAGTTCGGTATCTGCTGCTCTGGGGTCATTGGGGCCAATACCGCGGCTGTTAACCAGCTTTAACCGGTTGGATGGCTGCGCCAGCGAAATAAAATAGGCATCCTGGCGCAGCGGCAACAGCTTGTTATCATCACGGAGCACCCGCACAGCGCGCTGCGCCGCATCACGCGCTAATGCCTGATGTTCCGGCTTGCTGCTATGGCGGCGGCTGTGTTGCAGCTTCAGATAACGCAGTGCCAGCACTTTACTCAAACGCTGATCCAGCAAACTTTCACTCAGCCGGCCCTGGCGCACCGCAGCAATAACACCATCCAGCGTTAATTGCTGCAGCGCTTTATAATCGGTGGTCTGATTTTCATAGTGCTCTTCCGATAACATAATTAAATGGGCTCCGGCCTCCAGCGCCAGTAAGACAGCGTCAACCGGATCAAACTGCTTGCGCATAGCCCACATATTCATACTGTCGCTGATCACCAGGCCATCAAAGCCAAGTTGCCGGGTTAACAGCTGCGTCAGGATCGGCGCTGACAAGGTTGCCGGTAGTTTGGGGTCCAGCTGGGGGTAGCAAATATGGCTGGTCATCATCAGATCAACGCCTACCCCGGCCGCTGCAGTAAATGGCAATAAATCCTGCTGCAGCAGCTGTGCCAGCGATTTGTCTACCACAGGTAATGTCTGGTGGCTGTCTTTAGCGGTATCGCCATGGCCGGGAAAATGCTTGGCACAAGCCAGTAAGCCAGCCTGCTGTATACCCTGACAGGCGGCAACAACATGGCGTGATACCAGTTGCGGGCAAGCGCCAAAGCTGCGCTGGCCGATAATAGGGTTGTCCGGATTGGCGTTAACATCGGCACAGGGCCCGAGGATACAGTTATACCCCAGGTTACCGACTTGCTCGGCAAACATCTGATACATCGCCTGCGTTAACGCCGTATCATCTACCTGCCCCAGCGCCAGATTGCCCGGCCCCAGATCCAGATAACGGGTTAAAATGCCCCAGGCGCCTTCCTGGTCAACCGCCAGTAACAGTGGCGCATCGCACAGATTTAAACTGGCCTGATGTTGCAGCGCAGCTGTCAGTTGCTGTGCCTGTTGTGGTGTGGCAGCGTTATCATCGGTCAGATAAAAGCCACCAATATGGCGCTCCCGCACCAGATAACGGGCGTATTCTACATCCTGGCCGGCAAAAGCCAGTACAAACAGCTGGCCCACTTTTTGTTCGATGGTCATCGCCGACAGCAGCTGCATAATATTTTTTTGCATGGCGGCCTCCTTAAGCCGGTTGCGCCAGCGTCATATCCGCCGCGCCGGTAATTAAGGCCACCAGGGTATTTTTATCAACGTCGCCAATAGCCACATCGGCATTGCAGCGGCCCTGATACAAAACGACGGCTCTGTCGCAGGTATCGATAACGTGCTGCATATTGTGGCTAATCAATACCACTGCCACGCCTTGCGAGCTGATAAGACGGATTAACTCATTTACCTGGGCACTTTGCTCAACACCAAGCGCGGCGGTCGGTTCATCCATAATGACAATTTCTGCGCCCCAGCTTACCGCTCTGGCAATGGCCACGGCCTGACGCTGGCCACCCGATAAGTTGCTGATCTTCTCCGTTAAGCTGGGAATACGGCTGTTCAACCGGTTCAGCGATTTTTGGCTGCGTTTCGCCATGGCTTTACTGTCAAGCCAGCCGAACCAGCGCAAGATTGGATTGGCCGAACGGATCTCACGGTTTAGGTACAGGTTTTGTACCACATCAAATTCAGGAATAATCGCCAGATCCTGAAACACGGTTTCAATGCCGGCGTTTCGGGCTTGCATCGGTGAATCCAGCTTAACGGCCTTGCCGGCAATCAGTATCTCGCCTTCGTCCGGACTGTGAATACCGGAAATACAGCGCACCAGGGTAGATTTGCCCGCACCATTGTCGCCCAGTAACCCTACCACTTCGCCCTTTTTCACACTAAAGCTTACGCCGCGCAGCGCTTCTACGCCGCCAAACCGCTTGGTAATGTTTTTTACTTCCAGAATGGTCTGACTTAATGCCGTTCTAACCATGACGTGCCTCCCTTGCCCCTATTGCTACCGCGCTGATCAAAATAACGCCACGGGTGATCATTTGCTCATCGGTTGAAAAACCGGACAGGATCAAACCATTGTTAATCATCCCCATCAGCCAGGAGCCTATAACAGCGCCGATAATACTGACGCGGCCGCCAAACAGGCTGGCACCGCCGATGGCAACTGCTGCAATCACGGTTAAAAGATCGGCTTCGCCAAGGGTGTAGCGCGCTCCGGCCAGCCTGCCGGCGTATAACAAGCCGGCAATGGCAGCGCACACTGAACACAAGACCAGAGCCTGAATGCGCACTTTGCTGATGTTAATCCCCATGGCCCTTGCCGCCTCAGGGTTACCGCCTACGGCCAGCAAATGCCGGCCAAAAACCAGCTTATTCATTACCAGGTAACCGAACAATGCAAACAGCAGGGTCCAGCATAACAAGCCCGGCAGGGCTAAAAATTCACCCGCGCCAAACAGCATTAAAAACAGGGGCGCAATGATCGGTATAGATTCCAGGCCGCTAATCTGCCGCGCCAGGCCGGTGATGACGCCCATAGTGCCCAGAGTGACCAGCAGCGACGACACTCTGAGGCGCTCTATCAGCACACCATTGACCAGACCAACCAGCACACCGCTTAACAAGGCGCCGGCAACCGCCAGCGGCACCGAGGTATATTGCAATAATAGCGCGGCCACTATGGCGCTAAGCGCAACCACAGCACCGATAGATAAATCGATATGGCCAACCGCCAGCGCAAAGCTTAAACCGACCGCCATCAGGGTGATAGGTGCCGTCTGACGGACAATGTTCATAAAATTGGCCAGGCTAAAAAAGCCGGTATCGTGCAAAAAAATGCTAAAGGCGGCCAGCACCAAGATAAACATGTAGTAAATAAAGTATTGCCGTTGCAGTAAGCGGCTTTTCCAGGGCGCGCGCAGTGGCGCCGATGTTATAGCGGACATAAACTTAGTCTCCGAGCGCAATAGAAATAATACGGGGTAATTCAGTACGATAAGCTTGCTGCCATACGTCACTGATATTCTGTTTTGTTACCAGCTCAAACGGTACCAGCGTAAAAAGTGGTGTGCCCTGCCCCAGCTCTGCCAACAGGGCGATGCGGGCCATGGCCGCACCAATTTCGTAAGGCCGATCTGACACCGACGCCAGCATATTGCCGTTCTGGGCCATATTCAGCAGGTTATTTATGCCCAAGTCGTGGGAGACAACCCGCACCGCGCTATAGCCATCGCTGCGCAGCGCTTGCACCACGCCCTCGGCAGCAGTATCCCAGGACACATAAATCAGCTGCAACTCCGGGTGACGCAACAACATGGCCGAGGCAATAGCACTGGTATCATGCTCTTTAACAAAGCCGCTTTGCGCCACCACTTCAATACCGCTATAGGCTTTCAGCGCTGTGATAAACGCATTGTCGCGGGTATTGGTAATAAAATAGTTGGCATCGTGCACTATTAAGCCCACCTTACCTTTGCCACCAAGGTGCTGAAATACCGCTTCTGCCGCTTGCTTGCCCATGCCTTGCATATCATCGGTAACGATGCCAAAAAAATCCTTGCCATGCTCAAAGCCAGGCACCGGATTACTTAGCAACACCAGCTTAGTTCCTTGTCGGGTCGCTTTTTGCAATGCCGCTTTGGCGCTTATGCCATCGATAATCAGCGACAACAGCATATCTGGTTTAAGCGCCTGAATATTCTCGATATCGGCAACTTGCTTTACCGGATCATACTGGGCATCGGTGCTAACTAACACTTTTACGCCATAGCGCTCAAAGGTGTCACGCGCGCCGCGATTTACCGCATTTATCCAGGGGCTGGCACCGTGCCATGCCAGGGCTGCAGTTAACTGCATGTTGTTGAGTTGCTCGGCTTGGACTGCGCTTAACTGCACAGCTGACGCATGGCTGGCAGAGGCCAACTGGTTAACAAAGGCGTTATCCGCCCGGGCCGGCACACACAGCAACATGATAGAAAAAATCATTGCATAACAGTGTATTGACATCAAAAACCCTACTATTCTATGTTGGCATTTCAACTTAGTGTAGGGGTTAGATTTTATATGTCAATCATTTTTACTTAACTAGCTAGGAGAATAAAACTGACGACCATTCGGATATTACGTACAATATCTTCGCAGAATAAATACGGGGGCATGCTGACTTGCTGGCATCGAATTCCAAACAAAACAAAGCACTGAATTTACGACTGGTATTGTCATACATCGCCACACTCAGCCCGATATCCCGTGCCGAGATCGCCAGGATCAGCGGTTTAACCAAGCAAACCATCACCAATATGGTCGATGAGTTGTTAGCGGCAGCCTTAGTAACTGAAGTGGGTGTAAAAAAAGACGGTGTCGTTGGCAAGCCATCAAAGATGTTGGCGTTATGCGCCAGCGGTACTTATAGCGTTGGCATCAGAGTTTTCGAGCATTACTGCGTACTGGCGCTCTTTAATCTGACCAACCAAAAACTGGCGCAAAGTCGCATTGCGCGCAGTGACGATTTGCCACAGGCGCTTAACCAGGCCGTTATCACTTTACTTAGCCAGCACCAGCTATCTATTGCTTCCTTATTAGGTATCGGCTTAAGTTTTGCCGATCAGGCCGATCAGCACTATCCCAACCATCAGGCCAGGCTGGATTTTGTGCAACAGCTGGCCAACACCAGTGGCCAACCGGTAACGCTTGAAACTACCGCCTCAGCCTGTGCCGCCTGCCATATGCTCTATGGCGAGGCCAGAGGCCTTAACAGCTTTGTTTATGTGCATCTTGGCCGGCAAATCGAATCTACCGTAGTATTTGGCCGGCGCATTATGCTGGGCCACAACCAGTTAAGTGGGCATTTAGGCGAAATTTTCGTTTCTGCTGAAACCAGCAGCAAAGATGGCGAACTGGGCCGGTTAAATGATTTTGCCTCGCTAAGTGCGCTGCAACAGTTAAGCCGGCAAAGCGAACTGGATTTAGATAGCCTGACAAGCCTGATGCAGCAACAACCACAGCTTATCGATAAATGGCTGGAACACGCCGCCGAGCCCATGCGCATTGCTATTCATATGTTGGAATCGGTATTTAACAGCCAGACCATTATTTTTGGTGGCGATGTCACGACAGAATTACTTGATCTGTTTATTGCCCGATTACGGCCACTTATTCCGTCTATCGCACAGTTTGGCAGTCGTGATGTACCACGGATGATTAAAACGCCGAATGTTTACGACATTGCCATCAGTGGTATTGCCACCTTACCCTTACACAGCGCGCTGGATATGGATCGGCCCTACTCTGCCTGTTTACCGCAATTTAGCGCATTAACCAGCAAACAGGCGTTATTGTACCTAAATGACAGCCAGCAAAACTAAACAACCAGTCGCTAATGCTCTGCAGCAATACGGCCGATAGCAACAGCCTGCGGCCAGATGCGCGCCTTTGGTGCCAGCACAAAAATATCGCCATTTTGCCCGGTTAATTGCACCGGTACACCAGCGGCACGGGCAACAGCGGCATTAGCCTGCATATGCCCGGCTTCGCCATGCACAGGTACCGCGATAGCAGGCTTAACATAGCGGTACAGTAAGTCCAGCTCGCCCTGGTTTGGATGGCCAGACACATGAATAGGTAATAAGCTGTCGGCAGGCTGCAGGGTCCGCACTTTTAACAATTTAAGTTTATCCAGCAAACGACTGACCAGCATGTCATTACCCGGGATCAAGTTGGCGCTAAACAGCACTAAGTCATTTTCCTGCAACAACAACTGTGGATGGCGCTGCTCGGCCAGCCGGGTTAGTGCGGCTTTGGGCTCCCCCTGGCTGCCAGTGGCGGCAACCAGCACTTCTTCAGCCGGCAGGTAACCAACATGGCTGGCGTCAATCAGCGGTATATCATCCGGCCAGTAGCCGCAGACACGGGCGGCGCCAACCATATTCTCCATGGCGCGGCCAAATAACGCCAGATATCGCCCGGTGCGTTGGGCTATTCGGCCAAGGCTAATTAAACGGCCTATATTGCTGCTAAAACCTGTAACCACCACCCGCTGTTTTTCCTGGCTGATAACTTCATACAATGCCTGGTAGCAGGCGGTTTCAGACAATGAAAAGCCGCTTTTTAGGGCATTGGTCGAATCACAGACCATTGCCGTAATGCCCTGCGTTGCCAGCCGTTTAAACACCTGACTTTTAAACGCCCGGCCGGTAATGGGTGCAGCGTCCATCTTCCAGTCGGCGGTGTGAAACACCTTAGCCGCCGGTGTGGTAATTAACAGTGCCTGCGGCTCGGGTATCGAATGGGTAATATTGAGCCAGTTAATTAAGAATGACCCTATATTGCAGGTACCGCCCGGCGCAATTTCAATGATCGGCATAGCCTGTGATGTGCCACTGCGTGCCAGTTTACGCCGCAGGATCTCTGCGGTAAAAGGCGTGCAATACACCGGACAATTAAAGCGCGGCCACAAAAAAGGCAAAGCGCCGATATGGTCTTCGTGGGCATGGGTAATGATAATGCCGCACAGTTGCTCGCGGCGCTGGCTGATAAAGGCCGGATCGGCGGCTTGCACTTCGGCGGTTATCGGGCTGGGGGTTGGCTGCAGCGGGTTATAAAAGGTCACGCCGCAGTCGACCATCAGCCATTGGCCGTCATGACCATACAGATTCAGGTTCATGCCTATTTCGCCGCAACCACCCAAGGGCAAAAACCACAGATCGTTTGGCCCGGGCGTCAGGTGCTCCGGTACGGATGCAGTCAATTCAACTACCTACTGCTTAGTCAATACACTATGCCAGGCGGCTAATATAGCAAAGCGTCGTCAGGCAACCAAATTTGATTGCCCACCAGCGCAATATCAGGCTGCCTAGCTGGCTTCAGCAATAGATACCGCCTTGCGGTACAGCACGGCGTCCACTTCACCTAATGCATCCTGATGCATATAGCGTTTTACAAACTGCATACCCAGTTTACGCATAACACCAATAGAGCCGGCGTTATCCGGCACCGTAATAGCCGATAAAAACTGTACATTGCGGTTTTGTGCCAATACCGCAGCAGCCACAGCCGCGGCAGCTTCACTGGCAAAGCCCTGGCGCCAGTACGCACGCTTAAAACGCCAGCCAAGCTCAACATCATCACGGCTTGGGTTGGCAGTATTAAAGCCCATAGGGCGGATCAGTACCCAGCCAAGATAAGCATTGTCCTGTAAGCGGCGCACCTGCCAAATGCCGTAACCTTGCTCCGGGTTGCGGTACTGCGCCATGCGCGGCAAAAATATATCGGTTATGGCCTGCATCGTGGTTAACTTACCACCGCTTAGGTGGCGCATCACTTCTTCATCCTGATCGACTTCAAATAACAGCTCTGCATCCTGCTCTGACAGCAGGGCGAAGCTTAATCTTTCTGTTGCAGCAACCTTTAGCATTACAAAACTTCCTGTATTTTGCCGGCGACTGACGCCAGCAGCCCATTACATATCGATAATATAGATTAAGGCAATCGCTTTAATTCGCATAAAACAATCAGCGTCTTACTATACTCTTTTTGTTGTCGTTTTCCTAAGCGGGTAAGGCCCTGCTAAGTCCGACAGATTAAAAAACTGTCACGCCAAAGTACAGAATTAATGCTGGCAGACAGTTTTGATAAGTATCAGGGCCTTACGGTGTGCAATCAACATACGTTAACTAAAAGGAAGCCAATAATGAAACATCACATAATGGCCAGAAAAACCCTGCTCAGCGTTATAACTATGCTGCTGGTATCCGGGGCCACCTTCGCCAGTGACAAAACCATGACCAAGCCAGCCGGCGCCTCAGGCCACGGTATGGTCCAAGCCGGTGCCATAAGAAGCAACCAGTTTTGGTGGCCACAGCAACTGGATCTGTCAGTGCTGCGTGATCACGATGACCGCTCTAACCCTTATGGTGCCAATTTCAGTTACGCAGACGCCTTTAGCAAGCTTAATCTGGACAATGTAAAGCAGGATATCAATGCACTGCTGACTGAATCACAAGACTGGTGGCCAGCCGACTTTGGTAACTACGGGCCGTTTTTCATCCGCATGACCTGGCACAGTGCTGGCACCTACCGTACTTTGGATGGCCGCGGCGGTGCCGGCGGTGGCCAGCAACGTTTTGATCCGCTAAACAGCTGGCCGGATAATGCCAGCCTGGATAAAGCCCGCCGCTTACTGTGGCCGGTAAAACAAAAATATGGCGCGGCCCTGTCCTGGTCAGATCTGATAGTACTGGCCGGTAATGTCGCGCTGGAAAATATGGGCTTTAAAACCTTTGGCTTTGCCGGCGGCCGCGCTGACGACTGGGAACCGGATATGGTGTACTGGGGACCGGAAGTAGAAATGCTGGCCAGTGACCGCGAAGAAAAAGACGGCAAACTGCAGCGCCCGCTCGGCGCCACCCACATGGGCCTGATTTATGTTAACCCTGAAGGCCCAAAAGGCGTGCCAGACCCACTGGGTTCGGCAAAGAATATCCGTGTCGCCTTTGGCCGCATGGCAATGAACGATGAAGAAACACTGGCCTTAATCGCCGGCGGCCACACCTTTGGTAAAATGCACGGTGCGCATAAACCAGCCGACTGCCTGGAAGCTGAGCCAGGTGCAGCAGGCGTTGAAGAACAAGGCCTGGGCTGGAAAAACAACTGTGGTAAAGGCCACTCTGAAGATACTATTACCAGTGGTTTAGAAGGTGCCTGGACCCAGACGCCAACGCGCTGGACATCACTGTACTTAAGCAACCTGCTTAACTTTGAATGGCAGCAAACACGCAGCCCGGCCGGTGCTATTCAGTGGATCCCAACCGATGAGTCACTGCATAAAATTGTACCGGATGCCCATGTTAAAGGTAAGTTTAACCCGCCGGTAATGACCACCGCCGATTTAGCGCTGAAATTTGACCCGGAATATCGCAAAATTGCCGAACGCTTTTTAGCCGATCCGGAACAGTACCGCTTAGCCTTTGCCAAGGCCTGGTACAAGTTAACGCACCGCGATATGGGGCCAGCACGCAACTTTTTAGGCAAAGAAGTACCGCAAGGAGTGCTCATTTGGCAAGATCCGATAGACGCTTCAACCCAATCGAACATCAATGAAAAAGATGTGAAGTCGCTCAAAGCCAGCATCTTAAAAAGCGGTTTAACGGTACCAGAGTTAGTGCGTGTTGCCTGGGCCTCGGCTGCCAGCTACCGCCACTCTGATATGCGTGGTGGTGCCAACGGGGCCCGTATTGCCTTAGCTCCGCAAAAAGACTGGGCGGTAAACAACCCGGCCGAAACCGCTAAAGTGTTAGCGGCGCTTAGCAAAGTGCAAGCTGACTTCAATAAAGGTAAACGCAAAGTGTCGCTGGCTGACACTATAGTACTGGGCGGTGCAGCGGCAATAGAAAAAGCCGCTAAAGATTCCGGTTATACCCTAACCGTACCCGTTAAACCGGGCCGTGGCGATGCCAGCCAGCAAATGACCGATGTTAACTCGTTTAGCCTGCTGGAACTGACCGCAGATGGCTTTCGCAACTACTTTGATGCCGCCAGCTATAAATCGCCGACTGAAATGCTGATAGACAAAGCCGATCAGCTGAACCTGACCGTGCCGGAAATGACAGTCTTAGTAGGTGGCCTGCGGACATTGGATGCCAACTATCAGGGGGCAAAGCACGGCGTATTCACTAATAAGCCAGGTACGCTAAACAACGACTTTTTCGTTAACCTGCTGGACATGTCCACGGTATGGAAAAAATCAGCTACCGACGGCGTGTACGACGGTTTTGACCGTAAAACCGGCAATAAAAAATGGACTGCTACGTCGGTTGATCTGATCTTCGGTGCAAACTCAGAACTGCGCGCCGTGGCCGAAGTGTACGCCTTTGATAGTTCGAAGCAGAAGTTTGTCGATGACTTTGTTAAAGCCTGGACAAAGGTAATGAACCTTGACCGCTAACAGGCTAAGCTAAGTCGCCAATAGCGCTGCCCCTGTGACGGAGCAGCGCTTTTTTAGGGTTTACCATCTTGTGCATCGCAGATAAAAGCTTGTCGCATCAATGTAACGCTGGGCTGTTCTCCCAATTCAACCCGATACAACAAGTTGTAATCCTGCTCTGTTAGCGCTGCCATCTCTATCCCACTTAATAAGCTAACCAGTTGCGGTACCGTATTGCTATGTCCGACTATCAAAACCGGCTGGCTAACGGCATTTAGCTGGGCAAGCAATTGCTGTGGCTGACGCGGGTCGTAAGCCGTAACACTAAGTTGCTTAGCCGCCGCAACCGGCGCCGCGGTTTGCTGTGTACGCTGATACGGCGTGGCATATACCGCATTTAGTGCTTTATCAGCAAAATACTCTGCCAACGCTGCGGCTCTGGCCTGGCCGCAGTGGCTCAGCGCCGGATCTTTACCGTCGGGCAACTTTTCAGCATGCCGAACCAGATAAACCGTACTGGCATTGGCCTGGCCAGCCAGCATTAAGCAAGCGCTGGCTAACGATAGCAGCAATTTAGTTATATTTTGCATAGTTTCCGTTATCCCCTGTTGCCGCCTAAGCAGGTCGGCTTTTTCGCACAGCAGTTATACACTACCGGCTGTTTCTACCACTAAAATGCGTGCTTCACCTACCGGATGGGCCACATGCTCACAACCAATACCGGCGTAAAAAATATCTCCGGCAGCTAAGCGGCTAACCTGCTCGGTGCCGGCTTCGCGATAATGCATATCTACTATGCCGTCCAGCACCACAAATACTTCTTCGCCGTCATTGATATGCCATTTGTACGGCTGATTAGTCCAGTGCAACCGGGTGCTAATGCCATTCATACTGGCAATATCCAAGGCGCCCCAGGCGCGGCTGGCGGTAAAATCTTTACTGCGGATGATTTTCATTGTTTACCTTACCTGTGCAGATAGTTGAATCTTATCAGGCTTTTACTGCACAAAGTTACTTATCCCATTCAAATCCAGACAATAAACAAGCCGGCATCAAAAATAAAGCCTGCGCTATTGTGGTTTGGCTTTTTTGTCAGCACACAACATGGCAGTATGGCGTTATTAGTTGTACCGACAGACTTGACCAAAGGAGCCCCCACCATGCGTCCAATTTACGCTGTATTACTACTACTGATGCTTAGCGGCTGTAATAAAAACGAAGTCGGCGATGTATCGCTGGGCGTGTTTACCACCAAAGATATCAAGCTCGATGCTATGGTCGACCCGGTGGTAACAGGCGTTACCTGCCATGTCTCCAGTATCGAGGCTAACCTTAACTTATCTGATCCGTCTGACAGCTCTATCGCCTGCCGGCAAACCGGCCCCATTACCGCAGCAATGATTGCCAGCATAGACAAAAGCAAAAACGGTGAAGTGCTGTTTAGCAAATCAAAAAGCATCTTTTTTAAAACAATGAAAATACGCCGTATTTTTGATGCAGAAAACCAAACCCTGATGTATCTGTCCTACTCCACCAAAGAAACCTCTGGCAGCTTTAAGCACAGCTTATCTACCGTGCCGCTGTGGGGAACAGAAGCTTATGTTGCGCGCTGAAACAGTTGCAGCGGAGCGTAGCATCCCTGGTTGCAGACGTTGATATTGAATTGGATGCACCGCTATCCGCTAAGGATTAATAAACTTGGCTGATCAAGTTCCAGTGGTCGTTAACGGCTGGACGCTTTACAGCCATCCTCTGGCGGCGCGCTATGCCGCCGCGCGGCTCTTGCCAAACTAAAACACTGATGTTACATCTGTGTCGCTATGTATTGCCAGCTTAAAGGGAATTGTTAATGCCTACGCGATTATCGCTATTAGTCAAAACCAGAATTTACTGTCTGATTTATATCAGCCTGCTGTTTGCAGGTGTAAATGACTCAGCTGCAGCAACTCAAGAACAAATAGACACATCGATTCAATATCTGTTGCAGCACACCTGGCCAAGAGAAAGTTCAGCAGATCTTGATACCAATCTGACCGAGCAACATCTGGCAGTCATCAGTACCGTACTTCAGCAGCACCGCTTACAAACCGAGCAAGTTGCTGCTTTTCGCGCTATTCGGGCACATGGTTTGGCAGCAGTTAATTATGTTCGCTTTAATAAAGGGAAAATGGTTGATGTCAGCCAGGCCGAGCAGGCAATAGAGGATTTCAATTTTGCTATTGCCCACCCCGGTACTTTATCGGTTGACGGACTACAGTATCAAGCAGGCCATACCGCTAAGCATTTACTGCAGTCTAATACGCTGGCGTTGCAGTACTGGCATAGCTGTGCAGAACAACATCATGGTGGTTGCATGAATATTCTGGCCCATGATTACTTTGTTGGGTCAGTTAGTGATGGCGCAAACTTAGCTGCGTCAGTGCATTGGCACCGCACCGTTTTTAGTACCGCGACTAATTTTGTCTGTGCGGGCATATTTTCAGCCTACCGGCTGGCACAACTTAGTTCCTATCTGCCAGACAGCAATACAGGCAAAGACTGGTCAGAATGGCATCACGATCTTGATAAGCTATATAGCAAGGTAATTCAAGAACTGGATCCCAATGCTAAATGCGGGATGGGAAAGGCGCTATCCAGCCGTTACGTTATGCAACTTTTGCAAGGTGCCGCAGATCCAGAATTAATCTCACAAGCTCTGGCTGTAACCACAGAAGAAACGGAACAAGCAGTTATTGGCCTGTTACTGCCACAACAAGATCTGACTCTGGCCCCGGAGCTGCTTGATCAGATAATGTTTACAATGGACCGCTGTACCTATGCGTTTGACTTGGCAATAGTCGCAAAACACTATCGCAACATGCGCGCTTTTAAACAGCTTGAAATTTACCTGAGTAATCTTGCACAGTCGGACTGTCAATGGGACGCAACGCTGATGCAGCAACTGCAGATGGCCGGAAAGTGGGATTTCTGAAAATAGCAGAAATCGAATCGATAGAGTCAGATCCATTGATATTGCTAACTCTTCATCCTTAGCGCAGCACAATAGAAACGTTAGAACAGCTAAGCCTCAAAGAATACACTAGACGATTGCCAATTTAAGCGATAAAAAACCCCGGCGCGCTGGCCGGGGTTTTTATTGTTACTACATAAATGTGGTGATTAACGAGGTTACCCGATAGCCCCTCTACATGGCCTTATTTTGATGGGGCTAAAAACCCCAAAATATTAAATAAGTTCCCCGCTAAAATATAAAAGCATAAGTGTTTGTTTTATATAACTTTATGAATTAAAGATCATATATTAAAACATGTAACGTTGTATAAATCGCTACTAATAGTCCTGACACATAACTAACGTTTTGTCTTGACGCTATACGGCAAATCTAGCTGGCTGCTACAAGCAATGAAATTACTAAATTAGACGGTGTTAATATCTAGCATGTAAACCAACAGCCACGTAATTTACTCTTTGAGAGTAATTGTATAGCTCATCCAAATAACCACTGTGGTATCGCAGAACAACTGGTAGAGCGAATAGTTCAGCATTGTCCCACTCGAAAACTTTGGCCAAAGCTCGGCCTATCGGTAAATCAATATAGTAGCGTAGATCAAAAGTGTGATTTTTAAATGGGCTTGCACCAAGCAACTGTCCAGTGCGATATGTTAGCCGCAAAGAACTTTTTAAATTCCACAAATAAAATGGTGAGCTGACATCTATCTCAGTTCCAACGTAGTCTTTTAGTTTATCGCTTTGCCCCTCCTGCCACCACAAATTATCTTCCGGATCTTTGTCTAATTGATAACGAATCTTGCCAAATATATGTATGCAATCGAATAACACTAAGCAATCGGATTTGTATTTGTCTTTTTCTTTGTCTTTACCAATTTGGTAATTGATTCCGAAGCCTAAAAAATTATTAGATCGACTTATGGTTTGCTGAGCCATTTCGAGCAACTCAGAATCAGATACTGATAGATCATTTTCATAGTCCTTCTGAAATCCCTCAATTACTGCGTCGAGTCGTGCCTGCGTATCTGTCACCTGACCGTTTGACTCGTGCTCAAAAGATAAAACCCATGACGACAAACCGAGTTTGTCAGGATCCCACACCTTAGTATAAAAAATACTGGGGTTATGTCTCGTAGTAACAACCGGACTGGAATTGCGAGTTAAAGCAAAGAAATCAAACTCACCTTGATAAGCAATCGCTACGGCATATTCTGATTTATCTCCTTTAGGGAGAGGCGTATTAGTCATTAAATATCGAAAGCCGAGACTAACGTCAACATGTCTCCGCGTCCCTGTAACATCGGTATAACGTGCAAGAACCTCATTGTCTCCCCATTGCGCGAACTTACTAATCAATTCTTTATTGGATTCGTTTGATTTTTCACGCTTATTTTTCTCTATAACTTCTATAGACTGCATACCACCAAAAACACAGTTCGAGAAAAAAAGCAGCAATATAAAATTAAATTTCATAAAGTGCCTCAATTTCAAAATTCAAATTGATAACCTAGTTCTACAGTGTTATCACTTGAAACATCGAATGGTAATTTTCCAGATGAGTAAGAAAATACGATGCCTGTTGGTGACAAAATCGAATAAGTGATCAAGTGATTGGTATCAAGATTGGCATTCTGTACTATCTCTGATGGAGATAGTTCTTCGAAGTATCGATAAGAGTAAGTAAACTTATAAGGCTTCCCCACCAAATTAGCCAAACTGAATGATATGGCTAACTCGCCTGATGCTCGCTGAAAATTAGAATCATCTCCTGCTTGAGCTCTTGGGGTATCGGCATTAGGTGAAATGTCATCAAGGGCGAGCATAACAGTAGTTACTATTTCATTCTTTGCCCAAAAAGAGTTATCGATCTTTTTCAAATGAAAAACTGCGTTTAGTCCGATGACAGAATTCTTTGCTTCAAACTTCTGGTCAGATTCGTACCCTAAGTTCACGCCTGCCAAGTAATTAAATACCGTCCCTCCTACTTTATTTATTTGCGTCTGTCTTATCGCATCAGCGGTACAATTTGGAAAGTCGTTTTGGTCGGAGCTTGCACAAGGATCGTCTTCATCATTTACAATGGCTGCATTGTAGTATTTTGTTCTGAAGGATGAATAAAACCCGCTCAGTTTAGTTTCGATAAAATTTCTAGGATTTTCCTCAGCATTTAAAGTGGCAGTACCTTTCAGAAGAAAATCCAAAGCATAGTTACTACCACGCAATTTTTCCGGACTATTAGCCCCCGGTATTGATTTAATTACCTTCCTAAATGAAAAATCAGCACCAATGACAGAATCACCGTTTTCTAAATCGATCATATTAATCTCGACTTTGAACGGTTGTGCTTGGAAATTTTCATTAGTTTTTTTATCTGTTGGTTTTAAATCGCCACTATCCTGACTCATTGCAGGCGCTGCACAAATAACTAAAAGTAGGAAAGAGCTGAAAATAATTTTCATCAGATTTCTCCTATGCAGCGAAAAACTGCATCCATAACGTCCCCACAATCGGCTACCGTGTTCGCTGGTTTACTAAATTCGGACATAAGCGCTTCCATTGCTTTATCATAATCTAGGCCTTGCTCAAAAGTAGCCCCCTTTATACTCCACATCCAACTGATAAGTTCGTGGCAAAAACTTGATGCGTTTTGTTCTATAACCCGTTGACCAGCTCCAGCTGGAAGTGGAATTACATATTGCAATGTCCATTTACCTACGTCATCAAATGAAGGTTTAAGCCCATTCTTGTGAATAGTTTGTAAGTTTTTAACAACTACAAAAGTTGCGAGGTGTCTATGAGCGATATTATTGTATTGCCAAGACATGATTAACTCCTTCTTATATTAATAATATGAAACGAAGTCTACTTTCATACCACTGACTTCCAATGTCGACATTTTGTTACGTAAATGAAGTTTAATAGAGGATTTACAATTTTCCATCTTTGTTACAAGATTTTCTCGAATACTAATATCAATATTTCCGAGCAAAAAATTCATCATATCTAGCTCTGTCATTTTACCAGCAAGTCGCTGGCCAATCCTCAAATACTCCTTCTAATGTGTCTTAGGCTGACTTTCCAAATAAGCAAATGCTTGGGCTATCAGCGCATCTAGCAGTTTGATCATCTTTGTACCTACAATGTACTCCAATATGGAGTACCTAACATCGTTAATCCACGGCCCATCCGACTGAACTATCACCACCTTCGTAGCCGCGCTGCCAAAAGTGATTTCCCCACAGCTTTTTCTTACGAAGGTACGGAAATTTATTAAACAGCCTGATTGCCGTTCTTCCTTTGAGGACTCCCATCAATTCCGACACGCTGACATTCGGTGGTGTTCTCACGACTAAGTGCACATGATCTATCTGCACGTTCAGCTCTACTACCGTGCAGCGTTTCATCGAGCAATATACATAAATGCTGCGGTAAAGTTCTTTGCCAAGATTACCCGTTAAGAGCTTGTATCTGTACTTTGGCGTCCAAACGATGTGATACTGACAACGATAGAAGACGTGTGAAGCGGATTCATATCTACTCATGTTATTTACTTCCTCATTTGCTGGTTACAAACGAGCGAAGTATCTAACATGGGTACTCTACGGGCATAGCCCCGACTAAACGATCACCACCTCCATAGGAGGTGGTTTAAGGCTGACAACAAAAAGCCCACTAAAAGTGGGCTTTAACTTTTAAACGACTTATTTCCGTTAAACGACTTATTTAATCCCATTAAACGACTTATTTCATGGGATCAATAAATACTGTCAGCATGTAATTAAGTTTGTGACTACCGGCATATAAATATCAATAAGTTACGAAGCACGAAATTTAATTAAGTTTGTGACGTTGAGCAACTTGCAGACCATTTTCAGAAAACGCAATTTAATTAAGTTTGTGACTTCACTTTAATGAGTGGTGATGCATATCTTCCTTCAATGGTGATATGCAGCCCATGCCATGCGGCTCAATTCCATGCTGCTCAAGAAGAATTTCCAATCAAGTTCCAAAGTGACTACAGAGGTACATTTTATGAGAACTCCCATATCGCACTTCAGCAGCCTATGATGCTTTTCGAAAACAGCACTGCAAATAGATCATGTCCAAAGCCCGAACCAACAACTGAGAACACAGAAAATCCGACTATCGTGGTGCCTTACAACTAAAACTTATTCTTCCAGCTTAAACAACACCGTTACCCTATCATCAAGAAACTGGCTTTCGACATAGCCAATAGCATTGGGCGTACTGGCAACCTTGTCTAATAAGTCGGTTTGATCTTTAGCGATTGCCGGCGATTTGAATTTGCCACTGATGAGTTGTTTTTGCCGGTTCATCAGCACCTGGTTTTCCGTTCTTTTGATCACTGACTGGTACAGTTGATGGTTCAGCGGGTGACCACTACCGTATTCAAACAGTTCGGCACTGTAGCCGGACGACAGCAGCGTCGCTTTGCCTAAATAGAGATCAATAATTTGCCTTCTGCTGAGCTCAGATTTGATAGAGGGGTTGCCTACCACGACCAACTCCGCCTGCACTAAGGCTGGCAGCAGACAGCACAGAGTCAAAAGAAGATTTTTCATCGTAACTGTCCTCAAAAAATTACGTCCAGGCTAACGCTGGAAACAAACACCGAATCGTGCGGAATGCTGAAGCCGCTTAGCTGGCCATTGCTGTATAACGGTATGCTGTTATTGCGCAGCAAGCCTCTGCTACCTTCAAAACTAAACAGTCTGGACAATTCGCTTTTTAGGCTCATACCCCTGGCCAAATCCCAGCGCAGCCCCACTGATAATGTCTGACGTTTTGCCTCTAAAAACTGCTGCGCTAAAACGTCGGGGAAATCTGAGGCATTGCGTGCTCTTGCATAGGTCAGATACGGCATCCAGTCATTGAAACGGCGACCCAACGTCAAATACACCGAGCTAATTTCCGACATGTCCTGCGTATCAATTTCTGCCCTGACGATTTCGGCCACGGCCAGCCAGCTACCGTCATCGTATAAAGCGCCAAGCCCGATAAAGCTGGCATCGCCCTGATATAAACCGGCGGGAATAGCGCTGCCGGTGCCCAGGGTTAAATCAATATCCGCCGTGGCGTAACTGACTCTTAACATCAGGTTTTCACCGGCCAGGCTCAGCGTTGTTCCGCGCAGCTGCGTCAGCTTAGAGGTTGCGCCAGACACCAGTTCCTCAGGCTCTGCCTCTCCCAGATACACCTGAGCAGTGAAGTTAAAATCTCCCACCGCCTGCTCATAATTCAGTTCTACGCCGCTGTAACCTGAGGTTGGGATCACGCTGTAAACCTCTTGCGGCGGGCGTACCCAGGGCAGGGAAAATCTGGCATCAAGAAAATCAGAATAAATAAACAGCGGCAGGCGTAATTTGCCGCCTCTGATCTTAGTTGCGGGCGTAATGGCATAGCTGAGATAGGCCCATTCGACATCATTAGACCAGTTGTTGTCGCCTCTACTCAGCAACTGTACCGAGGCATCGACTTTGTCATTCACATCAAAGTCAAACTTAAAGCCGAACAGGCTGTCGGACTTATAGTGCAGGCCGCTGTCGGTAGCCAAAAAGTAACCACTGTCATTGGACACATGGTTGACGCCTACCGAAGCGAAACCTGACATTTTTAGCTGCGTTTCTGCTGCCTGTGCAAGCGCTGAACTTACTGAAAGCAGGGTAAACCCTGCCATTAACAGCGCAGAATTCGAGTAATTCATTGCAAAATCCTGTGTATAGTTAGCAAATGCCGGTTTAGTTCGTCGTTGATGCTGATGCAGTCTGCGTTGCTGGCGCATCTTCTGTACTGACTACCAGCCTGAATGCCAACGGATACATGCCGAGAATTTTTGCCGCCGCTTCACGTTGGCTGGCGTGCGTCAGTTGCACCGTGACGATAAAGCCAAGGTTTTTCTCTTCGTTTATCTCAATCGAAAAACTGTCGACCCCGCCATCGTGCAGCGCAGTTGTCAGTGCACAACGGATCTGAAGTTGCCGGAGCGCCGGTTTAAAAATTTTACCGACCGCAGTGAGTGGAATGGCGGCAATAATTTCAATCTGCTTGGGGACTGCGGCCCTTTCTTCAATATTGGCTTTAGCAAAAGCCAGTAAATCATCCGCACTGACACTGGTCCCCGGCTTTAGCTGAACATAAGCCACCGGCAGCTCGCCGGCATGCGGATCCGGCCGGCCTACCGCAGCCGCAAGCTGTACCGCAGGATGCAGATGCAGCGCCTCTTCGATACGGCCAGGGTCAATATTGTGGCCGCCGCGAATGATCAGCTCTTTATTGCGCCCGGTAAGCCAGAAATAACCATCGGCATCTTGCCGGCCCAAATCACCGCTGTTGAGCCACTTTCTGCCGTTGCCGGCGTCCAGCCACAGCTGGCTGTTTTGCTCCGCCAGCTTGTAACCGGCAAACACATTGGGGCCGCTAATGGCGATAACCCCTACTTCATTGACTTCACAGTCTCTGACGTAATTTTGCTGCTGATCCAACACCACCGCTTTCATCAACTGACCGGGAATTCTCAGGCCAATCGAGCCGCAGCGACGCTCACCGTGCAGCGGATTGACGCTACTGACGCAAGTAGCTTCGGTCAGACCATAGCCTTCAAGAATTTTAATACCGGTGCAGTCTTCAAAGCGCCGCATCACTTCAACCGGCATAGGTGCGGCACCGCATAAGCCATATCGCAATGACGAAATATCCCGCTCAGCAATAGGCACCTGCAGCAGGTTGGCGTACAAAGTGGGTACAGCGCTAAAAGAGTGGATTTTGTGATATTCCACCAGTTCCCAGAAACGGCTGACCACACCCTCTCCCCGGTAGCCTTGTGGCGTACCGAGAATAACATGCCCGCCAGTAGCAAAAGGTAACAGCCCCGTCACCAACACGGCATTGACATGAAACAGTGGCAGGCCGCAGAACACCGTATTGCCGCTATTTCCGTCGTGGCCAAAAAACTGCGCGGCGCTCCAGGCATTAGCCACTTCATTGCCGTGAGTACGCATAGCAATTTTTGGTGTACCTGTGGTACCGCCGGTACAAAAATACGAGCTGTAGTCTGTCGCTGCAAACTGTCTGGCCGAGTTTAGCTGGTGTTTTGCCTGACGACTGATAGCCTGGCTAAAATCATGTAATTGGATGTGGTCAGGTGTTAACTGCAATGCTTCGGTGGCACCGTCAATCCGCTGCATTTCCAGCTGTTGTAGTTCATTACCAGCAAGTTTTTCGGCCTGCACATGATCACACAGGCTAACCAGTACCAGATGCTGCAGAGCGGAAAGCTGCGGCAAAATCTGGCTGACTTTAGCGAACAACTCGGTGCCGGGAAAAGGTGCCAGCGTCACCAGAATTGATGCGCCCGCGGCATTGAGCAGCTCGGCCATCGCTTTGGGCTCCAGCAGCGGATTAATCGCAGCCACAATGCCGGTGGCCTGACCGCCCCAGATAATAAAGTGCGTTTCCGGCAGATTCGGCAAAATATAAGCAATAACAGTATCTTTACCGGCACCAAGTTGGTGCAGAAAATTTGCCGTTTGGTGTATTTTTTCTATCAGTGCCTGATAACTCCAGCGCTGCGCATTTTGATGCTCATTTGTGTGCAGAAAAAAAGACAGGGCGCAGGCCTGTGGGTTAAGCGCTGCACCCTGCAAAATCAAATCATAAGTGCTGACCGGCAACGCTGGTTTGCCGGCCGCTTCCAGTGCTAACAAGTCCTGATAGTTGGCAATGCCAGAATTAATGTTCATTTATTCCGCCTGTATCACGTGCGATTGCCAGCCAAGATCAATTTTGCCATCCGGGCTGACAATGCGGCTTTCTACTACGTCTAACGGCTTCAGATACTGCGGCCGGCGCTTTTGAGCGTTGACAAACAGCGCCCATTTTTTCGCTTCAGGTAGCAGAGCCATTAATCTGACCACCCAGGGCGCAGGTAAGCCCAGCGCACAACCACTGGGAGTGCCTGTCATTACTACATCACCGGGTTCAAAGTCATGGATTTTCGAGTACTCGGTTAGCGACTCTGCCGGTTTAAACACCAGGTTTGCGCTGCTGTCTTGCTGGCGGGTTGCACCATTAACCGTCAGCGTCAGTTGCAATTCATTCAGATAATGCATTTCGCCGGCATCCAGCAAACACAGCACTGGGCCAAGCGGGCAAAAGGTGCGATAGCTTTTACCCTTATGAAACTGCATCTGTGGAATTTGAATGTCGCGGGCAGAAATATCATTACCAATACAAATACCGGCAACAAACTGATGCAGGTTTTGCTCAGTGATCTCAACGGGCCCTTCAGTCCGCTTACCCAGCACCAGTGTCAGCTCAATTTCATAGTCGAGCAGCGCTACATGCTTCGGTTTCACTATCACCCCATGCGGCCCGGTAATCGACGCCGCAGACTTAGTGAAAAACATATTGAATTTCTTCGCATCAGGGTCCATCCCCGAGTCGATCATGTGCTGACGGTAATTTGCGCCCTGACACAAAATTTTGCCTGATGCCGTGATGGGTGACAGCAGCTCTATCTCGCCCAGCGCCAGCGCAGTGGGCTCCGACGCCGCTGTGAGCTGACGCCGATCCATTTCCAACAGCATCTTTGTGGTGCTGCAAGGCAGGTTTAATGGATACACCTGCTGTTGTTCCAGTATGCCCCAGCCGATCTTGTCGCCGTGCTGATAACGGACAATATGTAAAGCCATCTAAGTCTCCTGCTGTCAGCCAAACAGCTTTGCCAGCGTAATTAATTTGCGAAAGGTCAGATCCGGGCTATGCCGCAGATGATGAAAAATAGCCCTGATCCCAGCCAGGGTTAATTTGGGTTTGGTAAAATTGGCCGGCATCGGCTGGCCCCACTGCGACATCGCCTGACGGCTTACCGGATGCACGCCCATCGGCACGTCGCTGGTAAACAGATCTCCGTCACAGTAATGTTCCAGCTTAAAGCCCCAGGGATCGCGCCAGTAATCAAAAATCTGGCTACCAAGAATATGCCGGCCTATACCCCAACTGTGGCTCCAGCCTTTTTCCCGCATTAGCCGTTGCCCCATGCCTACCGCATCGGCATCTACCAGTTCGAACGCGCTATGGCTGTAGCACGGCATAAACCCTTGCGCTATCGCCAGCGTATGGTGATCAGAGGGCGTGTCAGCCAGATCCAGCCGCATAAACACCACTGCAGGCGAGCCATCCGGTAACAGCTGTACATCGCTGGGAATAAAACCGAAATGTTGGCAATACCAGGCGCAGCTGGCTTGAAAATCGGCGACTTCCAACACCAGATGCCCCAGTTTCAGTATCTCAGGCGGCAACGCAGGCGGACGCTGTGTGCTATTGATGCGGGCTGCTTTACCGTCGAAATTAAAATCCAATGCAGTCCTGTGCGTTAAGGCCTCAGATTGTTGCTGGCCAAACAGCGCCGTGACATTAAAGCCGGACGGATCTTGTAATTGCACGGCCCAGCCGCCGCCGGGAGAGCTCAGGGCTTCAATAGCAGAGGCGCCGGTTAACTGTGCCAGTTTTTCTAACGCCGCCATACTGTCGACCACCAAACCGAAGCCACTGAATTTCGGCTTTTCAGCCGGTGCTACGCGGTAACAAAAAGGCGCAGCATCCGTGCTGCGCAAGTACAGGAAGTGTTCATCGCGTTGCACCCGTATCAGGCCAAAGTCAGTTAAAAACTGTTCAGCCTGCTCAAGGTCAGGTAGTTCAAATGCCAAGTACGCCAGTTTTGTCGCCTTCACTGTCGGCTCAGGATGGCGCTGCGGCTGCTCTGTCTTCAGTTGAAGCATAATCTGCTGAACCTCTTAATTCGGATAAATCAGCTTGCATTTCGCACAAAATAAATCAATATTGATATTTGTGTCAATATTGATGCATAATTAAATTAATCTGTTCTGACCACAGCTTTACTGATACCGCTGTAACCAGGAGTTGAAACATCACTATGCAAGAACACGCTAACGGGTCGTCAGAGCACGTCTTTGAGGTACTAATTGTCGGTTATGGGCCTGTTGGCGCAGCACTGGCGGCGTTACTCGGCCGTTATGGTGTGCACTGCCTGGTAATAGAGCGTCTGGCCGAAATGGTAATGACACCCAGAGCCATAGTGCTGGACAACGAAGCACTGCGGATACTGCAGCTGGCCGGTCTGGCGCAGCAAAGTTTCGACCTCTATGGCATTCAGGAAGTACGGATGCACTGCCCGTACCTTGGCCAGTTTGCCCGCTTAAATACCAGCGGCATTATTGACGGCCATCCGAAACTGGTTACTTTCTATCAGCCGGCATTGGAGCAGGCTTTACGCTCACAGGTGCAAAGCAAAACATCGGTAACGGTTTGGACACAGACTGAATTACTCGATTTGCAACAACACAGCAAAGGCGTTGTTGCCAGCGTTAAAACCGCCACCGGCGAAATCAAAACACTGCAGGCGCGCTATCTGGTGGGTGCCGACGGCGCCAGCTCACGGGTACGTAACCTGATAGGGCAGGCCTTTGCCGGCGAAACCTATGCTGAAGATTGGTTGATTGTTGACGTCGGGCAGCGCCAGCACCTTGCCATCGATCATATTGAATTTAATTGCGATCCCCGTCGGCCGTCACCGCATATCCCCGCGCCGGGTGGCCGTGAGCGCTGGGAATTTATGTTACACCCGCATGAAACAAGAGATGACATGCTACAGCCAGCAAAAATTGCGCAGTTAATGGCCCCCTGGCTGAAACCAGACGAGCTCAACATCGAGCGCCAGGCGGTATACCGGTTTCATGCCCGCTGCTGCACGGCATTTCAGCGCGATAGCGTATTTCTGGTAGGAGATGCCGCTCATGTTACCCCGCCTTTTGTTGGTCAGGGGCTGGTCGCCGGACTGCGGGATGCCGCCAATCTGGCATGGAAGTTAGCCTGGGTCACCCATGGCCAGGCTTCGCCGGCGATACTCAGCAGCTACGATACTGAACGACGGCCACATGCCAGAAAGATGATCAATCTGGCAAGATTAATGGGCAAACTGGTAATGCCCAGATCCAAAGCTAAAGCCATTATTCTGCACGGACTGACCCGGTTACTAGGCGCCTTGCCGTTCAGCCGCACATTCTTTGAAGAGCTGCGGATAAAACCGGCTAACCGTTTTAAGCAAGGTTTGTTCGACAGCGGTAAAAGCCCTGCCGGTTTGGTACGGGGTGGGCAAATTGCCCAGGACTGGCTGCGCACCAGGCACGGCGTTCAGCTAAGTGATGATGTATTAGGCGCGCAATTACTGCTGGTAGGTATTGGCACCGAGCCGAAACAGCACCTGGATACGGCCAGCCAGCAGGCCTGGCAAGCTGCAGGCGGCAGCTATCTGCAGCTTGGTTTACCCGGCCAGCAACCGTCGGGCGACACGCCTTTCGCTGAGATGTTAAGCAACGCTTTCGTTATTGGTAAGGCCAGCGGCTGGCTGGTTGTCGTACGCCCTGACGGGGTGATTATGCAGGATGGTGCGCCAGAACATGCGGTAGTGCTGTTAAATCAGGCTTTGGCACTGCTGAATGCTTAAAATTGTGTCAATATTGGTATGATTTTATTTTTAGCCGGGATAACGCCATGAGTCAGGATACAACACCACAGGTAACACGGGGATACAAGAAAAAGGCCCGCACCCGCCAGGCACTGCTGGATGCGGCGTTAAATATTTACGCCGAAAAAGGCGTTGGCGAGCTGATGCTTAACGAGCTGGCTGAAAAAGCGGCCGTGTCCAACGGCACGGTATACAACTACTTCAACAGTCGCGAAGCCGTGCTCGAAGCTGTCGGTATGGAACTGGCAGATCAGTTTTCGCACCAGATCACCCGGCTAAGCCAGGGCATAGATAACGGTGCTGAGCGCTTGAGTGTCGGGGTACGGTTATTTATACAGCAGGCCAGAAAAGACCCGACCTGGGCCGGCGCTGTGGTCAGCGTGTTTCATTATGACAGCCGGATGCGCACTGCGGTGGCGGACAACTTACGCCGCGACCTGCAATTGGGCTTGCAGCAGGGCTGTTTCCATTACCGCAGTGAAGCAATAGCCCTGGCATTGGTGGCCTCAGCCACCACAGGCATGATGACGGCGATACTGGATGGCTACGATCAGCCAGATGGCGATGCCCAACTGGCAGAAATGTTATTGCTGGCGCTGGGCGTAACTGCATCAGAAGCCGACCGGATAGCCTATCAGGCGCTACCGCTGTCAGAGCAGGCACCTGCAGACGCTAACCCAAAGAAACGCCGGCGTGGCAGGCCGCGTAAGACAGAGTAAAAGGTGCTGGCAGCAAAGAATAAGCCGCCGGCGACATAACAACGCAACATTGATATTGGCACAGGTGGTCATTTTTTATGCTTATAGTTCTGGGTGCAACGGGTAATATCGGCCGTGAAGTGGCCAAATTGATGATAGATAACGCTGAGCAGGCGGTGTTTTTGTCGCGGCAGCCGCAAAAACTGCAGCCGCAATTAAACGGTCATTTGGTCAGAGCGGCCGATCTGGACGAACCGGCCTCACTTGAACGTGCCATGGCGGGTGGAACTAAATTGTTACTGGTGTCGCCCAATTCAGCAGCGATGCAGCGCCAGCAAAGCAACGCTATTCAGGCTGCCTTAAACAGCGGCATTCAGCATATTGTTAAAATATCCGGTACACCAAAAAGCGTGCGGCAAGATTCTGTATCTGCCGTAGGCCGGGCTCACTGGCACATTGAGCAGCAATTGAAGGCGCAAGCTCCGGCATACAGTATCTTGCAATGTAATTTCTTTATGCAGAATCTACTTGGGCTGCAAGCCGGCATGGTACGTAAGTCCGGCAAAATCACCCTGCCTTTTGCCGCTGACACGGTATTTCGTTTTATTAACACCGCCGACATCGCCGCCTGTGCTGTGCGTTTGCTGACCGACGATAAGGTGCAAAGCCAGACTTATAATCTCAGCGGTCAGGCATCGTCCTTCCAACAGTTAGCTGATGAACTCAGCCGGCTATTAGCCAGTAGGGTTAACTACAAACAAATCCCGCTGTGGCTAACCCAGCTGGTGATGCGATT
The DNA here is from genome assembly GCF_036984005.1 of Rheinheimera muenzenbergensis. Classification (NCBI taxonomy): domain Bacteria; kingdom Pseudomonadati; phylum Pseudomonadota; class Gammaproteobacteria; order Chromatiales; family Chromatiaceae; genus Rheinheimera; species Rheinheimera muenzenbergensis. The sequence continues at coordinate 184,758 of NZ_JALAAR010000001.1, forward strand.
TAAAGGTATGCCAAAGACTCAGGTACAGCATCAGTTGGAAATGACCCGGCTGTATCAACAGGGTATTTCTGACGATGCGTCCGATGCAGTGCAGCTACTTACCGGCCGCCCTGCCATCAGCCTGCCGCAGTTTCTTGAACAACACCTGGCTGAGTTTAAACAGCAGTAGCCTGTATGGATGCGCAGGCAGCCGCAGCGGCTGCCTGCAGCTTATTTACCCTTAGCCTGGTAGATCTCAACCCGGTCTCTGCCGCCTGTTTTTGCCTGATACAGCGCCTGATCGGCAATCGATACCCAGCTGTCAATACTGGCCGCAGAGGTCAGCTTCAGCTCAGCTACCCCGGCAGAGAAGGTGTAGCTTAAACCCGGTACTATGTGATCCAACTGTGTCTGTTTTAGCTGCTTGATAATCCGTTCAATCATGACAGCCGCTTCTGCCTCTGTTGTCTCTGGCAGTAACAGCGCAAATTCTTCACCGCCCAGCCGGCCCACCGCATCTTGCTTGCGTAACTGTTGCTGCAATAAGGTCGCAAAATGCCGGATAACTTCGTCGCCTACCGGGTGGCCCAGGTTGTCGTTTATCTTCTTGAAATAATCAATATCCAGAATGGCTAAGCTGATACGGCTGTCATATCGTCTGGCACGATTATATTCATAATGCACCAACTGCATAAAATGACGCCGGTTTGAAATGCCGGTTAACTCATCGGTCAGCGCCTGCTGTTTCAGGATCTCCTTCGCTGCTTTTAGCGCCTGTTCAGCTTGTTTGGCCCGGGTGATATCGTTGCCGACCAACACCACTTCGCCATTCTCATTAACCTGTTCAGTCATTAGTAACCAGCGACCATTCACCAGGTCCACTTCAAAACTACGGAACGGTTTTTTCCGATATTGGCTATGCACATACGCCAGCCACTCCGGCAGAGTTGATGACTTGCAGTTGGTGCCAACACCATGGCTAAACATCCGCGTCAGCATATCATCAAAGCTATGCCCCAATGTTAAGTAGTCAGCAATACCGAACATTGCCGTAAAAGCGGGATTAAAAAAGATAAAACGGTCATTGGCATCCAGTGCGGCGATGCCGTTCTCGGTGTGGCTGATATGTTCAAGCATGAGCGAAACTAACTGCTCGGTGAATACTGGCGTCATGTTCAATCACCTGCGTTCCATGCACATCAAACTAACTGTAGTTGAACGAAGTCCCTTTCGCCACTACGAAAAACCTCAGCAACCTTATGGCTAAAAAGCTAATTTCGCCTGCGCTAAGGCCAGAAATTGCTCCGCCGGTATCGGTGGACTAAAAAAGTAACCTTGTAACGTGTTTACCCCCAGCTCGCGTAAGAACGCGGCCTGCGCTGCAGTTTCAACACCTTCGGCCACTGTAGTCATCCCTAACGCCTGTGCCAGCGCGACGATTGAGCGTACTATCGCTACCGCATCGGCATCTGCCGGGGTATCGGCGACAAAGGAGCGGTCAATTTTCAGCGTGTCAATCGGAAACCGGTGCAGATAGCTGAGTGACGAGTAACCGGTACCAAAGTCATCCAGCGCCAGCGACAGCCCCAGCGCCTTTAGTGCTTGCAACTGGGCAATAGCCTGTAGCGGATCTTCCGCTACCGCCGACTCGGTAAGTTCAATAATCAGCTTGTGCGGCGGGCAGCCGGATGCGGTCAGCGCCGCCTGCACATTGGCCAGCAGTTCCGGGTTTTTAAGGTCAATAGCAGACAGGTTCACCGCAATAGTCAGCTCAAGCCCGGCATTATGCCAGGTTGTAGCCTGTTGCAGCGCCGCCGCCAGTACCCAGGCACTGATTTTGCCGATGCTACCGTTTCGCTCTGCCAGCGGAATAAACTCCGCCGGTGCGACTGTGCCCAGATGCGCATCATGCCATCTGACTAACGCCTCAGCGCCGAGAATATGGCCACCGGAAGCACATACCTTGGCTTGCAGTGCCAACGACAGGTTATCGCTGAGCAAGGCTGAACGCAGGCGCATCTCCACCTGATACTGATGCTCCAACCGCTGCCCCAACACAGCTGTAAACACGTTAATGCCGCCGCGGGCATTGTGGCTTAGCGCATCTTTTGCTGCGGCATAACCGGCCTGTAACAGGCTTTCTGCCGAGCCCGCATGTTCAGCACCATTAACAACACCGGCAGCGACTACTAACTGCAACGGCTCGGCATGCCACAGCAGCGGTTTGTTCAAAGCTTGCCACAATTGCTGCGCCAGTTGTTGCGGCGCTGCATTGTCGCTTACCGCAGCGAATAAGCCGCCCTGCATCCGCGCTGCTAAACCATAATCGCCCAACGTGTCTTTGATACGTTTGGCGATAGTGCGCAGCGCATACAGCCCAGCCGCGACGCCGTGATGCTCGCCAATATCATTAATGCCGGTGATCATCAGTACAACAAGATGGCATCGGTGCCCCCGGCTTATGCGTTGCTCTACGCGCTCAAGCAACAGGTCAAGATTGGCCAGGCCGGTTTGCGTATCGTGCGTCGCCTGGTAGCGCAGTAAATCCTGGATCATCGGACAGCTGCAGTTGTTTTCCTGCCAACGTTTCCGGTCATCATCATTACTGTTAATGCTTGCAGCGTCGGTCGTCGCCGGCAAACCTGCCTCATCAGTATACGGTTGAGTGTCAATCATTGGGTTGTGCCTCAAAGCGAATTTTCGAAACGGCTGGTCATTTGTTGCAGCTGATGCGCGGTGTCGCTTAACTGCGCCGACGCGGTACTGATGGTGCCAATACTGCGGCTGTTTTGGTCCATCAATTTACTGATTTGCTCGATGTTACCGGCTACCTCAGTCGCCGCGACTTCTTGCTGTTGCAACATGTCGGCAATATCACGCGAGGAGTCCTGAATGTCGTCGGCAGAGCGCTTAATCAGCTGGTAACTGCGCTGGTTCTGTTCCATCATAGCGTTACTGTGCTGCACTTCTTGCGCGGCTATAGCGATAGCGTGCAGCGTATTAGCGGTGCAGGTGCCGATGCGTTCAACGGTAGCGGTGATCTCCACGGTACTGCCACTGGTGCGTGACGCCAGATTACGGACTTCATCTGCTACAACTGCAAAGCCACGGCCAGACTCGCCTGCCCGGGCCGCTTCAATAGCCGCATTCAGTGCCAACAAATTAGTTTGATCGGCAATCTCACGGATGCTTTGTGCCAGCTGGCGGATCGAGACAATTTCTTTGTCCAGCTCCGTGATCAGGGCCTGGGCGCCGTCCATCCGCGCCACCACGCCGGTCGACACTTGCAAGGTGGTGACGATTTGCTCCACGCCCTGCTCCACTTGCTGCGCAGCAGCTGTCGCCTGCGCTGCGCTATGGCGGGTGAACTGCGCAATGTCACTGACCGAGGCAGACAACTGTTCGACAGCCGCCGCCATGGTACAAATATTTTCTGCCCCCTGCCGGCTACGCTCGGTTGCCAGCTCGACCTGAGCATTCAGGCCGCCGCACTGGGTATCAATGTCGCCACCAATCACCACCATGTCTGCGATCATCGCACGCAGATTCACCGACATAGATTGAAAGCCAATCAAAATAGCGGCAAATTCTGCCGCTGCCCGGGTATCAAGCTCTGCGCTTAAATCGCCGGCAGAGATCCGGTTCATCGCTGCGCCAAGCCGCTGCAGTGGTGTCACTATCCCCAAATAGGTCCATAGCCCCAGTCCGGCGGCTGACACTACGCCGGCCAGACTAACAACCCAGCGCCAGGAATCAACAGCAAATAATTCCGCGCCAAAACACAGCACCGGCACCATCACCAACAGCAGCAGCCGTGTTTTGAACGGCATATCGCGTTGATAGCGGGTTGCGGCAAAAGCGGCCTGTTTACTGCGCACAGCGGCATATAAAGCTTCAGCCTGCGCGACCTGTTGCGGCTCGGGACGCCGGCGCACCGACATATAACCGGTCTTTTGCCCGCGCTCAAAGGTAGGCGTAGCATAGGCGTCGACCCAGTAGTAGTCACCATTCTTGCAGCGGTTTTTAACCAGACCACGCCAGGGCAGATCAGCCTTTAGCGTGCGCCACATATCGGCAAAGGCTTCGGCCGGCATATCCGGATGACGGATAATGTTGTGCGGTTGGCCGAGCAGTTCGGCGCGGCTAAAACCGCTGATCTGGATAAAACTGGCATTGGCATGCACTATTTCACCGGCAAGATTGGTTACGCTAACCAGCGGACGCTTGGGATCAAGCTGATGTTCCACCCGGGTTAGCGGTTGATTGTTACGCATGCTTATCTCGCTCAAAAATGTAGTTATCTAAAGTGTTGTTTATCCACTGTTCCGGGCCAAAACCAGCCCGGAGCAGTCGTCTTACTGCTACCAGTGAGACTAAAACATCCACGACACGCCCACAGTGCCAAAATTGGTGTTTTGCCGCTGCGTTTCGAAGGTATCGGTAAAAAAGGTTTTCGAATAACTCAGGGTAAAACCGCGCCGGCGCAGGCAGGCGCCAAAAGACGCCATGCCAATTAGCGGCTCTGAGCTTACTGAACGGCTATGCCGGAACAAAGTGCCGTCCAAAGGCAGATAATGGACGACGCCATAGGCGGCAACGCCGCCGTAAAACGAGACAGACCAGTTATCTGATGCTTTCACCCCGACGGTAGAGGCGGTATTTAAACCTGAGCGCAGCGCCGTTACACCCAGCGCTTCCAGGAGATTCCAGCCGGTTTCTGCGTAGACTCCGCCACCGACACCAGTGAAATAGTTACCTATACCTGCGGTAGCCATTGGTACCAGCCGCCACTGCGCGCTCTGGCCGACACGGCCTGCGGCAGCAAGATGCGCGACGGTGTAGTCGATATTGACGACAGGTTCATTCGGTAACTGGGTGTGCCAGCCTTGTGGCTTGTCATCGCCAATCAGCTTATGAAACTCACGCTGCACATCACCCGCACCGGACGCCGGGCCAACCACACCCAGCTTAAGCTGCCAGGCATGCGTCCAGTTGCCCTGCTTAGCGTATAAGGTGCTGTCAACATACAGTACTCCGGAATATGGCTGGTCATCTTCGCTCGGGTTAGCCTCAGTGATGTCATCCGGCGTGTTCATTTCCTGCACTACAGACCAGGCGGCGTAAGTACGGTAGCCGTCGTCTGCGACATAGGGCAGAAATGACCAGAACTGCGTCCAGCGGCCAACAAAGCAATCCTCTTCGGCCGTTATTTCATCCGACACCCAGGCAACACCTATACCGTTGGTATAATTGTTGTCAGAGGCGGTGAAAAAGTCGTTTTCCACGGTAACGGTCACTGCGCCATCGCCTGCCTGCGCCTGAGCCTGGGCGACCAGCGCCCAGCCTCCGACTAACAGGGCCAAAGTTTTTCTGGCCATCACTATATTGCCTTATCTGCTAATGCAGTGTTTGTTACTGACCCGGCAGCGCTATACTGTGGTGTAGCAGACGGCACTATTCTGAACCAGGCTGCGTACAGTGCCGGTACAAAGAAGATGGTCAATAGTGTCGCAACCGTTAGACCGCCCATAATCGCAATCGCCATAGGGCCCCAGAATACACTGCTGGTCAATGGCACCATCGCCAGTACTGTCGCAGCGGCGGTCAGAACCACCGGACGGGCACGTTGCACAGCTGCTTCAACTACCGCATTCCAGGGATCGTTGCCATTGGCGGTTTCTGCCTGTACCTGATCGATTAGGATCACAGCGTTGCGCATGATCATGCCTGACAAGGCGATAATGCCGAGAATGGCGACAAAGCCCAGTGGTGCATTAAACAACAGCAAGGCAGCCACTACACCGATTAACCCTAATGGCGCGGTCAGAAACACCATTGTCATCAGCGAGAAGCTCTTTAACTGCAACATCAGGATGGTCAAAATGGTGATCAGCATCAGTGGCGCTACCGCAGCCAACGCCTCATTGGCTTTCTCGCTCTCTTCCACGGCACCACCGGTATCAATACGGTAACCAGAGGGCAATTTCGCCTTGATATCCCGTAACAGTGGCAAAATCTGCTGGGTAACACTAACCCCCTGCGCGCCGTCTACCACGTCGGCACGGACAGTGATCGCCATGTCACGGTTGCGCCGCCATAACACCGGCTCTTCCAGCACGTAACGGGTCTGCGCTACCTGCGACAACGGCACCACTACGCCTTGCGGGCTGTACAGGTTGATATCTTTCAGGGTGGCCACGTCCAGCCGCTCACCCGGCACGGCGCGGGCCATGATATCAATCAGCTCATTGCCTTCACGCAACTGTGATAGTGGTGCGCCGTTTAGCAGCGACTGGGACACTAAGGCAACATCCGCTGAAGACAAGCCGAGTGCACGCGCTTTATCCTGATCTAATTCCAATTGCAAACTACGCACCGGATCGTTCCAGTCTAACTGTGTATCCCGGGTCAGCTTGTGGCCAGCGACAACCTGCTCCACTTCACGGGCGATTGAGCGCACCACCTGAGTATCAGGGCCTACCACACGGAACTGTATCGGAAAGCCTACCGGTGGCCCCAGCTCCAGCCTGGTAACACGCACCCAGGTTGCTGGAAATGCTTCATCGGCCATCGCCATCAGGCGGCTACGCACACGTTCGCGGGCAGCCAAATCGGTTGTCATCACAATAAACTGAGCATAACCGGGGTTAGGCAGCTCCGGGTTCAGTGACAGTGAAAACCGTGGTGCCCCGGCGCCGATATAGGCGGTAAAGAACTTCACGTCTTCATCTTGCTTCAGGATCGATTCCATCTGCTGCACCTGTTTGGTGGTGGCGGCAAAAGAGGCGCCTTCTTTCACCCGCAACTCAACAATCAGCTCAGAGCGGGTGCTGTCGGGGAAAAACTGCTGCGGCACAAATTTCATGCCGATAACCGCCAACACCAGCAATACTGCGGTAGTACCGATAACCCACCAGCGGTGCGCTATCGTGGTTTCAACCCAGCACCGCAGCTTGCGGAAAAACGGCGTATCATACGGGTTGCTATCACCATGCTGATGTTTCAGCTGATCAGGCAACATTTTCATCGCCAGATAAGGGGTGAAAAGGCTAGAGCAGATCCAGGACAACAATACTGCAGCACCAACAATCCAGAAAATACCGCCAGCGTACTCGCCGGTAGAAGACTGAGACAAACCGACCGGCATAAAAGCGGCGACGGTAATCAGGCCACCACTCAAACGCGGCATGGCTGTCGCCGTGTAGGAATAGCTGGCTGCTTTAACTTTATCCCAGCCACTTTCCATTTTTACTACCATCATTTCCAGCGCAATAATGGCATCGTCCACTAATAGCCCCAGCGCAATGATTAGCGAGCCTAGAGAAATACGCTCCAGATTCCAGCCCATCGCCAGCATCACAATGGCGACCATACACAGCACCAGCGGTACTGACAAAGCTACAACCAGCCCGGTGCGCCAGCCCAGACTTAACAGGCTGACAATCACCACGATCACCAGCGCTTCAACTAACGCTCGTTCAAAATCCCACACCGCTTCCTTAACGGTAGTCGGTTGATCGGCAATCAGTTCCAGTTCAATACCATAGGCCAGTTCCCGCTGAATTTGCTCTACCGCCGCTGCCATAGCGGTGCCCAGTTGGACGACGTTACCGTCGTTAGTCATTACCACGCTTAACATCAGTACTTGCTGACCATTATGGCGCACGGTATAGCTTGCCGGGTCCTCGTAGCCACGCGACACTGTGCTAAAGTCACCCAGGCGGACCACCCGCTCACCGGCTGCGATGGGCAAATTGCGGATATCGTCAATACTGTCGAATTGCCCGCTTACCCGCACGTACAGACGATCACCCTGAGTATCAATAGAACCGGCCGGTACAATCGCGTTCTGGCGCTGCAGGCTTTCGACTATCTGAAGCGGCTGTATACCTAATGCAGCCAAACGTTGATGAGAAAACTCAATGAAGATGCGCTCTGCCTGCTTGCCAATCAGATCGACCTTTTTCACCATCGGCACTTTGAGCAGGCTGCTTTTGATGATTTCAGCCTGATCAGCCAGCTCCGCCAAACCAACACCATCACCTTTGACGGCGTACATCAGGCTGTATACATCACCGTATTCGTCGTTGAATATTGGCCCTACCACACCGTCAGGCATTTCCAGTTTAAGATCACTGAACTTTTTGCGCGCCTGATACCAGGCTTCTTGTTGCTGCTCCTTCGTAGCACTGCCTTTGACAGTAATCGTCATACCGCCAAATCCCTGACGGGCGAAGGTCACTACTTTCTCAAAATGATCCAATTGCTCAAATTTTTTCTCCATCCGGTTCAGCACCTGATCTTGTAACTGCTGTGCTGTGGCGCCGGGCCAGACCACCATAGCGGTCATAGACGGTACGGAGAAATTCGGGTCCTCCAGCTGACCGATACGGCCGAAGCCAAGCACACCCGCCAGGGTGACCGTCAGCATCATAAATAGTACAACGGAGCGGTTATTCAGCGCCCACTCCGTAAGATTGAAGGATTTCATTGCGCTACCTCATACTTGTCTTCGATAATCCGTTCGTGCTCCGGCAACGCGACCCGCAGGCCAGGCGACATCTTCTGTACTCCCGCTGTTACCACCAGGGTACCGGCGTCAGGCCCGGAGATCAGCACCTCTTCACTGCGATAGCTATGGATAGCAACATTCACCAGCTCAACGGTTCCTGAGCCGATCTGATCACGGTTCACCGCCCACAAGGCCGGTTGTCCCTGATGTTGTGTCAGCGCAGCAGCCGGTACCACAGCTAATGGTTTGCCTGCTGACATACGTTCGATAATTAACGTTGCAGTGGCACCCAGCGGTAGCTTTCGCTCTGACACAGGTTTGAGCCGGGCGCGATAAGTGCGGGTCTGGGCAGCAGCCTGAGCCGACAGTTCCCGCAGCTCTACAGTAAACTGCTCGTCCGGTGCACTGGCCAAAGCAGCGCGGTACTGTGCTTGTCGAAAGGTATGTAAATGATTTTCCGGTACATCAACGACGATTTCCGGTTCTGCTTCGTTGGCAATAGCAATCACCGGTTGCCCCGCCGCCACGACCTGGCCCGTCTCCAACCGCAGACTGGTCACCACCCCGTTAATGGGCGCGCGCAGTACCGTGTACTGCAACTGGTTTTGTGCCAGCTCCAGTTGACGGGCGTCCGCTTCGGCCGTCGCCTGAGCGGTTAGCAAATTACTGTGTGCCTGCTCTTCATGAGAGGCACTAACCGAGCCGTCGCGTTTTAATGCCTGCAGGCGCAACCAGTCAGACTCAGCCTGCCGGGCCCTGGCTTGTGCCGCCTGCAGCCGCTGTCCGGCGGCGGCTTCAGCCAGACGATAGTCGGCATCGTCAAGTAGTGCCAGCACATCGCCGGCTTTTACCTGATGGCCAATATCCACTTTACGTTCGCGTATTTTACCGCTGACACGAAAAGCCTGATCCACCTCGGTGCGCGAGGCGACCGTAGCGAAATAGCGGTGAGCATCGCGTGCACCTTCATAGCGCAGCTCGACTGTGCTTACGGGTCTAATTGATGGTGCCGCCGACTCAGGTTGGCTGCAGCCACTCAGCAGCGAAGCGATGGTAGCGGCGGCTACCGCAGTAATTGAGCCTTTCATAGCGATTCCTTATTAATAGATGTTTGGTGTTGAGTAACTACAGTATCTTTAGTGCTGGCAGGGGCAGCTTCAAATGCCTGCCAGCCGCCGCCAAGTGACTTAAACAGCTGCACACTGCTGAGCAATAACTGCGTCTGGCTGTCGTTGGCACTGATTTGCACACCCAGCCGTGCCCGTTGGGCATCCAGCAGCGGCAGCAAATCTATTTGTCCACGGTGGTAAAGTGATTCAGCATGTTGCAATGCGGCCTGGGCTGACAGCGCCGCAGTGTCCAGCACCTGCGAGCGATGCCGCTCGTCACGCAGTGACACCAGCGCGTTTTCGACATCTTCCAGCGCGCGCACTATTGCATCTTCGTAGCGCAGCAACGCTTCAGACTGGGCGCTTTGTGCCATATCATTAATGGCCGCAGTGCGGCCCCAATCGAATACCGGCATCGACAGCAGGCCGGCAACATTGCCAAAGCGCGCACTGCTTAAGTCCATACCGTTAATTTCCAAATTCTGTCGGCCAAACAAGGCATTAACGAACAGCTTAGGAAACCACTCTAATTTAGCCTGCTGACGGCGCCAATTCGCGGCGTCCAGTTGGGCGCGCTGCGCCAGAAGATCGGGGCGCCGTTCCAGCAACGCGGCAGGCTGACCGGCTATCACCTCAGGTACCTGTATCGCAGTGGCAGGGCTCAACGCCGCAGCCGCTGTTGGCAGATCGCCCATCAGCACGGCAATGCGGTGACGTGACACCGCCACCAGCGTTTGCAGTGGCGGAATGGCCGCTTCGGCGCGCGAGGCCTCAGTACGGGCCCGCTCAACATCAAACGGCGATGCCAGGCCAGCCTGTTGCCGGGCGGTCACCTGCTGTAAGGTTTGTTGCTGGGTTTGTGCAATCGCCGTTACGGTATCAAGTTGTCGTATCGCGCCCATCAGCGTGAAGTAATTGCTGGCCACTTCCGCCACCACCAGCAGCCGTACGCCACGCACATGCGCTTCACTGGCCCGGACGTCTGCCGCTGCCGCCGCTTTACCCGCGCGTAAACGGCCGGTTAGATCCAGCTCCCAGGCCACCCCCAGGCCGCCGGAGAAAGACGTTACCTCAGGGGCCCCCTGCCTGGCCTGCGCGCTGTAACCATTACTGTTAGTGTCAGCACTGGCTGTTGCACTAAGGCTGGGTAACATCGCAGCGTTACTGATTGCGACACCGGCACGGGCGGCGCGCACGCGCTCTTCGGCAATTTTAATGTCGCGATTTTCATTAACCGCGCGGGTGATAAGTTGCGTTAGTACCGGATCGGCATAACGTTCCCACCAGGCTAGCTCGGCTTCTGTGGTGTCCGAAATTGTGGTGAACTGTGGTGGTAACTCAACCCGGGATTGCAGCTGCGTTGTGGTACAGCCGCTTAGGGCCAGCGATGCCGAGATTGCCAGAGCAACCAGGCATTTTGCCGGCGGGCTGTACAGTTGTTTCATCGAGGCTATTGTCAGCATTATTTACTCTCGTTCAGGTTGCCAATGCAGGGTGCAGCGTACCAGCGCCCCCGCCGTAAGTGGTCAGCGAAAGGTCAGGCTTTGGTTGGAAAACCATAACGGCAGCCAGCTCAAACATGGGTTGCCCGACCTGGGTAGCATCAGCTTAATCGTCCTGTGTTGCTGGTACGTCGGCACGGGGCGGTTCTATATCGCTCAACATCAAGCGCAGCAATTGCTGGCCGGAGATAAAGTCCTGGTGCTTACCCGAAACCAGATTTTCCAGGCGGCCGCTCAATAGCTCCGGCGTGGCACTGCTGCTGAGCTTGACGACGTAAGTTCTGTCGATGGGGAATTTCGAATCAGTTCTGAGGATCATTACAGTTTGTCCGGTGTTGTTAGGTAGCCGGCAGTGTAAGCGTCCTGCATTGGCGAGTTGTCAGGGAAAGGTGGCTTTTTGGTAGCGATTAGCGGTAGTAACAGGCGAACGGTGCAACCCGGCGAAACACTATCCTGACCAATTACAGATGGTTCACTGACCACTATCTGGCGCTGAATCGTTATGCTGGCAGGCGAATTTCGGGCAACTTTTGTAGGTCTGTATGCAACAACATATTCAGCGGAGTAAAGCTCCGATACTAAGTAAAAACCAAATTGATCAGCTGGGCAGCAGGCTTCGGACTGAGGATTACTCAGAGGACGATTTACGTACGTTAGACCATTTCCGCCGTGCCTATGTGGCGTTATACGAAGATACCGTCAATACCATCAGGCAGACTTTGCATTTGGCACCAACCGGCCGACCGGCAAAATCCACCAGTGCAATTCGTGATAAGCTGTGCCGTTCATCTATGCGGTTGAGCCAGATGCAGGATATCGCCGGCTGCCGGATAGTGGTGGAGGATCACCGTTTACAGGATGAAGTCGTAACGCAACTGCAGGCGCTATTTCCTGCCAGTACGGTGGTTGACCGGCGTAAAACTCCGAGCCATGGCTACCGGGCTGTACATGTCATTGTCTGGCATCAGCACCAGGCGGTCGAAATTCAGATAAGAACCGAGCTGCAGCAAGCCTGGGCCGAATATGCCGAGAAGTTGGCTGACACTGTCGACCCGGCGCTGAAATACGGCGGTGGGCCGCAAGGCCCGCGCGATATTCTAAAAGCACTGTCCAAAGTGGGTGGCTTTGTAGAACAAATCGAACTTGAAGGCGCAGGACAACATCAACAATTTGCCGCCGCCCTGGCAGAAGTCGCCAGCAGGCTGGCGGACTTACATAAAGAGTAAAGCACATGTTATTTTTGATCGAATACAACCGCCAGCAAGGCGAGATTGTCAGTATGACGTCTTATGCAGATGAACAGCATGAACAGGTCTCCGATGCAAGACTGCAGCTCGAATTGCGGCTGCGCCGTGAAAGAGCCCAACGGGAAGTGGTGGTGCTGGTAGCTGAGAATGAAGAAGCCTTGCGTAAAACCCATGCCCGCTTCTTCAAGTCAGCTCAGGCATTGCTGCCTACGGCTTCCGGCGTTGATACTGCACCGTCCTGACGTTAGCAGTTATTGCTGTTAACGCTCAACATTACCACTGCATTTCGCCAGTATTAACTCTGGCACTAATCTGCATACCCTCGTCAACGGGTAATTCAGGATAGATAAGCTGTAGTTTGTGTATCAGCTGGGTAGCGTTTGGCTTTTCTGACAATAACTGCTCATATCTTGTCAGATAATCCCGGCTAAAAATCACAGCATTGTCGCCAGTTGGCATAGTACCCAGGTAGTGTCCAGGCACTACCACAGCTGGCTGTAATGCTATCATGCGATCAAGTGCTGCTAGCCACTCATTGCGCGCACTTGTGGTCTGGCTGTCAGCGGTCCATAAATGTATGCCACTGCTGACCAGTACGCCACCCAGCGCTGTTCTGATCGACGGCAGCCACAGATAAGCTTGATGTGTGTTGATTTCCCGAATTTCAATATGCTGGCCTTCCAATGTTAGCGTGGTGTCATCAAACACGGCAGGAACAATAATTTGCTGCGGCGCCTGCTCCGCTAAAATTGGTCCCCAATAAGCAAGTTTTGCCTGCTTCGTTTGTTCGATATGCGCCACCACTGCGCTGCTGGCAATGACTCTGGCGTTTGGAAAAGCCGCCACAACAGATTGCAAACCAAAATAAAAATCCGGATCACCACCACTGATATATATAGTAGTCAGGGTTTTACCGCTGGCTCGCACCAGTTCCACCACGGCATTCGCATCTGCCAAACTAAATTGTGCATCTACCAGAATGGCCTCTTTCTCACCACTGATCAACGACGAAGATACCGGGAATATGCCGCTTTCCGCCGGATTGTAATGGCTGACTTTCAGCTCTGCTGCGCTACTGTCATGAGCCAATATGAGCAAAGTAGTAGCCAGTAATAATGTGTGTAATGTCTTAAGCATGTTGATTACTCCGAAGTTGAAATTAGCTTGTCACCTAAGCAGTACACATTGTAATGTTTCACTTTACGTACATATACAGCAATAATCACACAACACTATTTCACCATATGAGCAAATAGTATGGATAAGATTACCGCAATGCGGGTGTTTTCGCAGGTTGCAAACAACGGCAGTTTCAGCAAAACAGCAGAACAACTTGAGATGTCACGGGCAATGGTGACGCGATGTATCAGCGTACTGGAGGATTGGTTAAATACCCGCTTATTCCAGAGAACGACCCGCAAAGTCACACTAACGGCTGCCGGCGAGCAATTTTTACTGCGTTGCCAGCAAATTCTGACACTGACGGATGAAGTAGAGGCAGAGTCGGCGACGCTTAACAGCGAGTTACGTGGCCAACTGCGCCTGACGTGCAGCGCGTCCTTTGGCTATGCCAGGATGGCCGGCGCAATCGCTGATTTTTTAGCACTGCACCCCAAACTTAAAATTGATATGAATGTCGGTGATACTATCGTTAATCTGATTGAAGCGCGTGTTGACCTGGCTATTCGGATCAGTAATAACCCCGACCCGATGCTGATCGCTCGTCGGTTGGGTAGCTGCGCTTCAGTGTTGGTCGCTTCGCCTGCTTACCTTGCGCAATTCGGCCAACCTTTGTCTCCCGAAGCATTGGTGAAGCATCAGTGCTTAAGCCATAGCATCGCCGGCAGGCAATTGTGGCAATTCCAACGTGACGGTGAAACAATAAAAGTGGAAATTGATGCCTGCTTTACCGCCAATGATGCCACGGTATTACTCTGCGCTGCTTTGGCTGGCGGTGGCATGACATTGCAACCGAGCTATTTAGTGCAGGATTACCTGGCAGCAGGTCAGTTGGTAGCCCTGTTACCAGAATGGTCATTGCCAGAACTTGAAATCAATGCCCTTTACTCTTCAAGGCGCCATATGCCGGTTGCGCTACGCGCTTTCTTAGATTTTCTGGTTGAACGCTTTGCTTCGAAGCACATGGTAAAGTCACGTTAAAGCCAACACAGCCAGACAGAGCAATAGCGTCACTATTGGTGCCACTACCGTGACGACAAAAATGTCTTTATAAGCCTGTTTATGGTTAAGCCCCATAATCATCAGCATCGCAATGACCGCGCCGCAATGCGGCAGCGAGTCGAACCCACCGGCGGCTATTGTAGCGACCCGATGCAGCAGCTCAGGTTCAATACCCAGCTGCAAGTAATGCGGCGCCAGCGTTTGTAAAAAAATTTGCAGGCCGCCGGATGACGAGCCAACGATACCTGACACCACACTCATCGATGCAAACACCGACAGCAACGGCGGTAAATCCAGCGTCAGGATCCAGTGTGAAAAGCTGGCAAAGCCGGCAGTTTTCGTTACCACGCCGCCAAAGCCAATCACCGCGGCGGTGCTGATCAATGGCAATATCGCATCGTCGGCGCCGCGACCGAGCAACTGCAACGTATCGCGCCGTAGCACCGGAAACAGCAATATCGCCAGGGCTGTGGCCAGCAACAACGCCATGCTTGGCCATAACACCGGTTGCTGCAGGCTCAGCTGCAATAATTCACCGATAATAGTGTCGTCGAACAGCTCAGTCAGTAGCAAAATACGCGGTAACATAATCAACGCTAAAACCAACAGAATCGGCAACAGTGCTTTGCCCCAATATGGCACGTCACCGGCCGCGGCGGCCAGTTGCGCCATCTGTGTATCCTGTACTGAGGCGACATAGCCTTCGGCAGTGCGCTGCGCCAGACGCCATTGCCATTGCAGATACGCCATACCCAGCCCCGCCATCAGCACCGATGCCGCCAGGCCTAAACCGGCAGCGGCAAATAAATCGGTGCCCAGCGCGCTGGCCGCCAACACATTATGGATAGACGGCGAGCCTGGTAGCGCTGTCATGGTAAAAGTCCCCGCTCCGAGGGCTATAGCCGCACAGAACAACCGTTTTGGCAAGTTAGCGGCCTGCATTAGCGCCACACCCAGCGGATACATGGTAAAGATCACCACAAACACCACCACACCGCCATAGGTTAGGACTGCACAAACCAGCATGGTAACCCACAAGGTGTTTTTTATGCCCAACCAGCGCACAATGGCCTGCGCTATACTGCTGGCAGCCTGGCTGGCCGCCATCACTTTGCCAAATATCGCACCGGCCAGAAACAGCAACAAAAACTTACCGGCAAAGCTAAAGGCACCCAGCGGCCCGAAGGTAAAATACTCGGTCAGCGTGGCAGCCAGACTGAGCTGATTGCTCAGCGCCACGACCACCGCCGCCAGCAATGCCGCCAGCAGAATGTTGGCACCGCGCAACGCCAACCAAATTAACAACGCTAACGCGGTTATTAGTCCGATATTTCCCAGCATATAGTGCTCCGGCTCTCAGGCTGTTGGCAGCAGGTTAAAACTGGTAACTCAGTCTTACTGTGACTAAGCGCGGCTCGCCATAATAGGCTGAGACAATCGGAAAACCACTGTCACGTAAGTCATAGCCGGTGGTCCTGTAATGCTTATCGGCCAGGTTCTTGCCCTCCAGCGCGATGCACCAGCGACTGTCAGCCGGGGCAAACATCACACTGGCCTGCCAGATGCCATAAGCAGGTTGGAGCAATAAATCGCTTTGATTGGTCACCGGCTGCACGGTATCACGCCAGCTAAAGCCGAGATTGGCAGTCAGTTCACCGGCTGAAAGTGGCCACAGATACCAGGCATTGACACTGGCCGCCAGTTTGGGAATATCGGTAAATTTACGCTGATCGGCTATATTAACGCCGCCCGACAAGTACTGCTGATAACTGGCATCCAGATAGGCAGCATTACCGGATAGCCGCAGCGCCTTGCTGGCGGCCCAGCTGAATTCAAATTCGGCGCCACGAATACGGCCTTTGCCGGCATTGGTAAAATCACCAAAAAATGCATCATTCACCCCATCAGCATCGGTATCTATGCCAGTAAAAATGCTTAACTGGATGTCGCGGTACTCACTGTGAAACAACGCCAGACTCAGCTGTAAACGGTTGGCAAAGCTGGGTTTAATACCCAGCTCATAGGTTAGTACGGTTTCCGGATCATAAGCTTCTGCCGAACGAGGCACCTGCATGGTATTGGCCCGTACATTAAAACCGCCACTTTTAAAGCCGCGCGATACTGAGCCGTACAGCAGCATATCATCACTGGCTTGGTAATCGAGCGACAGCCGTGGCGATAAATCGGTCCAGGACTCGCTGTTAATAAAATCTGAACTGACTACGCCACTGGGCTGGCTGAAGCTGTCATCGGTGTAGCCCTGATTCAGCACATCAGCCGTCTTTTTTTCGCGGCTGGCGCGCAGGCCGGCGCTGAGGCGCCAGTCATCGGCAAGTTGCCAGCTGCCATCGGCATATACGGCCAGCGCCTGGGTGTCGACCTGACCCGCACTGATGCCAAACTGGCGAAAAATAGGGCCGGGGATCAGTTGCGGCGGGGCTAAGCCTAAGGCCGCCAACGGTAAGCCAAAGCGGTTGCGTACTGTACCGCCGGCTTCACTGTCGAGCAGATACAGGCCAAACACGGCCTGCCAATTATCGCTGTGGTAGTTGGCCTGCATTTCCTGGCTCAGCTGGCGGTCAAAGTAGTCGGCATCAACATCGGCAATGGCATAAGGCCCCATATCAAAATCGATACTGCCGCTGGTATCGCCATCACGCCAGGCTGTGATCGATTTTAACTGCCAACTGGCCCCCCCATCCCAGTTTGCCGTGATTGATACCCCGCGGCTATCGGTGCGGCCGGGCAACTGAAAGCCATTGTCAGTATTATAGCGATGCGTGCTGACGGCTTTGGCGCTCAGGCCTTCAAAGTAGGGTTCATACTGATTGACGATCATACGCTGGGCACCGCGCACTGCTGACGTATCCCGGGTCTGATCGGCGGCAAGTTCAACATCCAGACTATCACTTATCAACCACAACAGACTGGCACGGCCGGTGATTAAATCTTTATTACTTACCTCTTTATCACTGTGCAGGTTGCGGCCAAAGCCATCGCGCATGAAGCTGCCCAGCGCCAGGCTGGCCAGCACAGTATCGGCAACTAAAGGCCCGGACGCAGCAAGGCGCATATTGCGCTGCTGATAATTGCCAATAGCCGCATCGGCCCGCACACTGAGATTGTTAGTCGGCCGGCGACTGATATATTTAATCGCCCCGCCTACGGTATTACGACCATACAGTGTGCCTTGCGGGCCGCGCAATACCTCAACCCTTTCCACATCGAGCATATCCAGCAGTGCCGCCTGGGGCCGGGCCAGATATACATCGTTCAGATAAATACCGACGCCGGGCTCAACGCCCCACAGCGGGTCGGACTGACCAACGCCGCGGATATAGGCGGTTGCCGTAGAGCTGGTGCCGCGCGCCGCATAGATGGTTAGCGACGGCACCTGGACCTGAATATCGGCCAATGTGCTAATGGCATTGCGCTCTATTGCCACTTTATCAACGGCGGTCACCGCCAGCGGAATATCCTGTAGCGTTTCGGCTCGCTTTCGCGCCGTTACCACTATAACTTCAAGCTCTGCTTCGCTGGTTGCGGTGCTATCGGTTTGCTGCGCCAGCACCAGAGCTGAGTGGCTGCAGCATGCTGCGATGAGCAGACTTAGTGTGATCAGAGGTTTTGCTTTATACATGTTGTTCTCCCCCGGAGGCTATGGTGTTGCTGGTTGTGCTCCGACCGGGTTGCACCACTTTGGCCAGAAAGCTCAGCAGCTGTTTATTCGTTGCTGCGGGCTGGTCTAATGGTGTGGCGTGGCGGGAGTTTTTAATTACGACTAATTCGGCATTGGGCAATGCTTTGACATAAGCGGCTTTGCTGGCTACCGGGCTGTAATCCTGATCGGCGGCAAGCACCAGTATCGGCAAGGTTAGACGGGCTAACTGCGACTGCACGGAAAACCGGCCGATAGCACGCAGCGTATGCCGGTAGCTGCGTACATCAGTAGCGGCCATTTGCCGGGCAAATAACGCCAGCAGATGTTGCTGCGTGGTGTCAGGAAATAATTTAGCGCCAATAATTTGCGCCAGCTTTCGCATGCCGAGCAAACGGATCACCGCCAGCCGGAACCACAGCAGCAAGGTCAGACGCCAGCCTTGTACCGCCAGTTGCGGGCCTGAGTTAATAATCACCAGACTTTGAATACAGTGCGGTGCCAGCAACGCCAGCTCAAACGCCACCATGCCGCCGAGCGAGAAACCAATAACCTGGCAGCGGCTGATATTAAGATGTCGCAACAACGCCAGCATATCTGCCGCCAGTTGCGACATGCTAAACGGCTGCAGGCTGGGGCTGCTGAGGCCATGACCACGCATGTCAGCGGCAATAACACGGTAATGCTGACTTAATACCGTCATTTGGGCCGACCAATGTTCCGCGCAGGATCCCAGACCATGCAATAGCAATACCGCCTCTCCCTGCCCTTGCTGCAGATAGTGCATACTGCGGTTTTGATAGTTAAATACTGGCATCGTCGCTTCACACCCCGGAATCGGTATATCCATTCCGATTCAGCATATGGAAGATTGATTCCGTTTTCAACTGTTTTCGTACAAAAAACAGCCTACACCGCAATCTATTAACTAACCATCTGAAATTACTATATAAAGTTGGAATTACTTATGGATATCAAGGTAAGCCAGTAAAATGCGGCTAAGCTCTTCGACCACTTCGCTGTTACTCAGGTGGCCCAGGTTGCCGGTAATGGTATGTTGATTGAGTGCACCCAATACTATATGCACAGCAGCCTGCATAGCTTTGTGTGGCTGCGGATGATGTACTTCGCCCTGATGTTGCTGCAATACCGCTACTATACGTTCGGCAATATACTCATTTAGCTGATGAACTTTGTCGCGAAACCCACTGTCACGCGAGGCGCGTAATATCAACGCCCGCAGTACACCGCGCCGGCCCTGATAGACCTCAACCAGCCGGGCTGTCAGCGTGTGCACAAAATCCGCCAGCGGTTTTGCGGCCCATTGCTCAGGCTCTGTTAGTTGCTCTATCAGGCTCACCGTCGTTTGAAAAAAGCGCTGCAGCAGTAACAAAGACAGGGTGTCTTTATCTCCCAGCACGCGGTAAAAGGTACCAACAGAAGACGACGCCAGGCCAGCAATTTGTGTGACACTGGCCTCTTCAAAGGCATTAGCTGCCAGCAGCTGCTCACCGGCGTCCAGCAAGCGTTGCAGCGCTTTCTGACTACGCAACTGGGTTGGCTCAGGTAACGTCGTCAGTCGCGTAAAATCAGGAATTGCAGAATTTGTCATAGCCGGCACCAGGTGCAATACAACACCGTTAATCGGAATCGTTCGTCCATTTAACCATGCTCAGTACACAAAGCCAAGTAGCACTGGCCTGTTAGCGCTGTCCAGATAGCCTCAACTGTTGCCGAACGCTGGCTGACAAAACTGCCGCTTTCAGTTAAGGTTGGCTCACTATAGCTGGAACCAACTCGGAAAGTACTCATAAGATGACTAACAAGATCAGTGCCGAACCGGTAAACCACCGCACCCGGGTGGGTATGCAGCGACGTGAACGTACACGGCGCAAAATACTGGAAGCGGCGTTGCGGGTATTTGCCCGCAAGGGGACCGACGCTGCCATGATCGATGACTTCATTGCCGAAGCAGGTATAGCCCGTGGCACCTTCTATAACCATTTTCGCACCACCAGCGAGCTGCTTCAGGCTACAGTAGGCTGGTTAAGCCATGACTTTGTCGAATCTATCACCAACGATATCAGCGGTATCAGCGATCCGTTGTTACGCCTGGCAACCGGCATTCGCATCTGGCTGGCCAAAGCCGAACAAGACCGGCCCTGGGCAGCCTTTGTAGCCCGGGTAGATTTTATCAGGGAGCTGCCGTTTGAACCGCTCAGGCGAGATTTGTCTGCGGGGCAACAGAGCGGACTGTTCCATTTTCCCGATGAGCGGGTAGCATTTGATCTGATTGCCGGGACTTTGATTATGGCCATGCACAGTTATGTTCAGGACAAGGTGCCTACAGATTACACTCAACATATAGTGCACATCGTCTTACAGGGGCTAGGGGTAGATTCACTACAGATCGAAACTGCATTGAGCCATCCGTTGCCGGCAATCCAATATCCCCCGCTGTCACTATCCTGCTGATATTTCCACACAACTGATCTTTAACACTAGTCGTGCTGCCAGCAATGGTATAGCGCCTGGCGTCACTTTGCCCGACCAAATTACAATCAATACAACATGCACCAAAATATCTCATGATGAACTTGTTTGTCATTTTGACGATTGTGTTCAATTTATAGTTGTGGTATTTAAATTGAACAATTAACAGGAGCAGAAGAAACGGAGTGCCAACATGACAAAGCGTAAATTATCCCTGGGGCTGGCAATGACGCTGGGCATCAGTCAGGCCGTCTGGGCGTCAGGATATCAGTTTGACCTGCAGAGCGTGCGGACCCAGGCTAATGCTAACGCCAATACGGCTGAGGCGTCCGACCCATCTACCATTTTTTATAACCCGGCTGGCTTAGCGTTACTGGACGGCACTCAGCTGACGCTGGGGAGCAGCATGGTGGATCCGCAGTCAACATTCAGCTACAGCGTTGCCACTACTGGCGGCGGCCAGACTGTAACACCGGGCAATACCGGCGGTGATTATGCCCGGCAGGCTGCCATTCCCCATGGTTATGTTTCTCAGAGGTTTAACGAGCAAGTGACGCTAGGTGTCGGCATCTTCGTACCCTATGGCGCGCCCATCGACTATGAAGAAAACTTTGTTGGCCGATACTATGGTAAGGGCATCGACTTTAAGTCACTGGCCATTAACCCGTCTGTCGGTATCCGCTTAACCCCACATCATAGCGTCGGCTTCGGGATCAGTGCTCAATATCTGGATATTGATATGGAGACGAGCGTAGATATCGTCTCAGTGGCGTTTGGTACCTGTCTCGCCGGTGGTGGTTCCCCTGAGATCTGCCAGCCTCTCGTGGTTGGCTATGGCAGCCAACCGGATGCCACGGCCAGCATTGCAACCAAGGACTGGAGTTACGGCTACAATATAGGCTATTTGTTTACCCCAAATGATAACACCAGACTAGGCTTGGCGTACCGCTCCTTTATTAAGCACGAGCTAAACGGCTCAGCCAGTTTCGACGTTCCGACTTCACTGCCGGGAGGTGCTGCCTCACCTATCAACGCCGGCATTGCAGTGGCGCTGGCTGACAGTGAGGCACAGGTCGACCTCGCCACGCCGGAAACGCTTTCAGTGAATGCCTATCACCTGCTGGATCGGCGCTGGGCACTGATGGCGGATGTCACCTGGAACCGGCAGAGCCGCTTACAACGTATCGACATTGATATTGCCACAGATCTGATTCCGGATCGTAGGATTGTGTATCAGACGGCCTGGCGCAACAGTTGGCGTGCCTCGATCGGATTCAGTTACCTGGCTGACGAAAACTGGACCTGGCGCGGGGGCTACATGTATGACCAGACACCGGTGGCTCATTCCAGTTATGCATTGACGGTACTGCCGGACGCCAGCCGCCAGATGTACTCACTGGGCGGCAGCTATCAGCTGAATGAGCAAACCTCAATAGACTTTGCTTACAGTTATCTGAAGTTTAGCGATGCCGCCATCAACCGCACTGATGATGACCATATCGCCGCCAATGGCAGCCCAGGTACGTTAACAGGCTCCTACCGAACCTATGTCAATCTGTTCGGCCTTAGTCTGACTTACCGGTTTTGATGACACTGATGCCCGGGGGAGTCCAACGGGAGTACTTTGGCCACAATACCAGCCAGGAGTTTGGCGGCTGGTTACAAAACCCTTTTAGGTCAATTATTGAGAGGCTTTGCTACATTACTTTGATTTAGATCAAGAACATAATACTGACGATAATATCAGAATGACATTGTTGTCATAGTGATTGGGCGTTATCACCATTGGGTGCAGCGTCAGCTGCTTACAACTATGTTTGTGCCATTCAAATAATGATGAGAGCTATTATGCAGAGCTTTATAGCCAGCCACGCATCTACACAATTACTGAACGCTGACCAGCAAGCCGTAATCTTGCTGCATAATCAACAAATCATGACTTTTAATGACGCAGCGGGCAAACTGTTTCACGCCAGCCCGGAACAATTAGCCAAAATCCATCACCCAGCCCAGTTATCTCCATTGCAGCAACCCTGTGGCAGCTCTTCGTTCGATAAAGCCGAGCAAATGCTGGCTAAAGCCATCGAACAAGGGCAACACCAGTTCCACTGGCTGCATCAGCGCATGAACGGTGAGCCTTTTTATGCCAGGGTCACCTTAACCATTGTCGCTGAAGCAGAGCAGGAAATATTGTGCGCCGTGGTACAGGACTTAAGCATAGAGACCCGCAACATGCTGAACATGGCACTGGGCCGACTGATGTTCAGCAAAAGTCACGATGCGATAATGATCACTGACCGCGATAACCGGATAGTCGACGTTAATCCGGCTTTTTGCCGGATAACTGGCTATCAACGGCCAGAAGTTATCGGTTTACCCGCAGGTTTTATGCGCTCAGGTGTTCACGACCAACAGTTTTATGCCCATTTATGGCAACAACTCAATCAATATGGCTGCTGGGAAGGCGAAATCTGGGATAAACACCGGCAGGGACATTTATTTCCGAAAGATTTGAAAATCTGCAGCGTAGCGGATCCTGATGGCTACGTGATGAATTACCTGGCTCTGTTTTCCGATATCTCAGAAAAACTTAACCACAAACTCGAACTGGAAAAACTGGCTTATTATGATGCCCTGACCGGCCTGCCAAACCGTACTTTACTGCTGGAAACGCTGGAACGTAACGTAACACGACTGAAGCTGCAGAACAGCGATCAGCAGTTAGCGTTAGCCTTGATTGATATTGATAATTTTAAAGCAATAAACGACACCCGCGGCCATTTATTTGGCGACCAGCTAATCAAAGCCGTGACCCACCGTATTGCCAGCCTGCTGTCAGCCGATGATTTTCTCGGCCGAATGAGCGGTGATGAATTTTTGCTGATTTTCAGGCCGCAACCGCAGCTATCCGCTATTGAGCAGCTGTTAAGCCGGATTATCGATTTTTCACTTGAACCCTTTGCAATTGACGATATCCGCCAGCAGGTCAGCGTTACTATCGGCATTGGAGTCTACCCTAAGGACGGTACCGACAGTAAAAGTTTGATCGCCAAAGCCGATATTGCCATGTATCACGCCAAACACAGAGGGGGTAATCAGTTCCTATTTTACTCGGCCGAAGTGGGAGCGCAGTTTTTTGAGAAAAGTGATATCGAACTCCATCTGGCTGATGCGATTC
The DNA here is from genome assembly GCF_036984005.1 of Rheinheimera muenzenbergensis. Taxonomy (NCBI): domain Bacteria; kingdom Pseudomonadati; phylum Pseudomonadota; class Gammaproteobacteria; order Chromatiales; family Chromatiaceae; genus Rheinheimera; species Rheinheimera muenzenbergensis. The sequence continues at coordinate 208,617 of NZ_JALAAR010000001.1, forward strand.
GTAAAGGCGACATCTTTCCCAAATTCCAACCAAAAATTGACCTGCATCAGGGTACTGTCATTGGTGGCGAGATCCTGGCCCGTTGGCAACGGGCAAACGGTGAATTTATTCCGCCAGACAAGTTTATTGCCATAGCGGAGCAACAACATCAGATCCAGGCGTTATCAGCCTCTCTGATCTGGCAAAGCAGCGCCCTGGCCGGCAATCACGTTAGGGCGCATTCGCTAACCCTGGCATTTAATGTCTCGGTGCAGGAATTGCTGGAACCCAAGTTCAGCCAACAATTTAGTGCAACCCTGGCGAAGTGCGGTTTAAGCCCGGAGCATTGCGAAATAGAAATCACTGAATCTTGCCTGATTGAAAACTTTGCCCAGGCAAAAAGCTGCGTCGACGAGCTGCGTCAGCTGGGTATAAAAGTCGCTATCGACGACTTTGGCACCGGCTTTTGTTCGCTGAATTACCTGCGTTCGCTGGCGGTTGATACCATAAAACTGGATCGCAGCTTTGTCGGCGAACTGGATGTCGACAACCTGAACAATATGATAGTGGTCAAAGCTATTATAGATTTAGCTCACCAGTTAGGGATTAAAGTTTTGGCAGAGGGCGTCGAAACGCAGACGCAATTGGCAATTCTCAAAGCGCTGCAATGTGATGAAGTACAAGGCTTTTATTTCTCACCTGCGTTGGCGTGGCAGGATTTCTGCCAGTTTGCCAGCCAGTTTAATGCCGAAGATATCTGCCGGCTAAACAAAATACCGCTACCGCCTGACATTGCTGCTTTACTGCAGAAAAATGCGCAATAACCACTGCTCTGAAAACTAAAACAATAAAGGGATCTTATGAGGAATAATCAACCTGTTACCGGCCGCAATGTGCCCCTGGCTGAGCACGATATTATCTTATCGACCACCAAAGCCGACAGCAGCATTAGCTATATCAATGCTGATTTTGTCCGCATTAGCGGCTTTTCCGCCGAGGAATTAATCGGCCAACCGCACAATATTGTGCGTCATCCCGATATGCCAGCACAAGCCTTTGCCGAGATGTGGGCGACTCTCAAAGCCGGCCGCAGCTGGATGGGGCTGGTGAAAAACCGTTGTAAAAATGGCGATCACTATTGGGTGAATGCCTATGTCACTCCCATTTTTAAAAACGGTCAGCTGGCGGAGCTGCAATCGGTTCGCACTAAGGCGGAACAGCCGCTAATCGCTGTAGCTGAGCAACTTTATCCAAAGCTGCAGCAAGCTGCTAAGCAACAAGATAAGGCAACTCTGAAACCAACGACATCATGGTCTGTTACCCACCGCTGCACCACCCTGCTCTGGGCAGGGCTGGCCGGCCTGACACTGATGCTGCAGCTGAGCGCTGCCAGTGGCGCTTTGTTGTGGCTGTTGCTGGCTGCAACCGGCATTGGCATCAGTGCCTTACAATACCGGCAGTTGCAGCCACTGCGCCAGTTAGACCAGATAGCCACCGCGATAGCAGACAACCCTCTTAGTACCCGGCTTTATACCGGCTGTAACGATGAATTTGGCCGCATTGAATATGCGCTGCGCATGCAACAGGCTGAAACCGCCGCAGTAGTTGGCCGGTTGAATGATGCCGCCGACCGTCTTGGCCAAAATGCCAGCGCCCTGCTGCAGAAAGTCGGCTCCAGCCAGCAAGCCAATAACCTGCAGCAGGCCGAAACGGATCAGGTGGTGTCAGCGGTCAGCCAAATGGCCACCAGCATTATCCAGGTGGCTGAGTCAGCCCAGACTGCCTCGCTAGCTGCCGGGCAGGCTGATCAAGCGGCGGTCAGCGGACATCATCTGGTAAACACCAGCAGCTCAGCCATCGGGCAACTGGCCGATAATATCATGCAGGCAACCGGCATCATGCAGCAACTGGCAAGGCACAGCAATGACATCAGTGTAGTGCTGGGCATTATTCAGGCGGTGGCAGAGCAAACTAATCTGCTGGCATTAAACGCAGCAATTGAAGCGGCAAGAGCCGGTGAACAAGGTAAGGGCTTTGCCGTAGTTGCCGCCGCAGTCAGAGAGCTGGCAGCGCGCACTCAGCAATCGACAGCCGATATTCAGCGTACCACTGCAGCCTTGCAATCTTCAGTACAACAGGCCGTAGCAGTAATGCACAGTAGCAGCCGGCAGGCAGGCCTCTGTGTTGATAATGCCATTCAAGCCAAAGCTGCCTTGCAAAGTATAGGTGAACAGGTTAACGCGATTACCAGCATGAATGCGCAAATTGCCAGTGCCGCGGTGCAGCAGCGCGACGCCAGTGCAGAGATCAGTCAGAGCATTGAACGCATTCGTCAAAGTACTGGTATTAATGTACAGCATGGATACAGCAACCTCACTACAGCCTCCGAAGTGGAAGGGCTTTCCGTATTACTGCGTGAACTGGCGCTGCACTTCTGGCAAACCAGACAGCACGCTCAAGCTGGCAAATAAGATTGTGCTCAGCGGGAAGCAAATTGCACAATACCGCGTGCTTGCTCCAGCAGATCTATATCATCTGAATCACTGAGAGTATTGAGCAGTTGTTCTAACGCAGACAGCTCGTCCGGCGTTGGCGTTCCGCGTTCACACCAGGCCGTCAGTGCCAGCAATTCCAGCCAGGCCGCACCTTGTGCTCTGGCTTCGGCAATAGCCAGTTGCAATGATTCAGCCTCCACTTTGGCGTCGCCGCGCAGATGGGCGATAGCCGCCTGGATTAACATTAATTGCGGCAAGTAAATCCGTTCGTCATAGCCATTCACAATTTCAAGCGCCTGATCCAGTTGCAGCTGTGCCTGTTGCCAGTCACCGGCCAGAATATAGGCTTCCGCCGCATAACCCAGCGTCTCGCTGCTACCGGCCAGCATACCCAATGCCCGGTTTTCCCCGTACGCTGCACAGATCTGTTGTGCTCCCGCTGCATTACCGCAGCGAGCATCGGCCCAGCCCAGAAACCAGCGGCATGCTGCCCTGCCCTGAGCCAGAGCATATTCATCAACTAATAATTGCATTTCTCTGGCCAGTGCAGCAACGCCAGCCGTGTCGCCACGCCGGATACGGCACAAGGCATCACACCAGATAGTTAGCAGCAACGCCATCGGCTGAGCGTGTTGCCGCGACTTATTATAGGCCTGCTGCATGTGCGTATGCGCCTCAGTGAACCGGCCCAGAAGTGATAACACCATACTGATCGTCGTTAACACGGTAACCTCAGGATCCACAATATAACCGGCAAGAATCTGGCCGTTAGCTGTCGTGTTTAACGCTAATAAAGACAAAGCTTGCTGCAATACCTCCAGCGCGACCTTATGCTGGCCACGGATCATCATCACCTGGCCTTTGATGATGCAGCCAGCGAGCGTTAACGAGCCATTCTCAGTTAGCGCAGCCATCGTTTGGGCACGTTCAGCAACCACCAATACTTCGTTGTACTCGGCGCGTAAATATAACAGGAAGCCTAAACCATACAGCGCAAGCCCGGTCATCGGATGCTGCGGAAATGTGGCAACTAGTTCAACCGCATGCTGATAAGCCTTTTTCGCATCATCACCTGCACCACGGGTGTGAAACGCGGCCACACCGCGCAGCGTTGCCAGGGTAATTTCATATGAAGTACGTTCGTCACTTGCCGCAGTCCGTGCCGCTATTTCCAACGCACGTTCAGTTAAACTCATGCAACTGGAGGGACTCAGGTGTTGCAGCGCAGTTTGTGCCGCTTCAGCATAATAACGCAATGCTTTTAACGGCATCCGTCCCAGATCAAAATGGCTGGCCAACTCTGCTGCTGCAATGTTTAGCCCTTGCTCCCTTTGCTGTTCCAGCACAGTACCAATTTTATGATGCAAGCCGCTACGATTGGCCGCGCTGGTGTTATCGTACAGCCGTTGCCGGTACAAGGCGTGGCGAAACACATAGCTATATCCGCGGTTATCGTTTTCATTACCCGCAGTAGCAGTAATCAGCCAGATCCGCTCACGCACCAGCGCATCACAGATATCTATGGTGTGCAATTCATCCCAGCCCAACACTCCTGCCAGAGTGCTGATATTCAATTCCATACCTGCAACGGCAGCACAGGTAAGCAATTTATGCTGTGATTCAGATAATCGGGCAATATAGTGGTCAATAAGCGCACCCAAGCTATCGGGTACCGTGGAAGCAGCCAACAGGGCCGGATCCTGATTGCCGGCATCGGCTAACTTGCACAGCACATCATTGGCAATAGACGCAACAAACAGCGGCACACCACCGGTGCGCTCATGCAATGTTTGCACAAAGCATTCATTCGACAGTAGCACTGAGCTGTGCGCCGCCATATACGCCGCCACCTCTTGTTCAGAAAATGAATCCAGCAGGATCTCGTCAGACAGCCCGGCTGGCCTCAATTCATGTCGGATCAAATTCAACGGATGCTCTAAAGCAATGATTTCGGTTAACCGGAAGCTGGATAACCACATCAGGCGCGGTCTGCCGCGCCTCCTGGCCATATAATCTATCAGCTGGATAGTGGACTGATCAGCCCATTGCAAATCTTCAGTCACCAGCAACAGAGGATGATGTTCGGTATAACGATCAACAAACTCGGCCATCTCGCGCAACATCCGCTGTGGATTGACGCCGACTAACTCATGCAGTAAGACTTCACGCTCTGAGGAGGTACAAAGCCACGGCAGTTGTAACAGCCAGGTCGGTGCCACATCACGCAGCAACACGCCGGCTGCAGGGTCTTTCCGGCACAGCTCTGACAGAGCTTCCAGCACCGGTAAATAAGGTTCACCGGCGCCATAATGCTGTACACACTGGCCAAAAATACAAACTACACCGCTAAGTTCAGACACAAATCGCTCAATCAGCGTTGTCTTACCTATGCCCGGCTCGCCGGCTACCCAGACAATGGCCCGGCTGCCCTGCAACGCCTTTTGCCAGGATTGATGCAGTCGTTTTAACGGTTCCGTTCTGCCAACAAACAAAGTTGCAGAGGCGGCATCGGCCACGGCTCCATTATGAAGAAGTACCTGCGGCGCAACCGGGTCTGTTTTAGGCAGCAAGGGCGCCGCACTTTCAGTTACCGTAGCGGTAGTCGCAATAAAGCGGTAGCCCCTACGTGCCAGGGTTTCAATATACAAAGGTTGGCGCGGGTCGTCACCGAGCGCCTTGCGCACATCGCTGATGGCACCTTTGAGCACAGAATCGCTAACGAAACGATGCCCCCAGACTTGATCCAGCAAAGCATGCTTGGATAACAAAGTGCCGGACTGGCGCAGCAACGCGCACAACAAGCCGAAAGGAACAGGCGGTAACGCTACAGAGTGACCGTTGCTCAATAGCAAGGCATTGCGCTCATCGACTTCGAAATCGCCAAAGCGGACATGAACTGGCTTTGATGAGACCTCAGGTTCAGGTTTTGACATTAATGAATTCGGATAGCATCAATTAGGAAGTAAGGTTATCAGTATATGCATACTGCCGCATAACTGCTAGTTAAATTAACAACTTAGCGCGGATAGCAAACATAAGTTACCACAGCTTCAGATTCGCCTGTTCCAAGTTTATCAGCATAATTCAAACTCTTATCGCTCGGATCTATTCCACTCAGATAAGACACCGTAATAAGCTCTAGTCTCACCACCATTAGCGGCGTTTACTATTTCGACAACTTCAATAATTGAATATGCATTCTCAATTGCTGGTGATATCTTTTTTCTCTCACTTTTTGTCTCAAAGGACAATATTTCTAACAGCGGGAGCGATTGCTCAGCGAAGTAATGTGCCAAACTAAACCCACCAATAATCTAGTGCAGCCACCTCTGCTCTCGCGGGGTTTCTGCCGGCAACTGCTGATATAGCCATTCGGAATCATTTTTATAAAGCCAGGTGTAAGACGCTCTGGCTGCTTTTTGCACGTCAGTGCGGCGCCATGTAGATTTGCTAATGAGAAGTTTTTGAATGGCATCACGGTGCTTCTGCCGTGTAACGGATACTCGCCTTTCTCTTCTTTGCTGAACAATGTCAGGGTTTTGCGCCAGAATTTGCTCTACCGCCGCAATACTGCATAACATTTTGAGGGCTATTTTCGCCGTGCTCTGCCCATCTGATAGCAACTGCGTAATGAGATCACGCTCTGCACCAAATAATGTTTGTGGCCGCCGCTCTATCAGCACACCCTGTTGCAACGCTATTTTTTTGGCAGTGGTCACAGAACAGTTTAGCCGCCTGGCAAAGCTTCGCAAGCTACCGTGTTCGTTAGGCAGATAACGTATTGATTTCGCTGTTGAGTTACACGTCAGAACTTGTTTCGGCATTTTGGTTTGATGGTTATCAAATTGCTGGTAAAACACCTTGAAATTTTTCCAGCTATCAAACAGCCCTGCTAAAACCAACAGATGTTTTAGTGGTGACAAAGTATTGTTTTCACGATGGAAAAACGCTTTCAAATAAAGATTAGTATTGTCATGCAGCAATGCGGCGATCTCTGTTATAGCCTCCGCTGGTAGCCAGTTATTTAAAAAATCGCTTTGCCATTTTTGTTGTCGAATTCGCCCACAATCAGTTACAAACCCTTCCTTGTTTAGTTTCATCCTGACACACTGACGAAGCCGCTGACCAGAATAATTGCTAAGCGGCATACGCCAAGCATCCTCTGTGAATTCAGCAAGATTCATTAATACTTCAGAGTACCCGGCTGGGTTAGGCTCGCCATTGCCCGGTAATACCAGCCTTTTTCGGTCGACGTTAACGGCAAAGAGTGGTTGTTGATGCTTCTGACAAATGTATACGCCAGATAACTGATGCTCAATACACCAGTACGGGTAGCCATGAGTATCTTGCTGTTCTGTATAACACTGAGGGCAATAGCGCATTTGGCCAGATAATTTCATTCTATTAGCTGAAGTCGACAATAATTTATCGAGTAATGTCGTGCGTCCATTAACCAATTCTGCCTGGGCCATCTGATAAACATCCTCAGAGACAAAGGAGCGGAATAACGGTAACACCGTGTGACGATCTATCAAAGTGTGTCGATCAATTCCGGTTAGTTCCGATAACTGGGGAATGACTGAAACAAACGCAGAGGGTAATTGCTTGTGCTGAGAACCTAAAAGCTCTTTAAGTGCCATACCTGCGGTTGGGTAGCCCATGTTAATGGCTATGCGGCTCAACCCACTGTACAAGGTTTCGTTAGACTGTAACGACAGATGGAATGTGATCATCTTGCAACACCAACTGATTAAAATCGCTTAATCCCAGAAACTGATACGCCAGCAAGTGACAGACCGGAGGAACAGTTTCAGCGTAACGAATTGCGCTATAGAGTCGTTTAACTCTATCGTTGCTCTCCATGACATCCGGTGTAAAGTAAATGCCTAAATCATTTATACGCAGCCATGCATCAAAGCTATTTTCTGCCTCATCAATACGCTCCCAACCAGAAATGCCTTTAACGCTGGCCATTAAGGAAACGCCGTATTTCATAGGATGGCCAAATCGAAGCCGGATCAAATCATCGGCTTCATACAATAATTTTAGACCCTGTGTCTGGACCCATTTTGTTACCTCATTATGATTGAAGATCTTGGCTTCAAGAGTAGCGCTGCACTTAGCGCACGATCCAACAACCGGAAGCGGCTGCTCAATTAAATCAGTAATACTTGAACCACAGTTTTCGCAGCCGCTGACCAAAAAAATTTCAGGGTGATGATTACAGGTTATTGATGACGGTATCTGATGACTCGTCCGCCAGTATGGCATGCCATATTGCAGCAAATCACTCTCTGCACACACTGGGCAGTATCGCCAAACACCTGCAAACTTTAACTTTGTTAATTGCGGAATTCGTGGCGTTGTTGCATCCCTCATTTCGTTGTTTAATGCAGCCTTTACAACCTTGTAAGGCAAACCATGGCTGTAGTAGCCCAACAGCGAATGTCGTAGTATCAACTTTTGCCTGTCAGGTTTAGTTGTCGCGTCTTTCAAATAAAACTCCATTGCAGAATGCACCAGAACCGAGTTGCTCAGCGGCACGCTCCGGCTAAACAGTTTCATTTGAGCGTCTTGTAAATTCTTATAGCCCACCAACAGTAGCATTCTCGCTACACCAGACAACATATGTTCGTCCGGCAATAGCTGTGGTTTAAATGGCAAGTTCATATTAAACAGTGCCTAATGTCAGTTTGGATGGCTGTTTTACCACTGAGTCATCGTTCTCTGATGGTGGAAACATGGCGTTGGTTACAGGAGTAACCGCCTTCGCATCCAAATCTCTCCGCTTCATTTTCTCTTTCTGGTTAGTAGACTTCCAGTCTTGTGGAATTTGCTTTTCATATTCGTCCGCAATTCCACGCCTCAGACAACTTAACGCTGGGTCTATCAATGAAAACTGATTCTTATAAACCGACAGAAGCAGCTTCACATCATCAGTAGACATTGAATCAGCGCCCTTTTTCTCTGCCCGCTGCATCAGAATTTCATGGTGCTGCTTGGCCAGACGCAGCATTATGGCCGGCAATCCACAACTCAACAGATAAAACCGGTCGATAAATTCTTCTGATAACGCTGTGCAGTTAAGCAGAATATCTCGTGGGAATAGCGCCTCAATAAAGCGCTTATATTGAGGCGAATCCTTGGTAAGCGGTTTAAACTGGATTGCACGGTCATTCAACATACGCCTGGCGATGGTAAAGTCTGCACTGCCATTTGCAGAGTAGTCTGCACGAAAAATTTCTAGGCCGGCTGTAGTGGTGCTGAGTAACATAGGGATCCCAAGCTTGTTAAAGATAGCCTCCAGCACTGTCATCGACGGTGTATCCTTACTTTTAGCGTACCCCTTCATGAACTGCATCTCATCGATATGCACCAAACCTAGCTCATGTGTTTGTGCGACCAATTGCATTCCAGTAATGTGTTGATCAACACTGTCCCTGTTGCGTTTTGACCATACAGTGTAGTATTCATCCGTTCCCAAAGCTTTATCTACCGCACGAAAGAAATTTAACGCCAATGCCTTGATACTTGGGGTCGCAGGCAAGTCCATACTGATCCATAACAGCTGCGACTGTTGGTATGGCTTACCTTCGTACTCCTGATGACATATGACTTGCGGTATAGCGTTTAAAATTGAAAGGATAGTTGTTGATTTCCCAGCTCCAGACACCCCATGCACCAACATGGTTGGTGCTGTAGTCATTGCTGCAGGAACCGCAGCTATTTTTTCATTGAGCGCAACAGCCAATTTATATTTTATCCGGTTTGAATTTGCGCGAAGCGGATTGCGCAAGCTATACGAATTGAGTAAATGGCTGACGATTTTCTCATATAGTATTTCCATCTGGGGCGCTGGTACATGGATCTGGTTTAACGCTTCCAGCACAGTAACTCGATAAATTTTACTGAGTTTCCAGTAATTTGGAGGACACCACTGATACTTGCCTGACACCACTTGTTCCTGGAACTCTGGGTCACACAAAAAATGTAATGCTTCCACCAATGGGTTGCCTTGTAAATTAGGCAGAGTTAAGAGTTTATATGTCGCATCCATGTCATACTCCGAATCAAAATAATTCACTATCGATGTCGTACAGATCACCATCTGCAATTCGTTCTTGTTGAGAATCACCAGGTTGCATTAGGGCCCTAGTCAAAACGGCCCCCTCAGCCTCCCGCAATTGCTTTTGTTGCTCTTCTTTACGCAGCTTAATTCCGGGCAGCATCGACTTTCTGGTCGACGCTTTAGCAGTAGAAAAAGTTGATTTGTCAGCAGCGTTACTAATCAATGCATCGATTTTGGTATCGCGTTCAGCACGAAGATAGCGTTCTTTATCTTTTGCGTCATGGGTGATAGATTTCTCTTCAAATAGCCGATGTTCGGCGATTTCCCACGGCTGACAGACATAGCGGCTATCATTATTAATCATCTTCAGCTCTAATCTGATAAACTCACCGTCGTCAGAACAGTGCCATATATGATTAACATAATCTTTTAACCGCTTAATCGGAATTTTTACGCGCTTCTTCGCTGCGGATTTGAACATACTAATAAGAATAGGATGATCGGAGATGTATTCTAATCCGCCAAAGTTAATCCCGTGATCAGTCACTGTGGCCTCTTCTTCTGGTAGAAACGCCCAAAATACTCTCGCTTGGTCTTCAGCTGTAGTTGGCCGCCCCCCAGCCATATCATTTTGCACGCTGTGTAAATAAATCGCTTCAGGATTTGTCTCACAGCCATCTATAGCAGCCTTGAAACCCAATCTTTTTAAGCGATCTGCGGATTTGTTTTGATAAATGATTTCGTGTATCAGTATCCCTACTACCTGTTGGTAAGTATAAGTAGCATCATTTGAAGGGTGGCTTTCAGTCCGTTCTTGCTGCTTAAAAATCGCCCCCGGTAAGTGATGAATAAGGTTGTCATTAACAATACCAAACTTGCGTTCTACCGTGCCCTTACAATCACCTCGGTAAGCTGCCGCAAGATTCACAGCCTTGATACCTAAAAGGCTTTTAAGAGCACTGGAAATCAAACAGTCCTTGTATTCCCGACCATTATCAATAGTGATTTCATTGGGGATATGATGAGCGGGCCAATCATCATTCGCTATATTCACGCCGTAACGACGAGCAAATTCAACTTTATCAAGACAGGCGTTTGCGAGCGCTTGAACAACTCCGGCCCAGTCTGGACCAGAGAACCCCAGATACATGCCAACAATCATTGATGACTGAACATCAATAACCAGATACAACACAGGACGCCCCACGCTCAATCCCGCTTCATAAGGATAAGCGACGTATATATCTAAAATTGTCGCATCGACTTCGTATCGATGCGTTGCCCCTAAAACGCCATCACGTGCAGAGCCTGTACGTGGGGCAATATCTTTTGCATATTTGAGATGACCATGCTGTACCTTCGCTAACGTTTCAGGGTTAATTAACCTCCTGAAATGATAGTAGAACTGGTCGTAACTGATACAGTCGCTTTTAGCATACGGTACAAGGATACTATGTTGCGTGCCATCGCCGAGATCTCGTAACATTTCTGTGCGTTGGTATTTCGCATCGAAAAGCTCGTATGCATTATGAATTGAAAACTTCCGTTTAGCCGATTTGAAGACGTTAATTACGGCGAGGATGTTTTTTTTGTCAGCTTCACATATTCCTCTGGTTTGCTTTTCCGTGAAACGCGGCTTGCGTCCGCGTTTTGTTCGTTGAGCAAATTGACTGTTAGTTCCAATGTGTTTCAACCCAACTGGAAGCAAAGCATTCTTCGTCATTCCCAGTGCAATGTATCGGTTCAACTCACGATAATATGCTGATTTGTTCGCCCAGCCCCCGCTGTCAACTTCTGCCAAGATTTCACAGTTTATTCCATCGCCGAATAAATACTGTTCAATTAAATCAGCAGATGTTAATGGTCGCAGTAAAGCCCACTTTTCGTCACGTCTCATTATCCACTCTGCCCGGCCCCTTGCCGTCAAAACCTTGTCGGAAAAACTTAGCTCAGGTGGTAGTGCATACTCTCCTGCCGTCAAACTATAAGCACGGCAATGTTCGATCAGTTGTTCTGACGTAAATATGACCGGTTTTTTAAAGTCGCCCTTTTTAATACGACCCATGTTAGATAGTGCGTAAAAGCGCCCGCATTTACTTATTGCACAGACCCGGAAAGACTCTGTATCGCTGAAATAACTACTCCCAACATGAGGCATAAAATGTCACTCCAGCTCAATCGGACGATATTTCTGCAACTTGCTGGAATGAACCAACTTAACCAGGTCGTGCAATACACAAAAGCAGAACAATTGCTCAGCATCATCCTGACCAATAGCCAATATCGTTGCACTCTGAATGAATAAATCCGACAAATGTGCGTAACGATTTTTTTCCCAGATGTCATAGAACACGGAGGGAAATTCCATGGCTAGACTCTTGTCAGCAACACCTTTAAAGCTATTCTTGCAAAACTGAATGTTCCAAGCCCGCTCTTTAGTCGCATGCAATTCTGTAATGACCCGGTATTCGATACCTCGGCGGTTCCAGTACTCCTGCTCGATTTCCAGCTTTTGTATAGTACGGGTGGCAGAAGGTAAGAATGCGGAACAGCTTTTATCCGTATAAAGATCTGAGCTGTATTTGAACGTATACGCCTTTGCCTTTAATAACAGCTTCTGGTTAACCAGCGACTGAGAGACTGTAATAAAGTCTGTAGTCATCACGATTATTTGTTTAGTTTTGTAGTTCCGCGGATGAACATAGCCGAGTTCATTCGCGATTGAGAGTGTTTCGCTAAAATCGAGGGCATACTGCTCTTTTACTTCTACCGTCGTTGGCCGACTAATCATTATTTCATAAGCTCGCCGCTCCGCGTCTGACAGGAGATGTACCTCTCGCTGTTGTTTGTCGCACCAGATCCAGTGACGCCGCCCAAATTTATTAACTGCACGCACGGTGAGAAAAGGGCGATACGTTCCTGAGTGAATGTCGAGAACCCATTGGTTATATTTTTTCAATGTAGAACATTTCAATAACTGCATATAACCTCCGAAATTCATAACGAATTAAATATCTAACACTCGAACCGCTCACAGTCAAACAACAAAAATGTTTATAAACAAAAGCTTAAACCTAAAAGCCACAACAAAATTGTTTTCTTGACACCTGGCTTTATTAACGAATTTGCCCTTAATGCACCATCATCGACAGTGGTGCACTGACACAAGGTTCCTGAAAAATATTTTTATTTTTTGAAAAAAAGATACGTTGACACATAAATTTATCAGCAGGAGCAGTGATCAAAGCACCTAACTCATACACTCCGTAAGGAGTCAATGCACGAGCAGATAACCTGTCTAATTGCAAAACTGGACCAACTTTCACCAGACAGGAACGTTTCTCTGTAATCTCAAGCACACCATATAAATATGGCAGGCCAATGGAGCCATCATGCTCAATGAAATATTGCGTCAGGCGTTGTGACGGAAATGCGTTGCTAATCATTCGATGTACTCCTGGCCGGTTTTCTCAATAAGAAACCGCAACAAATCTCTTTGCAGTTCGTGTAAACGGATAGTGCGAATACAACTTGCGCAGCAAGCGTAACGACGAACCCAATACAGCACGGCTTCGGTATTGTCTGATTCAGAACCAACACCACATACCGGTACCAACAAAACACCTAAGGGCTCAATTCGTAAGCTCGTAATCAAATTCAGCGCCATACTCCGGGTTTGACCTAAAAACCGCTTCCGCAAAATCTCGGCACGAACAGCAGAAGGAATGTTGTCCAATTCAGGAAATGAGCCTTGCAGACAAATGTTATCCGGGGTGTGAGCTTTTAAAGTCCAATGTGGCGCAGGTATTACGTTCAAAGATTTTTTCATAGAATTCCCGCCTACGGTGAGTTACCCTAAGTCACAGAATCACATTTGAAAGCTTAAAATGTCATCCTAAATGAAATTTAGCATCGCAAAATAACATTTGCAAGTGCTTTTTGTCATTTAAAATGAATTTTTTTTATCAGGAGTAGCAAAGTTGATTAAATGTCACCTGGCCAGACTAATGGGCGAACGGAAAATGAAAATCGTTGATGTCGCCAGAGAGACTGGCCTGCACCGTAATACGGTCACTCTCCTTTATAAGGAATCTGCTGTTAGAGTCGATTTTGACGCAATAGATAAGCTGTGCGACTTGTTTGGTTGCAAAGTGGAAGATTTGTTTGAGAAGGTTGATTAAATATTCAGCTTTTAACTGAAACTGGCCTGCAACAGTGATGGCAGGTTCCGCTGCATAGAGTTTTGTCTGGTTGCGCCTTCTTTTAACTAACAATCTATCGACAGTTGATGCTAACGCAGGAAATAACTGTTCTAGTTGGTCATGAAACCTGCCGATAGAAGCAGTCGCTAAAAGATTGGCGATTTAAAACAATTCTCTGTGAAAGACCGGCACCGCCCCCTTCTAAAACAACTGGGCGTGCCGGCCCACTGCACAGCAACCTGCTCTGCTGTGACCCAAGGTTCAGTATTCATCACACGAACTCTGAAAGCATTTATCATCAATTTGATTTTCAAAGCGTATGAGTTTATTTCTGCCAACAGTGATTAACAGCAACTCAGCTGCATACTGCACAACTTATTAATCGCAGAACGATGTCGTAAGCTCAAGCCAGGCTCTCAATGCATTATGTACCTCTGTTTCCGGCAAGTACTCTTGCTCTAAACGACCTTTCTGTTGTGTTAACAACCATTGATACAGCATCCCTTCAGTTTCGGATAATCCTTCAGGAGTGCTCGCACTCGCAGGCACTGCCTCAACCACCGCATTGCCGCGCTGATGTTTATGAAAAACTGCTTCGCTCATCAGTATTGGCTCTAAGTCAGGCCTATACAGCCTGGCGCGCGCGAGCATCAGCAGGCCCCAAGTATCGATGTCTCCCCAATAGCCAACTTGCTTGCCATCGAAACAGGGCGACTGCAACCATTGAAGATCTAGCCCCGCACCAAGTATGGCAAGCGTATCGGGTAATGACGGTAGCTGGTGTGCGCAATGTTCATTTTCAATGAGCAACAATCGTGAACCCGGTAATGAAGTTTCTGCCAACTCTGACGTCGTCAAACGTATACGTTTAAACGGCAATAGCCGTGGGTCCAGCGCTATGACTAATAGCCAATGGTCTTTTTCATTCAATGCATCCAGAAAGGTCTCCAGCCCCTGCTCGCTAGCTACAGTAGGAAAGCGCTGATCCAGCAATTTGGTTAACAGTATTCGGTTGCGTTCAAAAAACTTGGTATCTACGCCTTTCCCCGCTAACAGTCGCAGCGGTTTTCCTTGAGCACAACCGGGAGACAGAGAGTCTGCGAGTTGGGCGGCAGCTATGACTTCATCTACGTCTTTAATTCGCCACAGTGAGCGCTCTCGAATAAATAATGCGCGGTAGTATGATGGAATATGTTCTAGCAGATAAGAAAGTGACTGGAACTCTTTAGTAACTTGAAAGTCTTCCGCTGCTTCTATCCAATCTGATGGCTTATTAATCTGCCAATAAAGCGGTATAGATACTGCTTGCTCCCCGGCTCGATATCTAACCGCCTGCCATTCTACTTGCCCCGCTTTCACCGCCCTCCAACTTTCCAGATGTTGGCGCACCTTGGCCGGCTGGTTTGAGAATGCTTCTGCAGTCGGCTTGCCAATTGCTAGTTTCAAGGGCCAAGCTTCTGCTGAAAGTAAGCGTTCAACACGTAGCGCAGCCCTCTGCCAATCTCTCGCCAGTTTGGATGCAATCTCAGTCGGTGATTTCATCGTGGTCACTTTTTCGCTTGGGTTTGATTTGATCCAATTCTTGCCAACTCAGCGCAGCCATCGTAGAAGCCAGTTCTCGGCGATGCACTACAATCGCGGAACGAGTGTGGTTGCGCAACAAACGCATCTCCTTATTTGGTGTAATAAAAAGTGCATGTAAACCAAATTCTTTTAGCGCGGCAATTATACGCCCGGCAACCGCGGGTGAGCTGCGAGAAAAAGCTTCATCCAAAACGATGGTACCAAATAACGGTCGACTGCTGCCGTCAGGACAGAGCGCATAGCTGAGCGAAGCGGTAAGTACATAGGAAGCAATTATCTCTTTTTCACCACCACTGCCACCTTGTGAACCTCTACGCGTTTCAATGAGTTGACCGGTTTGTCTATCCAGTACGGAAATTTTGAATTCAAGACGAAATCGAGGATCAAGTAACGCTTTAGCCGCCAGAGTTCGTTGACGCTCGCAGGCATTGCGTAACTGTTCGATAATGTTCTGTAACGCTTTATATTGGCTCTCTCCCTCATCGTCGACGAAGCGAGCTGACGCCAAACGCTGTTGCGCTTTATGCAAACTACGCAGACTTTCATGCACTACTTTAGACGCAACTAACTGTAAATAACGCCCAGCCTGAAAATCTGTTCGGCGCAGAGTATTATTCACATCCTCAAGCCGCTCCTCAATCAGGCCCACTTCGTTATCGATGGTGGCCAACAGCTGCGTCACGCCTTCATCGGAGGAACGGTTTAGATAAGCTTTAAAGCGTAAACGTTTTTCCGGAAGAGCTTCCTCTGTCAAAAGTCTTAGTCGTTCCAGATACGCCGGCACATCCTCCAGCTCAGTCCCTACTTCTGCCAAGGCGCCATGGTCTTCTTTTTTAGCAGCCGCCATCAGTCTTACCAAACCGTTTGATAACTCATTCTTCTTTGACAGTAGTGACTCCAGTTCCTTTTGGAGATCAGCCGATGTCTGACGCTCAATTTCATCAACCTCAGCTAACTTTTCCATACTGACGGTCATCAGCGCATTAGTTGCCAATTGGCGTTGTGAGTCTGTTAATCCTGGTTCAGCACGTGCATATGCTTTGCTTTTTTGAGCTGTCGCCAATTCCAGATCTCGGGTGGCGTTAACATAAGCCACAGTCAGGTTGTTATGCTCAGCCGCCAGCTCTTTCAAATCAGCCTCAGCATGTTCCCACCGGTTTTTCGCAGCTGTTACATCTGACTCCGGTGCGGTGATTTGTGAAAGCTTGTCTAACTGGATTTTTAACTGCAGAGCTGCTTCTTCAACATTTACCTGCTCAAAGGTTGCCCTCTTCAACTCCTCCATAACAATTTGTTTATTAGAAATATTTTGTTCATCTGCGCGGGCTTTTTCCAACTGTGCAGCCAGTGACTTTTGCTGCAACTTACCCTCTTCCAGCTGTAATAAAAGTGCAGCCAGTCGATCGCGGTTATCAAAACCTGTTTGCCAGTCATCTTGCAGACGCTTTTGATCTTGCTTGTCATAAAACCGTGACTTTGACGACATGGTACCTTCACGCGTCATTGCATGCTGGATATGGCGTAAGGCTTCTGGAGAGTCGACACAGTGTCTGTCTATATCTGCAATAACTGATTTGACCGCCTCGCGATAGGGGTGCGGTTTATATTCAAGTTTGCGAGCAAAACCATCTTCAAAAAAGTGTGGTTGGGTATTCGGTTCTTTGACTTCCAACAGCCGCACATGCAACTGATTATCGCGCTGATTTACCCAATACAAGGCCGCCTCAGCCGCCTCTGGTGGAACCAAAAGGCGCAACCTATTGGCACCTATCGCACGCTCAATTGCCCCACGCCAATCCTGCTCAGTTTCTTTTACCTGCACCAACTCAGCAACAAACGGCAACTGATCCACATTCAGTAACATGGCTTGCGCCAGCGCGGTGCGGAAAAAGTGAAAACTGGCAGGAATATTTGAATCAGGACGCTGTTGTATTTCTTGATAATCTCTTTCAAGTACAATCAAGTTATCAGCAGCCTGTTTCAGAGCCACCCCATGCTCAAAACTCAACTCTTTGGCTTGGTGGAGTTTTGGTGTAAGTGCTTTCAAAAGTTGATCAACTGTTGCTTGGTTTGCAGCAAAACTTTGTTCGTCCGCTGGGATTGGTATATTTAGCTGTTTAGCCAGCAAAGCGTATTGATGAGCACTGGTTTCCTTACTCCTGAGGTTATTACGTTTTTCCAGAATCAGATCTTCCAGCACCTGAATATCCGCCCCGCCTAATTTCAAATAAGCTTCTTTCAAACTATCACGCAATATAGCTTGAGTTTGTTGCCGACTTTCAACTGCGGATTTGCTTCGTTCAGTTTGTTCAAACTCTGTATGCAAATGCTCGCTGCGAGCTTTCCACAGCTTAAAGGCCTGTTCCCCAAACCAAATCGGCAAGATATGCTTCAGTTCGTTTTTCTCATCAAGCACCTGTTGGTGCACTGTATATTTCCCCCAAGCGGATTTAACCGGCTCTAAAGAACGCTGCTGACGACGAGCAATCTCTAACTCGTCATGAATCGCACTGAGATCATCAAAGCTATCTGCAACCTCTTTCGCGCGTTCAAAGGCCGAAGTGTCATCCAACACCAGTTCACGAAAAATTTCATCAATGCTGTTCAGCTGTTTTAAGCCTGCAGCGCGATTCAGCAGGGTGAAGGCGTTTTCACGCACTTCAAAATAGTCACGTACTCGGGCCAGATAATCTTTTTTTGATGGATAAGTCCAAATACCTGTAGCGTTTTTTTCAATCTGGCGCAGCGCAGTCATTCCACCTTCATGCTGTGAGCTAAGCCACAGCTCTAACGTCTGGCTTTCCGCGGTGGCAAAAAACCAGAGGCGCTTTAAATCACTCGGGCTGGAACTGGTATCATCGAACCAGAACAAAGCACCTAAACGTACAACGTTTTCGCCATTATCCAGTGTGATTGCAATCCCCGTCACAGTTTTGCCTGTTCGAGCGATATGGGTGTGTTGATCACTACCATCTCCTGGCCCAGACACCCCTCTAACATAGGAAACCAGATCACGATCACTTTCATGACCTCCGGTTGAAGCCAGATTGTATTTAGGTGAGCTACAAATCAACGTCATAAATGCATCCACCAAGGTAGTTTTACCACTGCCCGTGGGCCCCACTACTGCTGTACCATAGATATCAATCGGCGCCCGGTGATGACCGCCGAAGCCACCCCAGTTAAAAAGCTCTATCTCACGAAGTGTATAAGTGGCGTCGTGATGCCAAATTGCGGCCTGCGTCATACGTCACTCCCGTCGGACATTGGCTCACCTTGGCTCTGAGCACGTACTTTTAGGCTATGAAGCAGAACCTGCAAGTTCTCAGGATTGGCAAGATGCGAAATAATCGGGCGAATCGTGACCCGATCATTTTTGTCAGGCGCCGTTACCAAACCATGGTCTTTCAACTGATCCAACAAATTGAGCATTCGGGTCCGTTCTCTTGCTTCACTACCTAACTCACCCAGATAAACTTGCATCTGCGGTATAAGCTCGTCCACAGCAACTACAGCCCTAGATGACCCACTCCCGGCTTCCTGTTCACTAGCTACGAAATATTGACGCAAGAGCGCTATCAGTAACGATTGTTCGAGATTTAGTCGCTGCTTGCGCACCAAAGTATGTGACCACTCATCTTCTGTTTCATTTATAACGTCACTTTTCATCACCTTGAGATATACCAATCCTCTTACATCATCCAGTTCCGCCAGCAAGTCCAGAGGTTCCAGCACATTATTCAATACGTTAAAGGATCTGACGGCATTGCGATAAAGGTTGGGTTTTAGACTTTCCTCCAACAAACCAAAACGCAGCAGTTCCTGAACCGCTTCGCGCACTCGCAGTTCAGTACGGTCGACGTCTGATTGTTCAGATTGTGTCGTTACAGCTTCATCTTCGAAGGTTTCGGTCCCAAACTTTTCTTCATTAACATCCTGGCCAGGGTCTTTTTGGGTAAGACGGTCAAAAATACTGTCCATCATGAAAACTCCCAGTCAATATCTTGCAGATCTTGTGCACTCATCGCGAGATAGGGCAGATTGAATAGCCAGCGGTTTTGTTCTTCGTCGGTCAGTTCAACCTGTTGATGGTGTTGCGCGTCGATCACAATGCCTGCTTCGCGTGCCATCTCTAACCAAAGCGCAAAGGTTTCTAAATCATGCACCGGCGGCAAATACGTCGCCAGTTCCAGCAGGGTCAAAGGCCGCCCCTGCTCTGTGAGCAACTGTAAAGTTTGTCGCAGAGTTGCTTCTCTATCCAGTCCATCCAAAGCGAGCCAGAATTCTTCATCAAGTGCCTTTAAATCAGCCTCTTGCGTAGTTAAATCCAATTCATCCTTACCCAAATTATCCAGAGCCTTAAAGCGCAAACGCTCAGCCACTGGCAATGTGCCAAGCGCAACACCAACAGGTGGGAGCGGAGAAACACTGCGGCGTATGGCTTGACGTTGCCAGTCCAGCTCCAGAGCAACTTGGAGAATTTCATTGAGTAACTGCCCAACTCGATGATGCTCAGCTGCCAAACCAGTTTTCAGGAAGCCTTTCACATCCCGCTCACTGCGCGCTCTCGCCTGCAGAACCGCCTGGCTTTCCTTAACAAGCCGCCGCGGCAACCCTTTAAGATCCTGCACCTGCGCCCGTTGCAGTGCTTTATCTGCAGCAGGGTGAGACAAAATCGTACGTAAACGCTCAACCATCACGTCCAGCTCGATACTTTGCCTTAGTTGCTCCTGAAAGCTTTCAAACACACGGCCCTCCGGTGTGTTTAATAATGCAGCCTGACCATCCAGCAACTGATCCACCACCTGCCCCCGATTCAACTGCTCTGTCATTATTGACTGACGTAACATCCGGTCAGCTTCGCGCCAGGAATCCTCCACCCGCCGAAAATCAGCTCGTAAGCCCGTTGCCAAACTATATATTTCACGGATCCTTTCTATCGCTTCTGACTCAGAAAGTACCGGAATATCTCCAGCCTCAGCTTCAGCCAACTCCCGTTGCAATGCTTTGATACGACCATGCAGAGATGCAATACGACTGGCGGGATTTGGGTTTAAACCGACTTCGAGATTTTCAATTTCTCGCTGCACCACTGACAAACGAGAAGCTGTAGAGGTCATAATGCGATTATCCAAAGATTCGATGAACCGAATCGCTGCCGACAAAGCATCCGTCGCATACAGCCTCTGCCCCCGCTCAATAACTAGCCCGCGCTTAATCCATTCTCTGAGCTCTCGTCCTGCCAATAGTCGTGGATTTTCACTATCAATATCGTACTCGTCATAAGCCGCGTACTCCGCCAGCATCTCTGTGAGTGCTTGCAGCGCATCTTCCTCAGCAATACCGTCTTCAGCCAGGTCAAATAAAACACTCAAACAACCCAACACCAAAGGTGAACGACGCGAAGCCAAAAGCACCCAAGCAGGATGCTGCTTTCGCGTAGAGACGTATTTTTGTGTACGTTGTTGAGCGGTTGCGTCCATAAATCATTCCTTGTTGTTGGGTAGCGCTTGAACTCATTTTTTCTTCCCTTGTTCGAGAATTCCCTTTCGTTGCATCTGCGACACTCTCACCTGTTGTTGTGATGTCTTAAGCAGCGACATGTCATCCCTTGTTGAATATCTTAGACAGTTTCTAAATTCACGCCATACTGTGCAAGCATTCAGTGTACATTTTTCAAGCATGTTTTCGTTAAGCATTGATATTGTTGTTTCCCTGCTGATGCCTTTGCTTTAAGTTTGTCGATAGCAACGTGATACGCAAAGCTACACATACGAACGCTTTGGATACAGATAAATGGGAAACATAGACATGAAAAACAGGGATGGCGTTGGAACAGAAGTAAAAGAAGGCTGGCCAATACGCTGGGAGCTGTTAATGCGCTACCGGCTAATTGAAATTGTCGCCCTTTGGGAAGGCCGCTTAACCACGAATCATCTTTGCAACAGCTTTGGCATTGCTCGCCAGCAAGCGTCGAAAGATATTAATGGCTATTTACGTGACATAGCACCCGATAACTTGGTGTATGACAGCAAACTTAAAGGCTATAAGCCCTCTGCGGTTTTTACACCCAAAGTCACCAGTGGCCTGGCTGATGAATACCTGCATGCCCTGGCCAGTATTAAAGACTTTGCCCACACTTTCAGCCAGCTGGATTTAGGCTTTGCCCATACTGAAATGCTAACGCCGCCACTGCGCCAGGTGAACCCGGATATTCTGCGTGCGCTGGTACAAGCGGCCCGTGATGGCAAAAAGATAGATATGGGTTATGTATCACTAACCTCACCAGATGAAGAGAGCAGGATCATCGCCCCGCACACTCTAGTATGTACCCCACTTCGTTGGCACGTGCGTGCCTACTGCGAAAAGAACCGTGAATATCGCGATTTTGTCTTAAGCCGGTTTCGCGGCATAAATGGCATCGAAGGCGATGCCGAGATGACAAAAGAGCAGGATGAACGCTGGAATACCAAAATCGATATCGTGCTGGTGCCGGACTCGCGATTAAGCGATTATCAAAAAGCTATTATTGCCGAAGATTACAATATGGCTGATGGCAAACGTGTTATCTCGGTACGCTCGGCGTTGGTGCCTTATGCCGTGCAGGCGCTAAACCTGGATTTAGCCAAAATAGAAGCGCGCGCAGAGGCGCAGCAAATTATGGTGGCAAATTTGGATGAAGTTAAACGGCATGCGTTTTGAGATGCCGTTAACTCGCATTCTTGTAAGCTGACAACGGAATACTGCCATCGCTTAACCATTCAACGCATAACTGACCAGCTTCGATTAGCAACCGCCCTTCCCGGTTTGGCCGGATTCGGCGTAGTTTGCGCTGTTCAACCAAGGTATCCAGCAATTCTAAAATAGCGCTTTTTGCACCCAGCTTTTTCAGCATCACGTTATCAGCTTTGGCTAAGTGCCATGCGGTCGCAGTTAGCATAGGCGAATCCGCTTCAGCCAAAAACATAATGCTGCCGCTGAGTTGTTGTAATTGTGGGTAGTTGTGACGCAGTGCTTCCAGGCACTGCTGCTCAAGCAGGATAACATCTTGATCCATAGCTTTTCTCCTTAGGCTCTGTTTCAGTGTAGCCAGATTAGCGGCTAGCAACAGCTCTGAACAGTGAGGATATTTCTGATGTGTACGCTAAGCATACGGATGCCAGATTTCATATTTTGTGTCAAATAAAGAGCATGGTTGGATACTACTTTTAAAAACCAAAGAGCGCTTCACCCTTGCACGTTTTGAATTGAAACATAGTCCACATCAGGTCCGACATGCAGCCGCAGACTTTTCACGATATTAAGCTGGGCTTTGTCGGCATGCTGCTGCCAGGACTTTTCGCTAGAAACATCTACCTGATGTTTAAAACTCAATGCCAGGTAGTAACGTTTATCCAGCGGCAGGCAGTAGTGATCTGTGCGGGTAGCGCTCTCTCCCCTCTGCTCCTGATAAAACACCCAGTCAAACCCATGCATTGAGACAACTTGTGCCGGCTTTAGCGGTGGAAAGCCGAAACTCTGAATTTGCAAACGGGCGTGCTCTTCCAGCCTGTCTTTTCTGCCAGTAGCCCCGCGTGACGCGGCTTCTTCCGCTTCTTCCTCCAGTTTCTTTCTTTGTTGCGTATTCCAACCCAAACCCTGGCTGTTGCCCTCCGGGCCAATCACCTCTGAATTGTAGTGTGCATCGTATTCATCTGTTACATGCTGCGCCAACTCGTCTCTGTTTAATGCATTAACGGTATCAGGTACTTTTTTGATTTTCAGCTGCAACCAAAGCACGCCATACTCGCCGCCGTCGAACCGCACAACGGGTGCCAGATAGCACCAGCCTTCGGTATGAATATGAACGCCGTAATGATGCCAGTCTTGCTGAGCATTTGCTTCAAACCAACCTTGCGCCCGGAACGGAAAGTTAATCTGCTTGGGTTGTTCTTGCGAGGCAATATTTGAGTAAGGCAGCATCAACTCCAGCCGGTATTCTTCCAGAGCGAATGTGAGTTTATGCAGCTTGCTAAAATCCGGGCCTCCGGCAAAGCCCTGCCACCAGTTTTTGAGCAACTGCATCAGCTGTTGCCAACATGTTTGTTGATGTAACGCTGCACCTGTGCTGCCTTTTTATGGTTACCAAACATCCGTAATTGCTCTTTGTAAGTTTCAATACCCAGGTACGGTAATGTATGTGGGCTGACGCCGGGCTCGGAGTCTCTACCAAACACCAAACCGCAAAACTTAATACTACGGCATAAGCTGCTGGTCGATAAGTCGTTACCGCCGGCCAGATTAGGCACTAGATCAAACGGGTTATTCCTGACCGCTACTATTTTCATTCCCAGCCCAGTGGCCAATTGCGATAGCTTCTCGACATTTGCACCACTGCCATGCAAAGCCAACTGCTGAGACGTTAATCTGCCGCCGTAGTTTGCCCGATAATGCAGTAACGCAGCATTAAATATGATAGCGCCCTGACTGTGCGCTACCCACTTTATCGCTTTTCCACTTTTTTGCGCATGAGACAGTATCGCCGCCAGATGCTGGGCGTTGTGCGATTTGGTTCTGCTGAGTTTATCAAACACACATTCGGCAAGGTCTAACTTCCAGCCGTCACTTGGGTTATGAAACAGCGTGTAACCGGTAATGCCATCTGCGCTGTATGCGGCTTGCGCATGCACACCCATTAGCCAGGCAGCTTTATTAAGTTCATTTTGCATGCCATTAACGGCAGCATGCTCAGTTTGTATATGCGGCACTGCTTCTCTTGCGATCCAGGCACCAGCTAATGTTTTAATACCGTCGCTGGGTGTCGGGCCGTTATAGTTGGCACTGCTTTCACGACTAACGTTGTATAGTGTGGTGCGTTCGTTGGCGATATTTCTCTTAGTACCAAGTACGTTCCTGTCGAAGTAGATGTCGTCAATGACAACCTGGCAAGCGCCATTAGTTTTATACTCAAGCAAATAGTGATAACTGCGAAATGGATAGCGTGTGCGATAAATTCGGCGAAACGGATTCAGACTGTGCTTTGTCGAATAGGTAGAGCTGGGGTAGCGGGTAACATAGTCAATTTCTTTCATGACCTGTTGCTGATCGTAATCATTAAGGCTGGCCAGCATTAACAGTGCCTGATGAGTCAATTGCCAGTTATTGTTCAGATACTGAGACGGTAAACGGATACCGTGTTCCTGTGCCAGATTCTTATCTAAACCGCTATGATTAAAAGCCTGAACTTTACCTGTGTGCATCCAGCTCATTTGTGAACTCCCTTTAGATTGTGCTCCCGGAAGATAGCACACAGATAAAAACATTTAAATCACAAATAAGCTCATTTAGTTAACATGAAATAAGCGGGGAGATCAAGGTTTAGTCTTTCCATTACTGCTGTACGGTTCAATTCCTTACACATACACTGCATGTAAGCTACTAATATAAAAGGGCCTTTCGGCCCTTTTATTAGGATTTTCGTTTAGTCACAAACTTAATTACACGCTGACAATGGGTACTCTACGGGCATAGCCCCGACTAAACGATCACCACCTCCATAGGAGGTGGTTTAAGGCTGACAACAAAAAGCCCACTAAAAGTGGGCTTTAACTTTTAAACGACTTATTTCCGTTAAACGACTTATTTAATCCCATTAAACGACTTATTTCATGGGATCAATAAATACTAACCGCTTAGCGATACGCTTCCGGGCTTGGGCAGGCGCAGATCAGGTTACGGTCGCCGTAAACGTCGTCGATGCGGCTGACGGTTGGCCAGAACTTGTTCTCTGCCACGTAGGCTACCGGGAAGGCGGCGTACTGGCGCTCGTAGGCGCGATCCCAGGCCGGGTCGAAAATGTCTTGCATGGTATGTGGTGCGAACGCCAGTGGGTTGTTGTCCACTGTCCACTCACCAGATTGCACCTTAGCAATTTCGGCACGGATGGTGCTCATCGCTTCAATAAACTTATCCAGCTCGGCTTTGCTTTCTGATTCTGTTGGCTCAATCATCAGGGTGCCGGCTACCGGGAAGCTCATTGTTGGCGAGTGGTAACCAAAGTCCATTAAACGCTTGGCAATGTCCATCTCGGTAATGCCGCTGGCTTCTTTTAACGGACGAATGTCGATAATACATTCGTGCGCTACCCGGCCGTTAGTGCCGCGGTACAATACCGGGAATAACGGGTCGAGCTTTTTCGCCATGTAGTTAGCATTTAAAATGGCGTATTCGGTAGCCTGTTTTAAGCCGTCAGCGCCCATCATGGCAATATACATCCAGCTGATTGGCAAAATGCCGGCGCTGCCAAAAGGCGCGGCCGATACAGCACCGTTGCTTACGCCGGTGCCGTCAATTTTAACCACGGCATGGTTAGGCAGGAATGGCGCTAAATGGCTTTTCACGCCAATAGGCCCCATACCCGGGCCGCCACCGCCGTGTGGAATACAGAACGTTTTGTGCAGGTTTAAGTGCGATACGTCTGAGCCGATAAAGCCAGGTGAGGTTACCCCTACCTGCGCGTTCATGTTGGCGCCGTCCATGTACACCTGGCCGCCATAGCTGTGTACGATGTCGCACAGCTCACGGATACTTTCTTCAAATACACCGTGGGTAGACGGATAGGTAACCATGATAGCAGCTAAGCGATCGCCTACTTCAGCCGCTTTGGCTTTTAGATCGCTCATATCGATATTGCCGCGCTTGTCGCACTCTACCAGTACCACGTCAAAGCTGGCCATTGCTGCTGTTGCCGGGTTAGTCCCGTGCGCCGATACCGGAATTAAGCAGATATTACGGTGCGCATCGCCACGGCTTTCGTGATACTTACGGATGGCCACTAAACCGGCGTATTCACCCTGTGCACCCGAGTTAGGCTGCATTGAGATATTGTCATAGCCGGTGATGTTTACCAGCCAGTCGCCCAGCTCGGTTATCATTTCGTAGTAACCATCAGCCTGATCACGCGGTACGAACGGGTGCAAGCTGGCAAATTCCGGCCAGGTGATCGGGATCATCTCGGCGGTCGCGTTTAGCTTCATGGTGCATGAACCTAACGAGATCATCGAGTGGTTTAAGGCTAAGTCTTTGTTTTCCAGCTTCTTGATATAACGCAGCATCTCAGTTTCACTGTGATACTGGTTAAACACCGGGTGGCCCAGCACGCTGTCGGTACGGGCTAAATCAGCCGGAATAGACTTACTGCCGTTGGCTACAATAGCGCTGTCCAGTGCATCGACGCTTAAACCATGTCCAGTACCCAGCACTATATCAAACAACTGGGCGATATCCGCACTGTTGCTGGCTTCGTTAAAGCTTACCGCCAGGCAGTCGGCCATATCGGTGCGCAGGTTTACACCGGCAGCTAAAGCACGGCTGATGACAGCAGCGCGGTCAGCCACACTGAAGCTTACCGTATCAAACCAGTGTTGATTTTGCAGCTTAACGCCTTTAGCCGTTAAACCGGCTGCGAAAATATCAGCACTGCGGTGTATACGCTGAGCAATGTTTTTCAGGCCTTGCGGACCGTGGTATACGGCGTAGAACGAGGCGATGTTGGCCAGTAATACCTGGGCAGTACAGATGTTAGAGTTGGCTTTTTCGCGGCGGATATGCTGCTCGCGGGTTTGCATTGCCATACGCAGGGCGCTGTTGCCACGACGATCTTTGGATACCCCGATAATACGGCCCGGCATAGAACGCTTATAGGCATCGCGGGTAGCAAAAAACGCTGCGTGTGGGCCACCAAAGGCCATAGGTACGCCAAAGCGCTGCGCCGAGCCCAGCACCACGTCGGCACCTAATTGACCAGGTGATTTTAACAGCATCAGAGCCATCGGATCGGTTGCCACGGCAACGATAGCTTTTTTCGCCTGCAGCGCAGCAATTAAGGCGCTGTCGTTACGAATATCGCCGTTAGTGGTTGGGTACTGAATTAAGGCACCAAACACATCATGGCTGTCGGCTTCTGCCGCCTTACCCACCACGATGTCAAAACCAAACATTTCGGCCCGGGTTTTTACCACGTCGATAGTTTGTGGGTGTACATCGTCGGCAATAAAATACAGATTAGATTTGCTTTTGGTTACCCGTTTGGCAAGTGCCATGGCTTCGGCAGCAGCAGTCGCTTCATCCAGCAACGAGGCGCTGGCCAGCTCCATACCGGTTAAATCCAGTGTCAGCGTTTGGAAGTTTAACAAGGCTTCTAAGCGGCCCTGGGCAATTTCTGGCTGATAAGGTGTATAGGCCGTATACCAACCCGGGTTTTCCAGCACATTACGCAAAATAACATTTGGCGTTAATGTTGGGTGATAGCCCATACCAATGTAAGATTTGAACATCTTGTTCTTGCCGGCCACCTGCTTTAGGTGTGCCAGCGCATCGGCTTCAGAGCGGGCCTGGCCTGTCGACAATGGCTTAGGCAGGCGGATATCCGCCGGAACGGTTTGTGCAATCAGCGTTTCCATGCTGTCAACGCCCAGCTCGCTTAACATAGCGGCGGTTTCGGCAGCGTCAGGGCCAATATGGCGCTGAATAAATTCTTCGTGGTTCGCAAGTTGCGACAGGGTTTTCACAGCGGAGTTGGTCATGCCTTGAATGTCCTGATAAGGTTTAGTTGTTACTAAAGTTAAGCCCCGTGGCTTGGTAACTCATTTGTACGGGCACGGGGCTTAAACGGACTTTTAGAAGCGGGCTTACTCGTCGATAGAGTTTTTATAGCCTTCGGCGTCTAACAGGGCTGACAGCTCAGCTTCGTCAGACACTTTAATTTTAAACATCCAGCCATCTTCGTACGGGCTGCTGTTAACCAGCTCTGGCGAATCCGTTAAGGCTTCGTTGACTTCAACAATTTCGCCCGACAGTGGCGCATAAATATCAGAAGCCGCCTTTACTGACTCAGCTACCGCGCAGTCATCACCCTGAGTTACCGAAGCGCCGACTTCCGGCAGTTCAACAAACACCATATCGCCCAACAGGCCCTGTGCATGCTCAGTGATACCGACGGTGAAAACACCGTTACCCTCATCGCGTGCCCACTCGTGGCTGCTGGCGTATTTTAACGTGTTAGGAATTGAGCTCATTGTTTAATCCTTAGCTGGCGTTCTTAATTAGTTTAGTTTTTAAACATTAAAACAGTTTAGATGACTTTTTTGCCCATGCGCACAAAAGCCGGTTTTACCACTTTTACCGCTACCATCTTACCGCGGATATCAACTTCAGCAGTGTCACCTACTGTCGCTGGCACCCGTGCCATGGCAATACTAAAGCCCAGCGTTGGCGAGAAAGTGCCTGAGGTAATTTCACCCTCACCGCCTTCTACCACTACGCGCTGGCCGTGACGTAATACGCCTTTGGCTTCCATCACCAAACCCACCAGCTTAGCGGTACCCTGAGCTTTATGCAGCTCTAACGCTTTGCGGCCGATAAAGTTGCGCTCTTCCGGCGCCCAGGCAATGGTCCAGCCCATATTGGCGGCTAACGGCGATACAGTTTCGTCCATATCCTGGCCGTATAAATTCATACCAGCTTCTAAACGCAGCGTATCGCGGGCGCCTAAACCAGACGGTGCTACACCGGCGTCCAGCAGTTTTTGCCAAAAATCAGCGGCTTGCTCGTTGGGTAAGGCAATCTCGTAGCCGTCTTCACCGGTGTAACCGGTAGTGGCAATAAATAAATCACCGGCCTGTACGCCAAAAAACGGCTTCATACCAGCAACGGCGGCTTGCTGCTCGTCGCTTAACAAGGTCGCTACCTTGGCTTTGGCATTGGGGCCCTGTACCGCAATCATGGCAAACTCCGGCCGTTCTGTAACCGTTACGTTAAAGGCCGCCGCTTCTTTATTGATGTGAGCTAAATCTTTTTCACGGGTGGCGGAATTCACCACCAGACGGAAGAAATCTTCCTGCAGGAAATACACAATTAAATCATCAATTACGCCGCCGGCTTCATTTAGCATGCCGCTGTACAGCGCTTTACCCGGCACAGTCAGCTTAGCGACGTCATTGGCCAGTAAATAACGCAAAAAGGCGCGGGTTTGGGCGCCTTTTAAGTCAACAATTGTCATGTGAGATACATCGAACATACCGGCGTCACGGCGCACGGCATGATGCTCTTCAATTTGAGAGCCGTAGTTGATCGGCATATCCCAGCCAAAGAAGTCGACCATTTTGGCACCGGCTTCCAGGTGCTTGCCATGTAACGCAGTTTGATTAGCCATTGTTATATCCTGCTTAATGTAAGGCCCGCCTGCGCTGTACAGCGCCACAGCCTGCTTTTTAACAGCTTATGCAGTGTTGGCGGATAAAAAGGCGACCGGATTATAACGCAAGGTGATGTCAGCAAACAGCCCCTGATTGATTAGTTTTTGTAATGCGACAACTACAATAACTAAAAAAACTAACTCAGACTGACACCTTATAACGGGATGCCGGCCGCGCCAGTTTTGGCAAGTCGCCACTGTTGCCAAGGGCTTGCGCGATGATCTGGCTTTTCAGCCAGGGCAATTTGTTCATGCCTGTCATGCCAACAGCTCTTACCAGCTTTAGTAATGGCTGCGAATTACTGAAACCACGTTTGAACACTTCCATGGCCGCGATCAGCGTTTGTGCTTCCGCCTTGCGCCAGCGCTCATATTGGCGCAGCAGCCGCTGCTCACAAAAGTCCTGGCCGTCTTCAATGGCTTGCGTTATTAGTTCTGCTAATGCAGCAACATCCATCAGGCCCAAATTCATACCCTGACCGGCCAACGGGTGTATGCTGTGCGCAGCATCGGCAACCAGTACCGTGCGGCCTTGCAGCCAACTGCTGGCATAACGCATGGTTAAAGCAAAAGCTTTTGGCTGGTTATGTAGCTGCAGCACACCCAGCACACTGTTACTGGCTGCAGTCAACGCCTGATTAAAGCCCTGCTCGTCCAGTGCCAGCAGCTGAGCGGCACGCTCTGGTTTACAACTCCAGACAATTGAACACTGTTTTGCTTGTGGCAGCGGCAGCAAGGCCAGTGGCCCGTCGGGTAAAAACACCTGCCGCGCCACATTATTGTGCGCCTCGGCAGTATTAATAGTGGCGACTATGGCTTGTTGCTCGTAATCCCAGTGCGTCAGCGGCAACTGCATGCTGCTGCGCACCATAGAATTTATGCCATCAGCGCCTACCAGCAGCCGGCTTAGCAATAATTGCTGCTGGTTTATGTTTACAAGCACCTCGCGCTCGCTCTGCACCAGGCTTTTAATGCTGCAGTTAAATTCAAACTTAACATTCGGCAGTTTGTGCAGTTGTTGATACAACGCCAGGCGAATTTGCTCGTTGTCGCAAATATACCCCAGCGCGGCTACGCCTTCGCTGCTTGCATCAAAGGCTATGCGGGCAAAGCTGTCGCTGTCCCACACCTGCATCTGTGTATAGGGTGCGGCCGACGCTGCAATGGGCTCCCAGGCGCCAAGGTGGCTAAGCAAACGCTGGCTGGCCAAATTAAGCGCACTGACACGTTGATGGCTTACTTTGCTAAGATCCGGCGCACTGCCCTGCTCCAGCACGACTATGCTCAGGTTTAACGGCGCCAGCAGTGCTGCCAGCGTTAAACCGGCGCTGCCAGCGCCAACTATGGTTATATCAACATTTT
The DNA here is from genome assembly GCF_036984005.1 of Rheinheimera muenzenbergensis. NCBI lineage: Bacteria > Pseudomonadati > Pseudomonadota > Gammaproteobacteria > Chromatiales > Chromatiaceae > Rheinheimera > Rheinheimera muenzenbergensis. The sequence goes on from NZ_JALAAR010000001.1 coordinate 239,541, forward strand.
GCATTTAGCTGCGAAACCCCATTGCCTGTTCGGCCAAAGGCCGTTTTAACTCATCACATAAACTCATGGCGACCAGGCCGGCATTGCGCGCCAGTGCCACCAGGCGTGAGCGGTTAGAAAATAGCCGCACCAAAGCATCGGTTGCCGTGCTGACAGTTGCAATATCCTGACTACGCTGCTGCTGATACGCCCGCAGCATAGCGTAACTGCCAATGGCATTGGGCTGCGCCTGCAGCTGCGCTACCAGCTGGGCAATATCACGCAGCGCCAGGTTAAAACCCTGGCCGGCTATCGGGTGTAAATTATGTAAGCTGTTGCCAAGCAGCGCCACGCGATGGCGCACTATATCGCCGCTTAACCTTAAACTAAGCGGATAACAGGCCCGCTTGCCAACGCCGGTAAAAAGGCCGGCACGATAACCAAACGCCTGCTGCACCCGGGCTAAAAAAGCGGCGTCGTCTAACTGCATTAATGCTAAAGCATCGTTATCGGTTGCGGTATACACCAGTGAGTAGCGCTGCTCAGTAAGTGGCAGCAAAGCTATAGGGCCATGTTCAGTAAAACGTTCAAAGGCCCGCTGCCGGTGCGGCTCACTTAACGCCAGATTGGCAATAATGGCATGCTGGCCATACTGACGCTCGGTAACGGTAAATCCTGCCAGACTGCGGCTTGGCGATAACCCACCTTCGGCAATGACCAGCAGTTTTGCGCTAAGCTCAGTGCCGTCATTCAGGCCAATATGCTGAACATCAGCCGACGCATCTAAGCGGCTGATAACATTGGGCGCAAAATGTGTAATTTGCTGCTTTTGCGCCAGCTTCTGCGTTAGTAACGCGCCTAAATGCTCAACTTCTAACACATAGCCCAGTGCATCCAGCTGATACTCATCGGCGCTTAAGCTGGTTTTGCCGGCATGGCCACGATCCGACACCAGTATTTGTTTAATAGCGCAGGCTTTGGCTTTTAATTCTGGCCACAGTTGCCACTGCGCCAGCAGCTGGCAGCTGGCTGCAGCCAGGGCAATGCTGCGGCTATCAAAACTAACCTGGCTTACCGGTTCGGCCTGCTGCTCAATAATGGCAATACTCAGGCTGGGCAAGGCCTGCAGCAAGGCGTGCGCCAGAGTACTGCCGGCCATACCGCCACCGGCAATCACCACATCAAACTGGTTAGTCGTCATCAATGCAAGGTCTTATTGCTAACAGGACGGGCACTAAACTTTTGCCCTACCTCAGTAAAACAGGCCAGTACCATAATACGGATATGCTCAAGCACCAGAAAATACGCTTCGTCATTTTCGTCAGCACTGCCATCGTCAGTGGTGTAAATATCTATTTTGGTGACATCGGTCAGCTGTTCCAGCGCCTCGCGCACATCAGCCGACACCAGCGATAAATCGGTTTGTACTATGGCAAAGCCGACCAGAAACGCCTGAGTCCACTCAATCATGGCCTCCAGCCGCTCGGGCAGACTGTCGTCATCGCCTGGCAGCAGCAAGGCAAAACTAAAATCATTTTGCTTCAGTTCTTTATTGGTGTGCTCTATCAGTTCCAGCACATCCGCTTTTACCGACTGCGGCAAGGCCTGGCCGTCATTTAAAAAGTCGTGCAACACTGGCAACATTTGCTCGCCAGCCGGCTCAACCCCGGCACTTAGCAAGCCTGCGATCAGGCCATGCACCTCAGCTGCAGAGGCCAGCACAAAAGCTTGCTCAAGCCTGTGGCTCCATTCATCATAAGTCAGTAAAGTCTCGCCGCCCATACCTAAACACGCCCGTTCTAAAATTACTTTAATGCTACCACCAGCAGCGAGTTGCGCCAACTTTAGCAGCACAAAAGCTGATACAGCACAAAGCGTAAACAAAAGTTGCTGTAAAACCATGCAACTAGCACTAATCACCGTAAAACTGCGACGGATAGACATATACAGCGAGCAACGCAGTGTTATACTTAGGCCTGTTCTCTGAGTTGTTAGTGATCAGATAGATGTCCCTGAGCCGATAATTGTTTTTACCCAGGGATTCTTCTGCACTGCCAGTGTGCAAGCCCGGCCCGTACCGGGAAGCCTGAGGCAGTCATCTGACTCCCGCCTTGAACCTATGGTTCAAGGGCTAATATCAGACACGGCAATTTGGAGAACCTCTTTTCTTCTGCCCCGCTTCGGGCATACTAGCCGGTACTTTTTCCTGTAATCATTGTAATTGCCGTGCCAACTAAAACCGAACAACGCAAACTATTACGTCAGCACATTCGTCAATTACGGCAACAACTCAGCCCGGCTGTGCAGCAGCAAGCTGCCACAGCTTTAGCCACACAGGTGCTGGCGTTACCGCAATTGGCCACCTGCCAGCATATAGCGCTGTATTTAGCCAATGATGGTGAGCTGGATACCCTGCCGCTGATTCAGGCGCTGTGGCAACTGGGCAAAACCCTGTACCTGCCAGTGTTACATCCGTTTGCTGCGGGTTACCTTGTATTTGTGCAGTATCAGCAGCACACACGGCTGTATCCTAATAATTTTGGTATTGCTGAACCTTTACCTGAATGCCACCGCCTGGCGCCCGTTAAGCAACTGGATATGATTTTCACACCGCTGGTCGCCTTTGACGCAGCCGGCAACCGCCTTGGTATGGGCGGCGGCTTTTATGATCGCACTCTGGCGCAATTGCCAACCGACAGCCATTGCCAGCTTATTGGCCTGGCGCACGCCTGCCAGCAAGTTGACGACTTGCCCTGCGAAAGCTGGGATATTCCGTTACAGCAGATTATTACGCCGGAGCAAGTGTTAAAGTTTTAAGTTTCTCAAAGCTCATAGTATAAAATCCGGCCACAATACCCGCTCTGGCTCGGCACAGCAACTCGCTCTAAAGCCTGCGGCAGGGCTCAGACACTCTGTGCCGACCAGATCGCGTTTCTGGCCTCCTCAATAATGTGCAATTTAAAACCAGCAACAGTTTTCGCCTTTTTCTGCTTTTGCCCTTTTGTCGGCAAGGCCTTTCGATATAATATCCGTCTGTATGGCTAAATGACTTTGGATCTGCAATGACACAAGATGAAATGAAAAAAAACGCCGCCTGGGCCGCATTAGAATATGTGCCACGCCACACTGTTGTAGGTGTTGGCACCGGTTCGACCGTCAATCATTTTATCGATGCGCTGGCCAGCATTAAGCATGAAATTAAAGGCGCCGTGTCCAGTTCGGTACAATCGACTGCAAAGCTCAAAGCGCTGGGTATCGAGGTGCTGGATTTAAACAGCATCGACAGCTTTAGTGTGTACGTTGATGGCGCCGATGAAATTAACGCAGAAAAACATATGATAAAAGGCGGTGGTGCAGCCCTTACCCGGGAAAAAATTGTTGCCGCCGTCGCCGATACGTTTATCTGTATCGTAGACCAAAGCAAACAGGTCGAAGTGCTGGGTAAATTTCCGTTACCGGTTGAAGTTATCCCAATGGCCAGCAGCTATGTTGCGCGCGAGCTGACAAAACTGGGCGGCCGGCCAGTACTGCGGGATGGGGTTACCACCGACAATGGTAATGTCATTCTGGATGTGCATGATTTAGCCATTAGCCACCCGCTGCAAATGGAGCAGCACATTAATAATATTGTCGGTGTGGTAACCAACGGCATTTTTGCGCAGCGTGCTGCCGATATGGTGCTGGTTGGCACCAGCGCCGGCACTCAGGTTATAAAATAACAGCTTAAGTAAATAACAGCAGGGCCCACGAAAATATAATAAAAATAACAATAACCAATTGATTTTTTTTAATTTAATGAAGAGAGTGACATGGAAAAATTTTCGCTGGCCAAAGACAAGATAAAAATATTGCTACTGGAAGGCTTGCACCAAAGTGCTGTGCAAAGTTTTAAAAACCAGGGCTACAGCAATATTGAATATTTAAAAACCTCACTGCCGGAAGAGGAACTGATAGAGCGGATTAAAGACGTGCACTTTATCGGCATCCGCTCACGTACCCAACTGACAGAAAAAGTATTGGATGCCGCCGGTAAACTGGTCGCTATCGGCTGTTTTTGCATTGGCACCAATCAGGTTGACTTAACTGCGGCATTAAAGCGTGCCATTCCGGTATTTAATGCGCCATTTTCTAACACCCGCTCGGTAGCGGAATTGGTGCTGGGGCAAATTATAATGTTGCTGCGGGGTATCCCACAGCGCAACGCTGCGGCCCATCGCGGCGAATGGCAAAAAACCGCCAACAATTCGTTTGAGGCCCGCGGTAAAACCCTTGGCATTATCGGTTATGGCCATATCGGCACTCAGTTAAGTATCATGGCCGAAAATATCGGTATGCGGGTGCAATTTTATGACATCGAAGACAAGTTGGTATTAGGCAACGCCACCCAGGTAAATTTTGGCACTCTGCTAAAAACCTCAGATGTGATCAGCCTGCATGTGCCGGAAACAGCGCAAACCAAAAATATGATTGGCGAAGCAGAGCTGGAGCTGATGAAACCTGGCAGCATTTTAATTAATGCCTCCCGCGGTACTGTGGTTGATATTGATGCATTAACCGACGCGCTACGCAGCAAAAAACTGGCCGGCGCGGCTATTGACGTGTTTCCGGTCGAGCCCAAAGGCAACGATGAAGAGTTTATTTCGCCACTGCGTGAGTTCGACAATGTTATTTTAACGCCGCACATTGGCGGCTCAACCCAGGAAGCACAGGAAAATATCGGCTTTGAAGTTGCCGGTAAACTGGTGAAATACAGCGACAACGGCTCTACCCTGTCAGCAGTTAACTTTCCGGAAGTGTCGCTGCCTGAACATAAAGACCGCTCACGTTTGCTGCATATTCATAAAAACCAGCCTGGCGTGCTGACCAAGATCAACGAAGCCTTTGCCAAGCACAATATCAACATTGCCGGCCAGTACCTGCAAACCAATGCCGATATAGGTTATGTGGTAATTGATATCGATTCAGACGATGTTGAACAGGCACTAAACGAGTTAAAAGCGATTCCTGGCACGCTACGCGCCCGTGTATTGCACTAAGCTAATACCAATAAAGCAAAAGCCCGCTAATGCGGGCTTTTTTACTTATGCGTCGTCTTGCATTTCGTTAATCAAGGTTTCGGCCAGCTCATCCGGCAGTACTACTACGCCCGGGCCGTCTGTGTCTGGCAACACCGCAATCGCCAGTTCGTCGCCGTTTAAGCCTGAAGTCCACTTATCCAGCCAGGTATCCACATCTACCGCTTGTGCAGTACAATGTGACCACTCGCCTTCAATCCACTGCTCAGCCAGCTCGGCATGTGGCCAAACCGGAATACAACGCTCGTCTTCTGCGCTTACCAGTACGAAGCCATCATCATCTACCAAAATCCAGATTTTCTCCAGATCGGCCACCGCCTGCACAAAGTAAGCGTAACGCTGTTCGGCGTCTAAAGTGGTAATGCGGTTAAGTTCTTCAGCGGTTAATTGGTATTCCATAAAATAGTCCTGTTATGCGGCCGATAATGCGGCTAATGATGACGGATCTGCGGCCTTTTTACCAATGCTAATTATGTCAGGGCGGCATTTCCCAGCCAGATTAACAAGGCATAACGTACCGCTTTACCCAACAGCACCAGCAGCAAGAACGGTATAAAAGGGATTTTCATTACCCCGGCTACCAGAGTTAACGGGTCTCCCACCACAGGCAGCCAGGCAAATAACAAACTTAGCTTACCAAAACGGCCAAATTGCTGCTGCGCCGCCGCTATTGCCCTCGCTGACACAGGAAACCAGCGCTTATGCTGAAAATCAAGCAGCCGTAAGCCTAAATACCAGTTAACGCAAGAGCCCAATGTATTACCGGCGGTAGCGGCAACAAACAACCACAACGGCGTATAGCCTTGCGCCAACAGGGCCAACAGCAATGCCTCACTGGAGGCCGGAAACAAAGTAGCAGCAATAAAGCCGCTGCCAAACAGCGACAAATACGCCAGCATTAGTTAGCGCTTACGCGGCCAGTACCTGCCACACCAGTCGCAGCCATATAACCCATAGCACTACGCAGCCAAGTAAAAACACATTAAAGCGCAGCCGTACCTTGTTACTGCCAACATGCACCAGGGTATGCACTACCCTTAACAGCACAAAGGCTGCACCTAAGCCAACATAAATCACATCGGCAACACCCAACTGCAGGGTAAACAGCACGCTGAATAAATACAGCATCGGCATTTGAAACTGATTATCGAAATTGCGGCTGGTGGCAATAACCTGCTCGTTGGCGCCGGTTAAATTCATGGTGCGAAATGCCGACAGAGAAATTTCTTTGTTTTTTGCCGCCGCAATGCGCCGACGTCCCATCAACACCATTACCACGCTGGTTAGCAATACCTGCACGAACACCGGCAGTAAAATAAATTTTTCCATATCAGGCTCCTTATTAATTGCTGCAGAGCTTAATGCAGCTGCAATAAAGTTACCAGCGTCTTAATTCTGTCATCTGAGGCCTTTATATTTTATCCGTTGTTGTTGCTATACTGCGTGGTCTTTTTTCTAAGGTGACGCCATGGCGCAATTATATTTTTACTACTCGGCGATGAATGCCGGTAAATCGACCTCTTTACTGCAAAGTGCTTATAACTATCAGGAAAGAGGCATGACAGTGGCTATTTACACTGCTGCCCTGGATAACAGGTATGGCCTGGGCAAAGTGAGCTCGCGAATTGGTTTGGCCATGGACGCGCACGTCTTTAACGCCGAATTTGACTTTGTCGGCCACGTGCAGCAGCTAAAAGCGCAAGGGAAGCTGGATTGTGTGCTGATAGACGAAGCGCAGTTTTTATCCAAAGCCCAGGTGCGCCAGCTTACCAATATTGTTGATGAGCTGAATATACCGGTGCTGGCGTTTGGCCTGCGTACCGACTTTTTAGGCGAAACCTTTGCCGGCAGTGAAGCACTGCTGGCCTGGGCAGACAAACTGATAGAGCTGAAAACCATTTGTCATTGCGGCCGCAAGGCCAATTTTGTCGTACGGTTGGATGCGCAAGGTAAAGCCGCTACCGCCGGATCACAAGTGCAGATTGGCGGTAATGAAAGCTATGTCTCTATGTGCCGGGCGCATTTTAAAGCCCTGGTGTGGCAGGATACTAACAAGGAATAAACAATGAAAATTCTCTATGGTGTGCAGGCGACAGGTAATGGCCATATCAGTCGGGCCCGCGCCATGGGGAAGTATCTGGCAAAAGCGGCAGTGCAGGTAGATTATTTGTTTTCCGGCCGCGACGCTGCACAGCTGTTTGATATGCAGCAGTTTGGCCAGTTTCAGGTAAAGCGCGGCCTGACCTTTGTTACTGAAGCCGGCCGGGTAAATTACTGGAAAAGTGTACAACAAGCCTCATTGCGAGAGTTACGCCAGGATATCAACAGCCTGGATGTTAGTAGCTATGATTTAGTTATAACCGACTTTGAGCCTATAACCGCCCATGCTGCCCGTCGTGCCGGCAAGCGTAGCGTTGCCATTGGCCACCAATATGCTTTTTTGCATGCTATTCCACAGTGCCACAATAACGTCGTTACCCAGATGGTGTTTAAACATTTTGCGCCGGCGCAGATGCAACTTGGCCTGCATTGGCATCATTTTAACCAACCGATATTGCCGCCTATAATCGACGAAGAACCTCTGGATGTGGCGATACAACCACAACAGGTGCTGGTTTATTTACCCTTTGAAGATCAGCAGCAGGTGCTTAAGTTGCTAAAGCCGTTAACCGGCTACCAATTCTGCGTTTATGGTCCTGGCCTAGCCATAGATAGCGATGGCCATATCAGCACACATCCGCCGGCGTTAGCGCCATTTAAAGCCGATTTAGCCAGCTGCAGCTATGTGCTGAGCAATGCAGGTTTTGAGCTGATAAGCGAAGCCCTGCAGTTGGGCAAAACCATTATGGTTAAACCGCTGCAAGGCCAGATGGAACAACAGTCTAACGCGCTGGCGCTGACACAGCTTAAGTTGGCACTAAGCACAGAGCAACTAAGCACCGAAGTGATAGCGCAGTGGCTACAGCAGCCACATTCACTAAACCAGGTGCAATATCCCAACGTTGCCAGCGCTATCTGTGACTGGTTACTTGCTGGCTGTAATACCGATGTCAGCGCACTAAGCCAAAAACTGTGGCGATAAACTTCGCCACTTCGTTAGCTACATTTTGCCAAGCTGATTAAACCCGTTATAGTTAAACCATAATTGCTTTCGGGTTGGCTATGACTGAACAAACCTCGGCCCCGCACTTCTGGGCACTAATTGATGTACTGCCTTTGGCCGTGCTTTACAAAGAGCAGGCCAGGAAAGCCGTTTTCGCCAATCAGGCCGCGCTCAGGCTATTTGGCTTACCGGCGCAACAAAACCTGTTATCGCTTAGTGATATTCAACAGCTACCGCTCAATACTGCCGATAGCGATCAGCCCTTCAGCTTGCTGCAAAACCCGTTATTGCTGGCGCTGAGTGGCACTGAGCTGTGTCAGCCGCTTAGCATTGCCGGGCAAAAACTGATGCTGCAAAGCAAGGTTATCTCCTTATCGTTTACCTTGCACAGCAGTGTAGTGATCAGTTTATGCAGCAGTAGCCTGACACAACAGCGTTTACCAGCGGCCTCAGACAGTAACCAACTGCTGGCAGAGCTGCAGGAGGCGCTGGCATTTGACAAGTTAATTTCACTTATCTCCACTGAACTTATTAATGTAAAAGCCAGCAAGTTAGACCAACATATCGAGGATGCATTGGCAGCGGTAGGTGAGTTTTGCCATGCTGATCGCAGCTATATTTTTCTTTTTAATGGCGACGGCAGCATGATGAGCAACACCCATGAATGGGTGCGCGAAGGTATACGCGCTCACAAAGACAACCTGCAACAAATTCCGCAGCCGGCGCTGCCCTATTTTTTTAATATTATTAAACAGGATCTGGTATTTGCCGTTGATGAAGTGGCTAAACTGCCGCCGCAAGCCAGCGCAGAAAAACAAGAATTTGAAGCCGAAGACATTCAATCAGTGTTGTGCTGCGCTATGCAGGCTGAAGACAAGCTGCTGGGTTTTGTCGGCTGCGATATGGTGGCGCGCCAACGCAACTGGACCAGTAATGACTTACGCCGCATGAAACTGGTAGGTGATATGCTGGCTAATGCCCTGCAGAATGTCAGCTACCGCCAATCGCTGCAACAGGTTACTGAACAACTGCAACAGGCCAATGCTCAACTGCAGCAACAGGCGCATCAGGATGGATTAACCGGCATTGCTAACCGGCGCCATTTTGATCAGCACCTGGAGCAGGAACTGCAACGCGCCAGCCGCCATCAACAACAACTGGCATTACTGATGCTGGATATCGACTTCTTTAAAGCTTACAACGATCACTACGGCCATCAGGCTGGTGATCAGGCCCTGCAGCAGGTTGCCCAACTGCTGCAACAGCAATGCCGCCGTCAGGGCGAGCTGGCAGCGCGTTATGGCGGCGAAGAATTTGCCATTATTTTACCGGGGGCCGGCGAAAAAGAATGCCACACTATTGCAAAGCGTATCCAGCGCGATCTCAAAGCCCTGGCCATAATGCATCAGCAATCGGCAGTCAGCTCACTATTGACGCTAAGTGTAGGCTTTAGCAGTATTTGGCCAACCCAGGACCATAGCGCTGACAGACTGATTGCCAAAGCAGACAAAGCCTTGTATCAGGCCAAAGCTGCCGGGCGTAACAGCATTTATCACCTCAGTGATGTCGTGACAAGCTGACAGAATAAAAAAAGGGTAGCTACGCTACCCTTCTGCTTTAATCGTAAAACGGTGACCGCTGCTCTGTCATATCAATCAACGTTGCCGGTCGGTTAAGTGGCTGGCCACCATCGCGCGCAATGGGCACCCATGGCAGGCGGCCACGGCCTTTTGCCGGGCGCAACGAGAACAAATCAAACGGAATAGACAAATAAAAGCCTTTGGTAAAGCTGCCTTCGCCGTACTCTTCAGCCGACACATTGGTAAAGGCGGCATAAGCCCCTACTACTATGCCGCTGTTAAAGCGCTTGGCAAAATCAACATTTACACCTTTGTCCTTTGCCAGAAACTGGCCAATGTTAAAGGTTAGCTGCGTATCCGGCAAAAACTCAGGCTTCCAGTACACATTGATATGGCCGGTAAAGGTTTTATAGTCAAAAAAGTCAAACTCATTGTCATAAGAGCGCTGGCGCACATAGTTTAAATCAAACCCAACAGCGATATTAGAATCTACCGGCCGGTACAGCAATTCGGTACCAACGCCGCCGTACATGGTTTCCAGATAACCAGCATAAGCCTGAGCAAACCAGTTTGGCGCTATCTGATCTTGCCATCGCAGATACAGGTTCTCCATTGACACCACACTGCCGGTAACATACTCGCGCATATAGGTACGCACCCTGGGTAGCGGTGTCTGCTCGGCATCAACGGTGTAGTTAAATTTATCGAAGTTTTCCAGCACGGTAATTTTGGCTGTGCTGTTTAGCATCAGATTATTGCTAAGGCGATAACCGGCATTAGCAAACAGACCGGCCTGATACATGTAAAAAGCTTCCGGGTTACCAAAGGTTTGAATAAAAAACACCTCGGAGCCGGCAAAAAAGCCATTTTGCGACGGTATATCGCGATAAGCCAAAGTTTGCGCCGCCGGTTGCTGGCGTACATAGCTGGACTTAACCCGGTTATGCAGTGACTCGTAGCGCACCGCAGCTATAAAAGGCGCAGCCTCTATCACTGTCTCTACCGCCGCCAGATTACCAGCGTAATTTACGATACGGTAGCGCTGTATATGGGCCGGCACTTCAGTTGCCAATATCCGGCCAATACGCTCAACTGCCTCATCATGATCGCGATAGCCCATCTGATAGCCATAAATAACAAACTCGTCGTCGGTCATATGCGCAGTTTGCAAGGCAAAACCGGCCTCACGCAATAAGGCTTGCGGCAGCGCATCCCTATCGGTAATTGCTGTACGGTTTAACTGCTCTGGCACAATGCGCAGCGCTGGTTTGACCTTGTACTGGCTGACACTGTGTAAATTAAGCGCATAGTGCACACCAAAACCCAGTGTATTACCACGCTGATAGTTCAGGTCAAAGTTAAAATTACCCCAACGGTATACCGCACCAAAGTTCCAGTTTGAATCCTGCGTTAAGTTACCGGCAAAATCCTGCTGATAATTATTGCCTTCGTACTCCAGTTTCAGCCGCAGTGGTTGCCAGGGTGTCTGGTATTCTATACCACCAAACAGCGAGGCCGGGCCTTTAAAAAACTGGTCGTAATCTACCTTACCGCCCCGGCCGCCGTAACCTTCTGGCCGGTTGCAAAAACTGTCGCGCAGCTGACAAAACGGGTTTGTGATATTGCCACCCTGCCCCAAATAGCCCCAGCCTATACCAAGGTGAAAATCCAGATTATGCCATTTTTTACTCAGCGTCAGATATTCACTTTCAAACAAACCGGTGCCGCCAAAATCGCGAATACCTAAAGACACTTGCGGCAGGTAGCTGCTTTCTTGCAGCAGACGAAACTTAACATCTATACCTTTATCTTTATAGGTTTGATCACCGCTGAAACTTGGATCGTCGCTGTACAGCCGGGTGCGCACATCGGTATAACGAATGGTCGACTCCATCCAGTCAAACAACTGAATACTTACCGACCACAGCCGGTATTCTTCGTTGTCGGTATAGTTCATGCTCAAATCACCAGCTGGCGCCATGCGGGCAGTTGGCGTCTGGATCAGACCAACACCACCGTGTGCCATTTGTGATGCCCCGGCAGGCGGCAATTGCCAGTTGCTAAGATCGCTGGCACAGACTGCAGCCGGCATTAACAACAGTGATAGTATCGATAAGCGAAAAGGTAAACGAAACAGCGTCATGGCAAAATCCTGTGAACAGCCAGTTGTTGCAGCAAGGCATTTAATCTTGCAAAGCGTTTGTCCAGTAACGGCTGGGTAAACAGCACCAGAAGCTGAGCACCGGGCATAGCTTCAACATGCTGACTGTTCCAACTGCTAATGCCGGCGATCACTATGCGGCCATCCGGTTGTACCACCGCCAACTTGCTGGCGTCTGCGGCATAACTAAAATGATCTGGCTGGGCATAAACAGCGACATGGCTGGCACTGTTGTGCGGCACACTAAGTGCCCGCTTTACGGCACCGGCGATATGCACCACGCCAGGGCGGCGGCCTAACACAATACGGTAGTCGCCAGCATCGAAGCGCGGGTTAAGCGCTGCCTGCACCGTCGCCGCGTCGTAGTCCAGCGGGATAACAATGCGCTCAGCCAGCTGCCATTGATTTACCTGTGCCTGCATTAACGCCAGAGCGTCGCTAAGCGACTTATCATCGGTTTGCTGGGCAATTTCAGCGGCCAGACTAATCAGCTCACGGCGTAAGCTTTGTGCATACTGACTATCGGTACGGTACAGCGCGGCTGCCGGCCAGTACCATTGCTGTTTTAAGGCATAAGGCTGTAAAACCTCAGCCAGACGCGGTGCCTCGCTGTATTGCCGGCGCTCGCCGTTTATATCAACAGTTACTTTGGCCAGGCTCAGGTTGCTACAAAACAACAGGCCAAGTGTGAACAATAAAGGCTTATTCACTATCACCTCCTGCGTCAGCGGCTGCAGCGTCAGCCGGGATCAAACGGGCAATACGGCTGATATAGGTCATTTCAAATCGCTCGGCAAAGGGAGCCAATTGCTGCACGCTTTTAAGCAAAGTACCGGTTTGGCTATCAAACCAAAAGGTGTTTTGCCACGGCTTATCTAAACGCAGGTAGTTGGCCGGGCTGATGTAGCTAACCTGTTCGGTTATCTGGGTCGTTGTGAAGTTATGGCCAAAATAACGCAGCGGCTGATTTGGCTGCACACTAAAACGCGAGCTAAGCGCATAGCCGTATTCACCGTTTTGCCAATCAGCCAGGCGTAGCCATTCGATAGCCGGATTAATTGCCTCAGGCTGGCTAAGCTGATCAGCCTGTGTATTGGTTAAATAAAGTAAGTCGTTACTAAAACCAACAGTACGCACTATACGGCCCTGCTGCATAATCAATAGTGCATTATCGGCAGAGACCCATTTGTGCTGGCCGGCTTCTAAACGTAGTAGCGCCATCGCGGCCTGGCTGCGCTCACCGTGGCGCACATACATTAAATCTGAGCGTGCCTCACGCACCTGCTTTAGGCTAAGTTCAACGTCATCTGGCGTAGTAAACGCCAGCTGCAACGTATCGAGATAAGAATTATAAGTGCCGGAACACGCACTTAGTGCCAGCAGTACACCGGCAGCAAAAAGCGGCTTTATCGCTGTATTCACAAATTAAGGCTCATGTTGTTTGAGTAAACCGCTATGCCGTGTCAGATAAAAGCATATAAAAAACAACGGCAAAAGCCTGCAGCAATAAAAAAGCCGCCAGCAGGCGGCTTTATAGCAAACTTAAACTTACTGTGCAGCGTAAGTGTAAGTTGCAGTAGCTGTCATAGTGCCAGTACCAGTAACCTGCACACCAGTACAAACGCCATTTACCGGCGCGCCGTCACCAGCGTTACAACTTGCTGGTGGTGGTGGTGGTGGAGTTACAGAAGAACCACGGTTGTTAGAGATGATAGCTGCAGCAACTGCAACACCAACTACACCAGCTGCTACAGTAGTAGTAGCAACGCCGCCGATAGTACCGTAACCACCTGCACTTTCCTGGGCATTTACGTTAACAGCAAAAGCTAACGCTGCCGCAGCAACTAATAATTTTTTCATAGTCATTCCTTTAAAAGACATTGTGTAAAAAATTTATCCAAGACTATACCAAAATACTGCCAAACATCAAGCACTAAATAGTTAACTTTTGATTGATAACTGCCACCACTTGCTGCCACATCTGCTCGCTCTGTTGCTTCAGTAACGCCCGTTTTGCAGCGAGTTCTGCACTATCTACTGCGTAAATAGCCTGTTGCAATTTCTGTTTTAATTGCTCGATAGTGGTATCGGCAGAAAGCAATGCCTCTGTCTGACCATATTCTTCAAACAAACGTTCATATTTGTGGCTCCAGCTGGTACCCAGGCAAGGCACCCCCTGCGACAAAGCACTGACACAGCCATGAAAACGCGAACAAATAACCGCCTTGCTGGCGCCAATAATGCCTTTTACCAATAAAGGATCAGTCTCTTTGAACACAGCAATATCTGTTCCCTGCTTTACCTGTTGACAAATTTCGTCATCAGCAGCCCCCTCATGATTGAGCAAAACAGGGTTAAGACCAATATTTTTTACAACCTGAACTGCATTTTTCAATATTAGTATATAGTTTTGCTTCCATAACGTTTGTTTATTACGGCTACTTATCATATTGCTGTTCGGAACAATGAGTACTGACTCAGACATCGAACTATATTTGTCATTCAGTTTTGGTTGAACCAAGTTGGTAAAGTCAGGAAACTGTAGCAAATTCCCACTCTCACCTATTAATTCATAAACATGCTTCAAGCTACTTTGCTCACGAGCACATATTAAATTTGCCATTGGCAACGCAACCTTTAACCTGGCTATATCTGCCGGGCGTGTAAATGGTCCAAATGCCTGTGGTAACAGAATATATTTTTTGCGGTGCTTTCGTGCTCGAACGATCTCGCCGCAAAGTTGTATAACAGAAGCCTCTGGCCACTGATCGCTGTATGCGAAACCCGAAGCATCTAAAACAATATCGATGTCGGCTTCTGTAACTAATCCTAAGCGGGTTTTCAGCCAATTACGTAGCGACGCGGGTAGTAAATAACTAAAAGAATTTAACTCTAAACCAGCTTTACTTAAAGGTATCTTCTGATAGGCTCCCAGTCTTGCTCTTGCCTTATAAGATGAATTAGGTCCAGGAGCTAGTGCAATGTCAGCCTCAGGCCAATATTGCTGCAATTTTTGCAGAACGGCATGCAGCATCAATTCAGCGCCTTTATTGACAAACTGAACGCCTTTTACTTCTATCATCATCTAACTAATATCCCTGAAAAGTAAGCTATGTGATTTCTTTTGAGAATACGCAATCCCACCCTCAGGATCTGCATAGCCTATAGCCAGCAACATTACTGTACGTTGATGGTACTCTAGATTTAGCATTTTGCTTAACTGCTGCTCACGCTGCTCTATATCAGGCCAGTTAATCGGGCAGCTGGATAACCCCAGTGTTTCTAAAGCCAACATAAATTGCATAGCCGCCAGAGAAGCATCAATATAAATTACGTGCCGGTCACGTTCTGCCGGGTAAGACGACAGATCTCCTACAACGGCCACCACACAGGGAAAGTTATCAGCAAAGCCTATCGTTCCCATTGCGCACTTCGCTACGTCTACTGCCTCAGCGCCATGCATAACAAAAAACTGATAAGGCTGACGATTGCATGCTGAAGGAGCTGTCGTTGCTGCTTGACAAGCTAGATTAAGCAGTTCTTTATCAACAGCTTTTTGCAAAAACCAACGTACAGAGCGGCGTCGTTGCATTAACGTCATCAACTGCTGATAAGAGCAGTCTGCAACACCCAGCTCAGCATACGCGTAAGGCACAGCTTCAGTGCTTGTGGGGCGTTTTAGCTGTTCAAATTTACGCTTAGCAGCAGAAATAACGGGCTGTTCAGCTACAACCGAAAAATATTCCTCCAGTACATCATTGGCCCATTGCAATTCCTCACGGCAAAAGTCTGGTGTGTGTAGGGCTTTTTCAAAGCAACTAATGGTTTCATCAAGATAATCCAGAGCGAAGACCGGACGCCGTGGGCGCATAATTAAACCTTTTTCCAACCGGTGTATATTGCGCCTCAATAACGCAGAGCTTTGCTGCATATTGTTGACACTGCGTTGGTAAACTAACCGGCCGTGCAATACTGCTTTATGTTCCCGATAAAACTGACGATTAAAAAAAGTGTAATAAAGAGATGCCAAAAACCCGTTTTGGGAAAACATCCTGGCAAAGCCAAGCGTAGTATTGTTGGCGACTTGTCTAATTTTTAACTTAATGGGAACCGGTATCCGGCTGCTTAGCCAATATCTCATAATCAAACTGCTCTTAAGACTCGAATAACGCGTTAAAATAACACACATCTAAATAAATCAGACAGCGAGACAACAACCACACCCGGCCCTTCATCCCGAATCTTTGGTGCTGGAACCTGCCTGCCATAACTGCCTTAACTGACTTCGGGTACTGCTGGCAAAAAACAAAAAGAAAAACGACGCATAGGCATAAGAAATCAGCGTTGCCCAGGCCGCACCTACGATGCCCATCTTAGGAATTAACCATAAATTTAAGCCCACATTAAGCAGCGCGCTAATACCGTGGCTCAGCAATGACAATGGCTCTTGTTCAGTAATTAATAAATGCTGGCTAATCAGATAGCGCACAAACACAAAGCAACCGGCCCAGATATGAATTCGCAGCACCTGCACCGCAGCTGCAAAATCATCGCCGAATAATAAGCTGATAATCCAGGGAGCTGTTAGCGACATAACCAACGCAATACAAAGCGCTGAAGCTAAAAACAGCCCGGCGTAGCGGCGTAACTTTAGATAATATGGAGCCCAGCCCTGCTGGTGGGCTTTGATCATATCGGGGTAATAGCGCGCAGCCAAGGTGGCCGGAAATACATACCACAACTCAGACAGCCTGCTGGCAGCAGCGTAAATACCGGCTTGTTCTGTGCCCGCCATGGCACCCAGCATCACTATATCTATCTTAAGATAAATTACCGATACGATACCCGACAGCCACAACCAGGAAGAACGCTTAAGTAACAGCTTTGCCTGTTGCCAGTTAAACCAGCGCGGGTGATAACCCGGCCAGCGCTGCTCGCCCTCTTTGTAAGGTTGATGTTTAATGCAGTACAACCAATATTGCGCCAGGCCAACGACGAAAAACTCAATGCCGGTAAGCAGCAATAAACTGGCAATACCAAAGCCGCTGTACAGCAAAGCCAGTTTAATGGCAAAGCTCAGTAGCGAGATAACCGTTTTGGCATAGGCCGTACTGCGAAAAGTACCCTGAAAATTAAGATAAAACTCAAACAACAAAAAGCCAAAAAATGCCTGCAATAAAAACAACACCGGTATGGCAATGGCGGTATTGCCGCTAAACATAGCCGGATACAGCAGGTAAAACGCCAGCAACATAACACTGCCGCCAAGCAGGCCCAGCAATAAACGCAGTGTCACCGCGCTGTACAGCATAGTCATGGCGGCATGGCCGTTGTCATGCTTTACCATCTGGCGTACAACTATATTATTCAGGCCCAGGCTGGTTATCGGCACCAAAAAAGCACTCCAGGCCATTACTATAGAGTACACACCCAGCTCACTGGCACCCAGCATACGGGCAACAAAGACCGTAAGCACGGCACCGGCGGCAAGTTTAACCAGTTTATCGCCCAGCATGGCGGTAGCGCGGGCATAGAGTAGTTTTTTTATTAGTTCCACAGAAGGCCTGGTATGGCGGCGAAAAAAGTTGCGGGAAGTATATCACAGCACTATAGCGGTGCGGCAGCAATCACAGATAAGCAGTGTTAGCAAGGCTGCTACTACAAACATTATGCAGGCTACTCGCAATTAAAGCATGCTTATGCTAACGGGCAAAAAAAAGCCCAATGGTAATTGGGCTTAAAGTGTTTCATTTCAATGAATTCGGCTTTACTGCTGTCCGCCTTGCAGTATACGCGGTTAGAGTAAATAAAGCTGTAAAAATTCCCGACAAAAACAACTTATTTAGAAAAATATTGCTAAATCAGATTTTTACTATCTTCTACAAATAGAAAAGCGGGCATAAAGCCCGCTTAAGTAAAGCTAAACTAAATTAGTTTTTAGTTTGTACTTTAGAATCGTTATTTACGATTGCACGCTCGCCACCGTTCTGAGAATCAGTGTAAGCAGCGTAAACGATTACATCGTCTTCTGGTACGTTAGTAACGATCTGTACAGAGTACTTAGTAACCATTGTCAGGTCTTTACCCGCAGCAGCCAGAGCGTCTTTAGCAGCTTGAGCAACGCTGGTTACTGAACCTGGCTGTGAAGTACCAGCAGCATAGTTAGCCGCAACTTTAGTACCCATTTCGTCGAACACATCAATAGTAATAGCGCCGGCTTTAGTACCGTGGTTAGTTACGTTGATGATAGAGTTGAAACGGCCTTCTTGTACAACCAGGTATGGCACGCGAACTTGTGAACCGTTCAGGGTCCATGAACCAGCCGCAGTGTTGTTAAACACATTTTCAGTAGCAGCTGGAGTTGTATAAACTACAGTTGAAGTTGCAGTGAAAGACTGTGGGCTGAATACTGGAACAGCAGCTGCTGCCAGACCAGTTTTGTTTGCTTCTGCATCAATTACAATTGCAGTATTAGCAGCAACTTCATCACACTCTAAAGATACCGCAGTAGTGCTGTAAGTCCACGCTGGGTTAGTACAAGTACCAGTAGTAGTAAACACGCCAGCTTTTGGCTGCAAGCCAGCAGAAGCGCTGTCATCAGCTACCCAGCTGAAATCGCCTGTTACAGTGTGCTTAACGCCATCAGTACCGTTGATTGGACGTGCATAAATAACGCCGCCAGTTACTTCTGAAACGATGTTGAAAGTCGCAGTGATTTTCTTAGCGTTTACGTCAGCACCAACAAAGCTCTTACGGTCAGCATTTACATCAATCACTTTCGAGAACGAAGGTGCAGTTGTAGTGAACTGAGCAATAGCCTTAACTAAAGAAGCTGTACGAGCAGCACCGCCAGCAGTGTCTAAATCTAAGCCAGTGTTAGTTTTAGCAGCGAAAGTCACTGAAGCACCAGAAGTCAGGTTAGATTTTAAGAAATCTAACGCTGGAACTGTTAATGCTACGCCAGTAGTAACTGGGTTTGCACCAAGGCCAGTAGCATCAGTTGCAGTTAAACGGTAGGTAGCAACTTTAGAATCAGCAGATACGCTGATCTGGCTGAACGTCATACCTAAACGGTTATTAGGAACGTCTGGAGCAGCAGTGATTGTTACTGGCAGAGTAGAAGCTTTAACAGGTGTAGAGAATGTTAAAGTGATAGTATCGTTGATAGTGTATTCAGCGCCTAAAGTCAGAGCAACAGTAGCAGTTCTGAATTCAGTTGCTGCGGCACCAGTGTCTACGCCTGCACCAGCTAAGTATTGAGCAGTTACGCTACGCTCTGTACCAGCTAAAGTAGCTGCCTGAGCCGCACCGGCAAAAGCCAAAATTGCTGAAGCAACTAAGGTTTTTTTGAAAGTTGTATTCATTAGAACTATCTCCAATTTCATGAAATTGAAACACATCGGCGTCTTGCCTTAGTTTCTTGTTTTAGTAAGAACCTGGGTCGACCCAAAATTCTTCTAAGCATTCTATTACCGAAACAGCATTTGTCAACGCTATTTTTTTTTTAAATTACGCTTAAGTTATTTTATTTGCTTAAAAATTAATCCTGTAATTGCAAATTTTGCAACCCTGAGCGTAACTTTTGCTGAATTTGCTGCCAGTGCTCGGGCTGGTCTATTACTCTTGGCGTAATAAGGATCACTAACTCAGTTTTACTCACATTGTCTTTTTGGCCACGAAACAACGGCCCCAACAGCGGTATATCACCCAACAATGGCACTCTAGTGGTTGATTTAGTTGTCTTTTCAGAAATAAGCCCGCCTAACATTATGGTTTGGCCGCTTTGTGCCAACACTTCAGTTTGCAGGCTGCGTTCAAAAATAGCCGGGCTGCCCGCCACTGTGCTACCGTCGATAGTATTAGATATACTCTGATCGATTTGCAACACCACCAGCCCCTGCGCATTAATTGTCGGGGTAACAGACATGCGTACGCCGGTTTTACGATATTCAACCGTTGTACTTTGAGTCTCGGTACCCGGGTTTAAGGTAGTGGTGCCAATAGTGGGTATATCAGTACCGATATTAATATTAGCGCTTACACCGTCGCGAACTACCAGGCTCGGGTTGGATAATATATTGATATTGGTTTTGGCCGCACGCAGCCCGGCCAAAAGCTCTCTACCGGTGTCGAGGTAGGATAAACTTAAACCACCAAAATCTTTCACACCAAAGGCACCTTTGGTGCCATAACCAAATTTTCCGTTTTGAATAGCAAATTCCAATCCCATAGACAAATCATCTATCAAGGTCACTTCGGCGATAGTGGCTTCAAGCAAAATTTGTTTGGGCATCACATCTAAACGGCGGATCATCGGCAGCAAAGTTTGATAATGAATGCCGGTAGTATAAAAAATAATGGTATTGGAGCGCTCATCTACCGTCATGGTAATGTCTTCGCTTTGCACAGTAATAGCGCCCGGCGCATTATTGCGGCTACCTGCCTGGCCTGCAGTACCCTGCATGCCTGATGCGTTGTTAAAGGCACTGACGGTATCACGACTTTGATTACCGCCGATATTACCTGCTGAATGTTGCGGGTTAATCAACGGGGCGACTGAGGAGCCTAAATCGCTGGCGCGGGCAAATCGCGGGTGAAATATGTAATAGCGTTTTTGTGCGCCTTCACTGGGTTTATCCAATTGTTTTGCCCAGAAGTTTACCCGGTCTATATAAAACTGCTCGCTGGCAAACAACGCAACAGCACCTATTTGGTCCAGTGGTACCATAACAATATTCGACTTTGGATTTGCGCTGGTATCGGTTGGTATTCCTTCAGACAACAATAGCTTACTGGTTTGGCTTATAAACTCCTCGGCTGTCATATATATCAGCCGTAAAATACCGACGTTGCGTCCACGATTAGCAGGCATGTCCAGCAGATTCACCAGGTCCAATGCCCGTAAAATTTCGGCACGTTCTGCAGTAATAAACAACATATTTTTTTCAAAATCAGGTGTGATTCTGGCTGTAACCAGCTCGCGCAGTGTGCGTTCCAGGCTGGCAGTAATACCATATTTTATTGGCACTATCTGCATAACCGGCCCTACTACCTGAGGTACATCAGTCGCCGCCCTGCCAACGCCCAACGCCGTAACGCCGGTTTGGGAGCCTGGTTTAGCGTGGACGAAAAAGGTGCCGTCCCGCACAGTGATGCTGATGTTGTTGTCATCTAACAGTTGCGCCGTTAACAGATACAATGCTCTGCTTGATACCGGCTGTTGCAAATGTAAAGTGACAGGTTTAGTTATATCGGCTATTCCATCAGCCAGCACATAATTAAGTTTAAGTACATCACCTAAAACTGCGTGTACAAACTGTTGCGCGGGCATAGCATTGGCTGCAAAGCTTACTTTATCGTCATCGGTAAACCGGGTTGCGGCATCTTGCTGACTGCGTAAAACCGGGTTGTTATTCTGTAAGCTACTCAGTCTTTCAAAACTCTGTTTGCGTTCGCCAGCCGCATCTACCAATGGATCTGACGGCTGTAGCTCTTCAGCTTGCTCAGTTGCCGCGATACGTGAGCCCGGAACCTGATAAAAGTTATTATGGCTGGCACAGCTACCTAAAAATAGGCAGCTGACTATGCAAAGACTGAGTTTATTGATTGTTTTCATTGATGGTTATTACTCTTATTTTCTTACTCAGTGACCGCTGAGGCCGGGGTAAATAATTTCAACGTAACCTGCTTATCATTATAACTTAGGGTAATGTCGCGCCGGCTTATCTGGCTTAATGCTATATCACCACTGCTTTCCCCCACTAACAGCCGCACATACTTCACGCTCTGCCCAACTTGTTGTAGTGCCAATACGGCGGCTGGGTGTTGCTGCTGATAAATGGCTAACAGAGCTACTGTAGTGTCACCCAGCACCGTATTATCAAAACCGGCCAGCAACTCAGCGCTCTGTGTAGCTGCGGCAGCGGTATTCTCGGTCGGAACGAACCACTGTGCTACGGCGTTTTGTAGCTGTTCAGGTTGATAAGGTAACACATATGCCAAGGCGGGTATCTCGGGTACAGTTAGTACGCGTTGCTCACCCTGCACCGGCACATACACCGCACTAATAAAATGCAGGCCACATACCAAGGTGGTTACTATGCCAGTTATAGCAACAGGCCTGGTTAACATCATGATGCCTCCGCCAACTGATAGTCCGCTTCAAATAGCAAGGTTAATTCCACTTCACTTTGCGCGGTTAAACTACCACGCCAGCTGCCTCTGATATCACGCTGTATAAAATGCGGATATTGCTGCTCTATCAGCGCATGTACCAGCATCACTTTTGCCGCAGGGCCTTTAATACGCAATGAAATACGACCACGATGTAGGTTAAACACCTGCAGCGGCGTTTCGCTAAGCCAATCGAAAAACGTCACGGCTGCGCCCTGCGCAGCGGCCAGTTGCTGTAACTGCTGTTGCAGCTGCAGCCGGTACTGCGAGCTACTGCTTACCTTCGGGAACGGCAGCAACAATTGCGTTAACTGCTGCTGCTGCTCTGCTTGCAATAACTGTAATTGCTGTTGTTGTTGCAGCAAAGCCTCTGAACGTTGAAAGCGTTTATTAAGACCTTCTAATTGCTGATACAGCTCTTGCTGATGCTGTTGCAATGGCAACAACACAAAGCGTAGTAACGCCAGCACAACGATGGTGCCGATTAATAAAGACTTATTCTGTAACATCAGCGGCCTCCAGCTGCGGTGCGATCTGTAGTTGCACTAACTGCAAACTTATAACAAAGGCATCTTTATCACGCTGGCGACGTACTGGAGCATCAAAGCGCGCATCGGTAACTAACTCAGAGTTTTGCAGGCTAGTTAACACTTGGGTTGCCTGATTGGCTTCGCCACGCAACACGAAACGGGAGCTTTCGCTGGCCAAATTTTGCAGCTGCAAGCTAGCGTCGGCTTGCAATAATGTCAGTAACACCTGCCAAATGTGAGCTGAAGCTTGCTTTTGCTGACGTAACTCTACTAATTTATTAGCTGACTCAGCTATCTGTTGCACATTTTGCTGGGTATCTAGCAACTGGTTAACACTGTCTCCCAGTTGGGCAAGTTTGCCCTGCCGGTTGTCCAACATCAGATTGTAGTAACTGCTAACCACTGCAACGTAACTTAGCAATACAGCCGCAGCGGTAATGGCAATAGCTTTTAGCGGCAACCGGACCAACTGAAACCGGGGTTTAGCTACTACAGCTAGCTTATGGATATTGAATACCGAGCTCGCTAATGCCTTTACCAGAGCACTGGAATAACTTGTTTGGCTTAACTGGCGTTGCAGTGCTTGGTCCGGAATACCATTGTTCAAAGCAAATATGTTGAAGTCAGGGCAAAACGGGCCAATTTGTTGTGATACCGGCACCGCAGCGGCACAGTAAAGAAAATAACCGGCAAAACTATTGCACTGATACACCGCGTATTCTGGTTGTAATGCACGCCAAAGCAAAACTGATTCGGGTATCAACACAGTCAGGCGGTTAAATTGCTGCAACAGCTCGGCATTTAGCACCACAGTACAAACCGTCCGACGTTGATCTTGCTCTGGGCCGATATAATGTAACACACCAGGTTGCGGGTACTCGGTACGTAAAATTTGTTTTAGATCGCTTAATTGTGCTACCGGATACAGGCGGATAAACTCCTGATAATGGCTACGAGAAACTATAACCACAGTACCGCAATTTTCAGCGGGCTCGAACTGGTAACCGCTGTCGCTATGGCGAAAACGATAGGATCTTTGATGCCAGTAAGTTATATTTTTTTGCAGCAACCAGCGTAATGGCTTTACGGCTAGCTGCTTAATTATCTGCTGTTGCATGTATGGTATCCGTGGGCAGGGTTCGCAAGCGGTATTCGTAGACATCGAATGGCTGCTTTTGAAAAGGCATCAGCCGCAAAGTTAGTTCGCGGCTAAGTCTAACATCGGCATTTTTTACTGTGAAGTTTATTCTGTAACCTGGGCCAGTACTAAAGCGGGTAAACTCATCAATGGTGATACCGGTGAGTTGCTGAAACATTGAGGCAGTAAGTTCCCCGGCATTTCGCGCTCTTATCAGTTCGGTTACTTGTGCGGCAGGCAAATGCAGACGCCATAGTGAATCTGGCTGTTGATTTATATTTACACCTTGTGGAAACAACGTGAGTAACGGCGCGATCTGCTGATAGAGTTCGGCTGTAACCCCTTTTACAAACTGCCACTCTTCGCTGAACTGCAGTGGCCCGTTGCGAACCAAAATATTGCTATAATTCGCTTGCTCCGCTCCGTCAAGCCTTGGAGTATTATCTTTGTCCTGCCAATCGGCTAGTGCTGCAGCGATATCTTTGCCCAGCTGCGCAGAGCCCATAACCTGATGTGTAACCTGACTCAAAATATCACTATTCGGACTAGAAGCACTGATTAACCCAGATGTATCCTGAATTTGCAGCGTAACGTCATTTAGTAAAAACGGCTTACCGTGAAAATTCCACTTCGAGCCTGTTATGTCGGCATTTTTTTGCAAGGCCAGCGGTAGATTAGACAGCATGTTGAAGATAATTTCAGCTTCAGCACTGTGCAAAGCCATATTTGCTGAGGTGTATTGCTGTACCGCAGCAGCCAATCGGATATGCTGCCGGGCCTGATGGTTCATCGACAACAATACCACCATCAAAATGGTACTCAGTAGCAAAACCTGGATCAAGGCGATACCGCTTTGCTTCATATCGCCTCCTCATTTGCAAACAAAGCATTGATACGACTTCTGTCGGCTATAGTAAATTCAAGCGCGAAATCGTCTAACTTAATTTTTATCTTCTCTGGGTGTAACTTGCGACTAAGCGCATCATATTCGTTGTACCACTGCGGGACTTTATCAATACCTGTAGTAAAATCGTTTTGTGATGCAACTCTGGCGGTGAGACTTTCCCAGCCAAAGTAACTAAAAGTTAAGCTTGGAATGTCTTCAGCCACTATCTGCCGATAATTAAACGGCAATGTTTGACTAGCCTCTTTTAGCACCGTGTGTTGCAGCGTGGCTTCTTCATACACCAGCCGATAACGGCCATTTTCATTTTGTTCGCGAAACACCCTTACAACAGCCGGAAAACCGGTGTGGTAAATAGGTGCATAAGTTACAGCTGTAAAGCCTTCTGCACGACCAAGAAAATAATAAGCGTGCATACCGTTGTCCGTAACTGCCAGAGGTAATATTGCCTGCATTGCATCCAGCAATAGCTCTGAATAACGAAACTGCTGATAGGATGTTTCTAATTTTGATAGGTCTCTTTGCCAGGTTGCCGTGTAAAGTTGATAGGCTGTAGCTGATAAAACCAGCATAACCATCATAATGGCCATGGCAATAAGCAGTTCTACAAGGGTAAAGCCTTTTTTTAAAATACTAAAGGCAGCCATGCCAACTCCTTAAACTGCAGTTGTTCAGTGCGTCCGGCATAATGTAGCTCAAGCTCAACCTGATATAGCCAGAAGCGCTCTGGTGGCACTATTACACTACCAGTGTCCACGTCAAAGCTTTGTGGGGCCGAACCTTTACTGATAACGCTGGCTTGCCAAGTGTAACTTACTTCGCCCAGCTCACCGGCCCCAGACATAGTTTCTTCAGGTCTATTACGGATCTGTTGCTGGATGCTTAAAGTTATCATGCGTGCAGGCTGTAATGTTTTGACTATTTTTTCTGCCTGGGCGCTGTTTTGTCTTAGCGACTGAATGGTTAACGCACTTAAACTTAGCGCAGCAAATAAAATTACTGCAGCTACTAACACCTCAACCAGCGTAAGACCGCGTGATTTATTCACTTCTTCTCCGCCAATTCAATATGTTGTTGTTTATTACCAGCTACAACCGTGATCTGTGTCTTGTCGGTAAATCCATTAGCATTAATCTGAAGTTGCTGACTGGGGAAAAATAAATATTGAAACTCCAGCGTTACGCTATCGCTACCGATGTCCCGGCGAAGCTGCTTGCCTTCAAAAGTAAAGACAATAAGCTGACCTTTTAAAAACGCTACTTTCCGGCTGTCTGTCAGATATTGCCGGGCTTCGTGAAATTCGGCCGCCGCCTTGGTTTTATCAACCTGCTCTATCATCAATGGTGCAACCAAAGTTAACACCGTGGTCATAATGGCAATAACCACAAGCAGTTCGATTAATGTAAAGCCGTTTCGTTGTGTCATAGCAACGGCGTATTACAAACCTACATCGGTAGCAGAGGTAATACTTAGCATCATAATTACCACCACACCGCCGACAATACCGCCCATAACCAGGATCAACAGCGGCTCCAGTAAACTGGTAAAACGGGTTACCCAGTCAGTAAACTGCCGTTGACTACGCTGGGCAATTTCCTGGAAAATTCTCGCCAGCTCGCCACTTTCTTCGCCGACGCTGAGTAAAGAAGCAAAAAAGTCCGGAAACAGACGGGTTTGCCGTAACGCAGCAGACATCTGATCACCGCGCTTTATCTTGCTAATCGCTATTTGCATTTCTGCTCGCAGCTCTGCTTGCTTAATATTGCCGTTAGCCAGATCCAGCGCCTGATCTACGGCTACGCCGGCCTGTAACATCATTGCAAGACCACTGTTAAAACGAATGCGCTCTACCAACAAAATAGCTGAGGATACCGCTGGCAAACGGATAGCTAGCCATTGCCAGCGCTGCTGAAACCCAGGATGCTTACGGCCTTGCAGTACTGCAACTCCAGCCAGCAATAACACAATAAACAAGATCAATTGGTACTGCTGTAACCAGGCTGATGCACTTAGCAGCATGGTAGTGTAAAAAGGCAAATCTTGCTGGCGTTCAAACATAGTGGCCATATTGGGCACGACATAATTAAAAATAAATAACACCGATGCTATGCAAACAAACAATATCACCATAGGGTAAGTAAGCGCCTGGGAGATTTTTTTCTGCAGATCACGTTTAAATGCCAGCTCTGTGGCGAGCTGACGAAAAATATCGGCCAGCTTACCGGTTTTTTCACCTATGCTGACTAAATTGACATATAAGGCGTCAAAGTAGTCAGGAAAAACCGCGAGTACCTGAGACAATTGCTTTCCGCTGCGCAACTCTGCGCTAATTTTGTTTAGCAACCTTGCTAGGGCCGGCTTTTTATTCGCCGACTTTAACAATTCAATGCCTTTGTCTATTTTTAAACCGGAATCGAGTAATAATGACAATTCAGCAGTAAGAAACTCAATATCTGCAATTCCAACTTTGTCGCGACTAAAAATATCATTTTGCTGGTTAAGTTGCTCTTCTTTGACGGACTTGAGTAATAGACCTTGTTGTTTAAGTTGCAGCTGTGCATGCTGTAGCGTTGGTGCCTCAACAGTGCCGCTAACCCGAGCACCCGATTTATCGAAACCGCTATATTCAAACTGTGGCATTAACCTGCTACCCTCAGTACTTCAGCGATAGTTGTTGTACCTTGCATAGCTTTAAGCAATCCATCTTCAAGCAGAGTGCGGCCCTGCTGGCTTTTATTCGCTTTACGCGCTAGTTGAATAAAGTTTTGATCCTTAGGGATGGCTTTAATCACATCATTACAACGCAAATATTCAATAATAGCGACACGGCCCTTATAACCGGAATGATTGCAGTGCTCGCAACCAACCGCCTGACACAAATGAAGTTTGCCGCTATTTAACTCATCAGCGTAGTGTTGCAGCTGATACCGTTCGGTAAGTTCCGCGGCATCAAGCGCAGGCGCAGCACAGTGCTCACACAGGCGCCGAACAAGACGTTGCGCAACGATAGATACCAGTGCAGCATTGAGCAAAAACTCTTCAACACCCAGATCTAATAATCGGGTATAAGCACTTGGCGCATCATTAGTGTGCACTGTTGAGAACACTAAATGGCCGGTCAGCGCAGATTGCATAGCGATGGCTGCAGTTTCTTTATCTCGTATTTCACCCAGCATAATAATGTCAGGGTCTTGTCGCACTATACTGCGCAGACCGGCTGCGAAATCAAAACCAATATCGGCTTGCACCTGAACCTGATTAATACCGTCTAGCTGATACTCTACCGGATCTTCCAGCGTAATAATTTTTACGTCTGGTGTATTTAACTTATTTAAAAACGTGTAGAGGCTAGTGGTTTTACCCGAACCAGTAGGGCCGGTTAACAGTATTACACCAGCAGTCGTCTGAATGTCTTGCAATATTTTTTGTTCAATATCAGGCGCAATACCTAATACGGCCATATCGTAGCGGATAGCGTCTTTCCGTAAAAAACGCATCACTACGCTCTCGCCATCGTTAAGCGGCAGCGCCGACACCCGGATATCCAAATCGATGCCTCCGATACGCATTTCAATTTTGCCATCCTGCGGCCGGCGTTTTTCGGCTATATCCATATTACTCAGGATTTTTAACCGGGTGATCACCGGCAATACCAAGGCCGGCGGAATAGTGTCGATGTCCTGCAAGACACCATCGATACGAAATCGGACTCTCCCCTTACCATTTGATGGCTCTAAATGCATATCAGAGGCTCGCTGTCTTAAGGCTCGGGTGATTAAAGCATTGAGCAGATTAACCGTCGGCGCTTCTGATGCCAGCTCACGTAATCGAGCCTCTTCAACCGAAGTTAGTTCGCCATTTACTACACCATCGTCATTCTGCCGGGCTATAACAACTAACTTATTAAATAAGTCATTGCCAACCATTACTAGCGAACAGTTAACTCCCAGAGCAAATACTATTTCCTGTGCGTCTTTATTCAGCGGCGATATAGTGACGAAACACCACCCGCTGTCACTGACTGAAAAAGGTAACCATCCTTTCTCAATCAATTGGTCTAACGGGAACGTACGGGCCTGAACCGGTAGCTCCCATTGATCGACATCTTTATCGGTGTAGGTTGGTAAGTTCAGTAGTCTGGCATATAAGTCAGGCAAAATCTCTGAAGATAAACTGCCCATACTGATCAAAATTTGTTCCAGCTGTCCACCATACTTACGTTGGTAAGCAGTGGCTTTTTCTATATCGGCAGTGCCTACGGCAAAGCTGTCTTGCAACAACTGAGGCAGTTTACTCATTTGTGAACAATATCCGCATCGTCACCTTCACCACCAGGACGGCCATCACGACCATAAGACATTAGACTGAAACTTATCCCCGTTTCACTTTTATTGCTGTAAACATAGGGATTTCCCCAAGGATCAGCTGGAATATCTTTGGGTAAATACGGCCCATCCCAGTTTTTGTTTTCACTTTTTAGCAATAAATCAAGGCTGTCAGGATAATTCCCCAAATCTAAACGATAGGTGTTCAGTGACGTTTCTAGCAACTCCATTTGTGCTTTAGCTGTCTTAATTCTGGAAGAGTCAACCTTTGAGAACATTTCCGGGGCTACCAGTGAAGCGAGTAACCCAACTATTACAATAACAATTAGCAGCTCTATCAACGTAAAACCGCGAGTTTGTATAACCTTCATCTGTGATCCTGTGTTGTAAACTGAGTAATTACAATGCTGAGGCATCTTACCGTATGGCCCTGATATGGACAAGGCTGTGACAGCTGCATCAGACGTTGCAACAGCAAAATAGTTGCAATATTTGTAATGAGAAGTTGTTTATTTCTTTATCCGGCAGCTTTCTAAACTTTGACAAAAGCATACATTAAACGCCTAATATGTTTGCGGTGAAAAAATGTATCTGAGTTGGTATACTCGGCAAAAAAGCCGAACTTGTTTATGCCAGCAATAAGTATTGTCATTCCACTTTTCAACAAAGTTAACTCTATAGCACGCGCAATTGAGTCTGTTTTGCAGCAAACGTTTACTGACTTCGAACTTATAGTAGTAAATGATGGCTCGACTGATGGCAGCATTCAAGTAATAAATGAGCTTATTGAGCCCCGTATTAAGCTGATTAACCAGTTAAATCAAGGAGTCTCAGTTGCCAGAAATAAAGGTGTTTCGGTGGCTCAAAGTAATTATGTTGCTTTCCTGGATGCCGACGATTGCTACCATCCCGAGTTTTTACATCGAATAATTGAGCTTATAAGTTTGTACCCGGATGCCGCACTTTTTAGCTGTCGTTTTAATATTGCCAATGAAGCAGGCCAGATTTTTACACCTAAAGGTTTATTAGCTGACGGCGCTGTTGGTGAGTTGTCAACTTTTTTAACTGACTTCAAACGCGACAGAACTCTTATTCATCCCTCTTGTATGGCAGTAAATAAAAGCCTGTTTTTTGCTTGCGGCGGTTTTCCTGAGGGCAAGAAAGTTGGTGAAGACTTGCAGCTTATCCTTTGTATGTCTTTGCTCGGTGCCGTAGCGCACTGTCATATCGTGTCAGCAACCGTGCACCGGGATGCAGAAAACCGAACGCATCACCGGCTAAAAGCTGAGCCAGCCTGTCATTTGCAGTACTTTTTGTCCAGTGACGATTGGCAGAAAAACGTATCTAAAGATCAAATTGCAATGATGTCTGACTTTGTCAGGCACAACACTCTTTTACATATAGCCGGTGCAGCCTTGCTTGGACAACGCAACCTGGCGCTCTGCTATTCTGCAATGCTTTGGCGGCATCATCCGCTGCAAAGTATCGCCGGTTATTGCATATCCATTGCACCTAAAACCATCTTAGATTGGTTAAAACGGAGGCGTAACAGTGCTTAATCCTCTGGTTACCATATATATACCGACGCACAATCGCCCGCAAATGTTAGCCCGAGCGTTAGTCAGTGCAGTAGAACAAGATTACAGCAATATTGAAATTATTGTAGTAGATGATGGGTCGACGGAGGAAAACTTCGCTAAAGTTGCTGAACTGTGTAGCAATTACAGCAACGTATTATTGTTGCGGCAGAGCAAAGCAAGCGGCGCTTGTGCAGCTCGCAATTTAGCCATAAATAGCGCCCGAGGCCAATTTATCACGGGTCTTGATGACGACGACGAGTTTACCAGCGGCCGTATTACTGCATTTGTGTCACAGTGGTTTAAATTCAGCCAACCATCACTCCTATGCACAGGATATTGTTTTATCTTACGAGGCGGTTCTGCTATTCAAAGTGGGCGGCGAGCTATGCAAATTGATGCTGCTCGTGTATTACACGTCAACGATATTGGCAATCAAGTATTCACGCGAACTGACTATTTACAGCAGATATCGGGTTTTGATCCTGTTTTAGAAGCCTGCCAGGACTACGATGTTTGGATAAGATTGATCTTAAAATTCGGCATCGGATATCGATTAGCGCTGGTCAATTATATTGTTCACCAGGAGCATGATTCGCCAAGGATCTCGCAATTTGATAAAAGATTGCGAGGCCACAATCAATTGATAGAAAAGTACCGCAATGTTTTTACGCCAGAGCAGTTAAACAGTCAAAAATTTTTCTGTGCTTTATACGCAGGGGAAAAAAATTTATTCCGACTGTTAAAACTAGCTCGCTGGCGGCATATATTAGTTCTGATTAAAGTTCTGTATGCACGAACTATGATTAATAAATCTTCCGATTAATTACTAAACTGTATCAAACTACTCTGATATTTTTTAGTTTACCGCTTAGCAAAGGCTCTCTTTGATTATCCACCAGATCACAGTTTTCATCGGATGGCGCAAAAGCAATATGGCTGTTTAACAGCAAATCACGAATTGTATTGATATCGTAAGCATCACAGGCACTGTGCATCGCTTGCAATAGCTGCAGCATTTGTGGCCAATCAAGTGCCGACTCATTAGCTTTCATAATACGCGGATGTTCTGTTGGCAACTCTTCGCCACCAATCAGCAATTCTTCGTACAGTTTTTCACCAGGCCTTAACCCGGTAAAATGAATTTCGATATCACCGTTGGGGTGAATGTCGTCTTTTACTTCCAGCCCCATCAGGTGGATCATTCGCCTGGCGAGGTCGGCAATTTTTACCGGCTCGCCCATATCCAACACAAACACATCACCGCCCTTGCCCATAGCGCCGGCCTGGATCACCAACTGCGCGGCTTCGGGTATGGTCATAAAATAGCGGATTATATCTTTGTGGGTAACCGTTACCGGGCCACCACGGCGGATTTGCTCACGAAACAGCGGCACCACCGAGCCACTGGAACCCAGCACATTACCAAAACGCACCATGCAAAAGCGGGTGCCACTTTGGCGCAGTGACAAAGCTTGCAGCACTAATTCAGCCAGGCGCTTACTGGCACCCATGATATTGGTCGGCCGCACAGCCTTGTCAGTAGAAATTAACACAAAGGTGTCAACTCCGGCATTAATAGCCGCCTCTGCCGCATGCCAGGTGCCAAATACGTTATTACGTACGCCTTCAGCGACGTTAAATTCAACCAGGGGTACATGTTTATAGGCCGCAGCATGATAAACAGTGGTAACGTTAAAACTGGCCATTACCGATTGCAGCCGGTTTAAATCCTGCGCCGAACCCAGAACCGGCACTATACGGGTATGCGGGCTGCGTTGAGCAACCAGCGCTTTTAGTTCCTGCTCTATGTTGTACAGGGCAAATTCAGACAATTCAAACAGCACCAGTGCTTTTGGCTGGCAGATAACTATTTGCCGGCACAATTCTGAGCCGATAGAACCACCGGCCCCGGTTACCATGACCACTTTGTCCTGGGTATTAGCTTTAATTAGCCGATCAGACGGGTTAACCGGGTCGCGGCCGAGTAAATCTTCAATTTTAACGTCCTGCAGCTCGTCGATACGCATGGTGCCGCTAACCAAATCACTCATACCAGGCACCGACTGTACCGGTATTGGCAGCTCTTCCAGCGTGTCTAGTACTTCGCGCCGCCGTGCCCGGCTGGCAGAGGGTACCGCCAGTAAAATACGGCTGATATTAAAAGCTTTAATCTGACTGCTGATTTGGCTGGGGGCACCCACCGGAATACCCAGAATAGTAGAGCGCTGCAGCGTCGTATCATCATCAACAAATACCACAGGGTTGTACTGTTCGCCATTCATTAGCGCCTGTGCCAACTGGCGGCCCGATGAGCCGGCGCCATATATTAATACCCGCTCTTTGTGGCCATTATTGCGCTGGCCCAAAAACATCCGGGCTAACAGGCGTAACCCGCCAGAGGTCAACATAGCCAGCACTGCATATACAAATATCAGATTACCTTTGTCATGCACCCCGGTAATACTGAACAGCAGCATTAATACAAAGGCACTGCTAACTATACCGGTAAGTACAGCACCCAGTGCGTGCTGGCCAATGTAGCGGATAACGGCGCGGTACAACCCCAGCTTGGTAAAAATAAGCAGTGTGATAGGTAAGGTGATAGCGAAAGAGATGGCAATTTGCGAAATGTCAGTTTGGCCGTTCTGCTGGGTAAGAAAAAAAGCAGCAAATAACGAACTTATTAAAAAGCCAATATCAGCAAACACTGACAATAAACGTTTAACGGAACGGGGTAACCCCAGCATCCAGGTTAGCATTTGAAACTCCACTTGCCTGCCGGCATTACACCGGCTTGTGCGCATAAAACCCAGCGATTATAGCACTGCCTGCTATAAGCACTATGGCTAAAACCGGCGCTTTTATTGTTTTTGCATAATAGCATTAAGGCATTTACGAAATTCTGCCCCTAACTGCTTATCTCTTAACCCATATTCAACAAATGCCTGCATATAACCCAGCTTACTGCCGCAATCATGACTACGGCCTTTAATCTGGTAGGCGTTGACTTGTTCAGCTTCCATTAGCAATGCTATGGCATCGGTCAGTTGGATCTCATCACCGGCACCTATAGGTGTGCGCTTAAGGCAGCGCCAAATCTGTGAGCTGAACACATAACGGCCTACCACAGCAAGGTTGGACGGCGCGTGCTCAGCGTCGGGCTTTTCCACTATGGCCGACATCGGTGCAGAATCTCCCGGTTGCATAGTTTTTCCGCTAATATCCACCACACCATAGTTATGTACCTGCTGTTGTGGTACGGCTTCTACCATCACCTGGCTGACGCCACTTTGATGATACATTCGTACCATTTCAGCTAGGTTATCCTGCGTCAGATCGCTGTCATACCCATCAATTAAAACATCCGGCAGTACCACACAAAATGGCGCTTCGCCTACCAGGGGTAAAGCACACAGCACAGCGTGACCCAGGCCTTTGGCCTCGCCCTGACGAACGTGCATAATAGTGACGTCTTTTGGGCAAATAGCCTGCACTTCATCCAGTAGCTGGCGTTTTACCCGCTTTTCCAGCATGGACTCGAGCTCGAAGCTCTTATCGAAGTGGTTTTCAATTGAGTTTTTTGACGAATGGGTTACCAGCACAATTTGTTTAATACCGGCGGCAATGCACTCATTAACCACATACTGAATAAGTGGCTTATCTGCCACTGGCAGCATTTCTTTTGGTATTGCCTTAGTTGCCGGCAGCATGCGAGTACCCAAACCCGCAACAGGAATAACGGCCTTATAAACCTTATTATTATTTTGCATGTTGTTCCAGTCCCGACTTTGGTCTGCTAAGTGTTGCATGTTGAGTTAAGAAGCAAACACTATACATTTAGCACTACACACTCAAGATTAATTAAAAACGACGGCTTTCTGTTTCCGGAATAAGCACAACTCAGCTGGCAATCATAGCATTAATACCGGCTGACAAAAAAGCAGCCTGCAGCGCTTGTTTTGCGTCTTTGTCTCCATGCACTATGCGCACCTGCTTTGGTTTGCGCTGCATGCGGGCTACAAAGTTAAATAAGCCTGTTTTATCAGCTTGGGCTGAATAGCCGCTTAACGTAATAATTTCTGCTGCTATGCTCATGCGCTCGCCGTCAATATCAACATAACCGTTACCAGGGCCATAGCGCTGAATTGCTGCCCCCAGGGTGCCTCGCGCCTGATAACCGACAAACACCACCTGATGCGCCCTGTCACCCAACAGCGCTTTTAAATAATTCACTACCCGGCCACCTTCACACATACCACTGGCGGCGATGACGATAGCCGGTTGCCTGGTTCGGGCTAAAAATTGCACCAAATCTGTATGTTGCGCATGGCTGTCAACAGTATGTAGCTGGCTAAAACTCAATGGATGCCGTCCCTGTTTCAGCCGGGATTTTGCTTCGTTATCCCAAAAAGGCTGCAGCGC
Organism: Rheinheimera muenzenbergensis; assembly: GCF_036984005.1. Classification (NCBI taxonomy): domain Bacteria; kingdom Pseudomonadati; phylum Pseudomonadota; class Gammaproteobacteria; order Chromatiales; family Chromatiaceae; genus Rheinheimera; species Rheinheimera muenzenbergensis. Next base: position 274,511 of record NZ_JALAAR010000001.1, read on the forward strand.
ATTGTAAGTTTCAGTGAAGCGTGCGGCCAGTGGCGAATCAACAATAATTTGCAGTTGATCCCAGCGCAGCGTGCGGTGAATATGTTGCCCGCGCAAGCGATGGACGATAGCTTCAAGTTCATACAGCAGCTCCTGGGTACGGCCAATGCTGAAGGCCGGAAACAACACAGTGCCGTTATCCTGCAAGGCATGCAGTAATACCTGCTCCAGTCGCTTAATCCGCTCCCGGCGGTTGTCGTGCACTCTATCACCGTAGGTGCTTTCTATTACCACTTCATCAGCGGCATAAGGTGGTTTGGGCGCTGGCAGCAGCGGCGCATAGGGTGCGCCTAAATCACCGGAAAATACCGTCTTATAACCCGCTTTTGTCGGCGTATTATGACGTAACTCAACATAGGCCGAGCCGAGGATATGACCGGCAGGCTGAAAACGCAGCATCGGCTTAGCGCCAAGGAGTGCCGGTAAGGCTATCCACCGGTTAAAAACGCAAGGCACCAGCTGGCGGCGCAATTTATTAAGCACAGCCCGCACCAGTTTTTCATCACGGCTAATGCCCATTTTTACTGCATCTTCTATTACCAGCGGCAGCAGCACAGCCGATGCTTGTGTGCAATATACCGGCCCGTTAAAACCGGCGGCTAGCAGGTAAGGTAGCCGGCCAACATGGTCGATATGTACATGGGTAACAATAAGTGCCTGAATATGGCTGATAGCAAACTGTATTTGCGGCGTTGTCGCTGAGCCGCTGTCAGAGACTTCTGCCCCCTGAAACAAGCCGCAATCGATCAACAGGCCATAATCATCGCTAATGCGGTATTCGTGACAAGAGCCCGTCACGCCATCAACAGCACCATGGTGAACAAACTCAGGTTTGATATATAACGTCGACATCCTGTCTCCTGTTTTAATCCTTTGTTATTCGATCCCCACTACCCTTTCCGGCTACAGTCATAAAAATATACTTAAAGTAATGCGCCAGCGTCAGGTTGTGCAGCATTTTCGCATCGGTTTCGGCCAGTAATACCGGCGTTGACATATCAATATCATTTACCTGCGCCAGGCCGGTAATACCCGGGCGGGCTTTTAGTACACCACGCTGCTCACGTTCAGCAATTAACTCGTGCTGGTTAAACAAACACGGCCGTGGGCCAACTAAACTCATGTCGCCCCACAGTACATTCCACAATTGTGGCAGCTCGTCTAACTTGGTTTTACGTAAAAAACCGCCAAATGGCGTAATAGCACTGCTACTGGCCAAATGGCTGGCAACATGGGCCGTGTCTGGCTGCATGGTACGAAACTTAACCAGCGTAAACGGCTTTTTATTACGCCCCACCCGCTGCTGGCGAAAAATCGGTGAACCAGTATCAAATAGGCCAATCAGCGTCAGTATAACCAACACCGGAAAACCAAATAGCAAACCACAAAGCGAAAACAGGATATCTAACAGCCGAATTAACATATAACCTCTAAACTAAACTCTTATTCTTTCGCAGCGAAACAACGCTTAATCCCGTCTTCAACCGACAGCGGCGGCACCCAGCTTAAGGTCGCCTTAGTATGGTTGATATCCAGCTGCAAATCACCGCATAACCTTGATATCACCGCCTGCTTGCCGGTTAGCTTTGCCGCAAATTGTAACCAGTTAACCGGTACCGGCAGCAACCGGGGCTTATGTCCGGCGGCTATGGTAAGCAATTTCAGTAGTTCAGTGGTAGAGATATCTTTATCGTCACTGACTAAAAAGGTCTGATTGGCCGCTTTGGCGTGCGTTATACAGGTCACAATTAAATCAACCAGATTATCCAGCGCCACCAGGCTACGTTTATTAACTATAGCGCCAAGTGGTAATGGCAGGTTTTTTTGCGCCAGTTTAAGCAAAGTAGCAAAATTACCTTTTACGCCGGGGCCATAAACCAATGGCGGCCGAATAATAACTAACTCCATGCCGCTTTGCCCGGCGATTAGCTTTAAACCCGCTTCCGCTTCTGCCTTAGAAAGGCCATAGGCATCCTGTGGCTCTGGTGGTTGCTGGGCAGTGAAAGGTTGGCCAACAAAGGTTTGCTCTCCATTAACTTTCACTGAGCTGATAAAGATAAATCGTTTCACCCCGGCAGCAGCGGCCTGTCTGGCCAGATTTAGCGTCGCTGCCACATTCACATTGCGGTATTCAGCCAATGGGTCAACAACTTCGTCGTGCATAATATGCGCCCGGGCAGCAGCGTGAATAACCACTGTTACTCCGGTTAACGCCGGCAGAAAATCTGTATTATCAGTCAGTTCAGCCTGAAAAAAGCGGCTTTGCCTATCTGGCGCACGTCGCCCTACGCTAATAACCTCAAAACCACTGATAGCTTTTAATACTGCCTGACCGACAAAACCGGTGGCACCGGTAAGTAAAATCTTTTCTGGTTGGATCATTGTCGTGTTCTGCCAAGCTCGTTATACAAATTAAAATACGCCGCCACAGTTTGCTCAATACTAAAGCGTTGCTCAGCCAGCTTACGCCCGGCCTGACCAAGCTGTTGACGAAGTGCAGGCTGTTCAATCAGTGTAATCATAGCGTTTGCCAAAGCGGGGATACTTTTAACCGGCACTAACAGCGCCGTTTCATCAGCGATTACAGCATGGCGGCAGCCTGGTACATCGGTAGTAATCACTGGCCGGCCGCAAGCGGCAGCTTCAATCAACACTTTAGGCAAACCCTCGCGGTAAGACGGCAATACCACTACATGGCTGTGGGCAAACACTGTTGGCATATCCTCTCTGAAGCCAAGAAACTCGACCCCATCCTGTAATGACAGCTGCTGGATCTGCTGCTTTGTTACTGATGCCGGGTTACCTTCATCAATATCACCTGCCACCCAAAAACGTGTTTGCGGATACTGCTGTTTAACCCTTGCAGCGGCTGCAACATACTCGCCGAAGCCTTTATCGACTAATAAACGGGCGGCAAAGACAAAAATCAGCGGCTCAGCGGGTTCCGGTTTTGCCTGATATAAACTCAACTCAACACCAGCACCGTCAATAACGCGCGATTTTGCCGCACTGACAATACCATCAGTTAAAAAGTTTTCTTTATCGGATTCATTCTCAAACACCGCCAATAAATTGGGGTGGGCAAATACCGCTTTATACAGCTTGGACACCAAAGAACGGACAAAAAAGGCTCGCATTCCCTGATGAATAAATACATAACCCAAGCCGGTAACTACCGCTAACACACTGGGTACCCGGGTAATGCGAGCCGCTAAGCCACCATATATTACCGGCTTAATTGTCATTAAATGCACCAGCTCTGGCCGCAAACGCCGAAACAGCTGCACCATGCTGAAAAACGAACGCAGTTCTGAAAAAATGTTTTTCCCGCTGCGGCTAAGCGGGATCACATGATGAATCAGGCCTTGCGCCTCTATCTGCTTTACCTCATCACCCGGCATGGTAGCAACATGCACAGCATAACCGCGTGCTTTTGCTTCCAGTGCTTCAGGCAGCCAGTGCGATAAAAAGAACTTAGCAATATTCACCACAAACACCATACAAGGTTTATCGCCTGCATAGATACTAAGATGCCTGGCGACAACCTGGTTGATATCAAACGCCTGTTCTGCCAGTTGCCGGCCAGCAACGGCCAGCTGTTTACGCTGCGCCGGATTCTGCACCAGCTGCAAGATCGCTGAGACTAATCCGCCGGACTCCTTCACCGGCACTAACAAACCGGTTTCATTCGGTGTAATAGCGTCCCGGCAGCCCGGCACATCAGTGGTAATCACTGCGCGGCCACAGGCCGCAGCTTCAATTAAACATTTTGGCAGGCCTTCACGATAAGACGGCAGCACTATAATATTGGCCTGCGCCATCGTGCTATTAATATCTTTCTGGTAACCCCAATGTTCGACAATTCCTTGCTGTACCCACTGCTCAATATCGGCATTGTTTACAGACTTCGGGTTACCATCATCGGTATCGCCTACCAATACCATCCGCACTGCAGCACCTTTCTGCTGCAGCTGCCTGGCGGCGTCGACAAACTCCAGCACACCTTTATCAATCAAAAGTCTGGCTACCAGCATCACCACCGGCGTATCGTCCGGCTCAGGCTGTACCTGATACAGATTAAGGTTGACACCAGAACCGCGGATCATCACGGCCTGCTCTGGTGATATGGCGCCCATATCCAGCAACAATTGCCGGTCATCCGGGTTTTGAAAAATAACTTTGGTTTTGTCACTACGTAGCGCTAGCCGGTACATCAAGGATACAAAAAACCGTAACACTGACGCCTTAACACCACGGGCGATGAAGATGTAACCAAGCCCGGAAATCGACGCTACGCGTTGGCGGATGCCCAGCAAACGGCTGGCAAGGCCACCATACAGTACCGGTTTTATCGTCACCAAATGCACGATATCAGGCTTTACCTGACGTAGTACCTTAAAAAGGCTGGCAAAAGATCCAAGTTCTGACCAAAGCCGGGTACCGCTACGGGACAATTCAACCGGGTGTAAAATAAAACCCAGCTGGCGCAGGTAATCGGTCTGATCGGTAAATGAACAGGCAACATGCACTTCATAACCCTGCTGCTGTGCGGCCAGTGCAATAGGTAGCCGGTGCGAGACAAAAAACCAGTCGACGTTGACAACAAAAAGTAGCTTTTTCTGCATTAATGGTATCTCTGGTACCAGGCCTGGAACATCAGAATATCCCACAGCTGATACTGCCAGTTGCGCTTGCCTGACAAGTGCTCCTGCCACATATTACGCACGATAGCGACATCGAAAAAGCCTTCGCTTGCTAAACGCTGCTCTGCCAGCAAAGCTTCGGCCCATTGTTGCAGTGGTCCACGTAACCAGGCGTCTAAAGGTACAGCAAAACCCATTTTCGGCCGTTCAATCAGCTCTTTCGGCACATATTTGTACAAAATCTGCCGCAAACACCATTTAGACTGACCATCTTTTAGTTTCAGCGACTTAGGTAAACGCCAGGCATGCTCAAGCACGCTATGATCCAGAAACGGCACCCGGGTTTCCAATGACACTGCCATCGCAGCACGATCGACTTTTACCAGAATATCATCCGGTAAATAGCTCAAAGTATCTTGCGCCATCATTTGTAATATAGGGTCGGCAAAACCGGCTTTACGCTGTTCATCTGTCAACACAGTAGCAGGCTCTTTGCTATCCAATACCACCTGCTCAGGGTTTTGCCAGTGTGACACCAGCCCAAGGTACAATTGCTCTGCATCTCGACAAGCAAGTACGGCAGCAGCCTTATGTAGCTTATCGCCTAAATTACTTAACTGAGCGCGCGCTGGTAGCACCTTAGCTAAAGCATTCCAGCCTTTGACAGGTATTGCTGTCATCACGCTTGCAAGCATTTTTCGCAACAACACTGGCACCCGGTTGAGTTTATGCCACAGACGGGCCGTTAACAGGTAACGATTGTAACCACAAAATAATTCATCACCGGCATCGCCTGATAGCGACACCGTAACGTGCTGACGGGCAATTTGAGATACTAAATAAGTAGGTATTTGTGACGAATCGGAAAACGGTTCATCGTATATTTCCGCCAGCTTAGGCACTACAGCCAGAGCGTCATCTGCTGTGACATAAAGCTCAGTGTGCTCAGTGCCCAAATGCTTTGCTACTGCCTTGGCAAATTCAGCTTCGTTAAAACGTGGATCATCAAAGCCAATTGAAAACGTCTTAACGGGCTTTGACGATTGCGCCTGCATCAAGGCGACAATCAATGACGAGTCTACGCCGCCGGATAAGAAAGCGCCCAAAGGCACATCTGCCATCATCTGCCCGGCGACTGCCTGCTTAAGCGTCTGCTCTAAGGCGGCAATTTGCTGTTCTGCTGGCGCAACATCGGGGTTAGCTTCAGCTTGTGCCATCGCATCACGTACCGACCAATAGCTCTCAGTGTGCAGCTGCTGATCAGCGTTGAGCGTCAGTATGGTGCCAGGTAAGAGTTTATAGATTTGCTGATAAATTGAGTAGGGTGCCGGTATATAGTTATGACGCAACAATAAGGCTATAGCATTGCGGTTAATTTCCGGTGCAAATACCGGATGCGCGCGTAGCGCATTTAGTTGTGAACCGAACAGAAAACAGCCCTGCTGCCAGCCATAATACAATGGTTTTTCGCCAAAACGGTCGCGGGCCAATTGTAGCTGCTTTGTCTGATTGTCCCATAGCGCCAGCGCAAACATACCTGTAGCTTTTTGCAACGTAAGCTTAAGGCCCCACTGCTCTATCGCCGCTAACAACGTTTCGGTATCCGAATGGCCACGCCACTGCCGCGGACTAATTTGCTCCAGCTCGTTACGTAATGCCTGATGGTTATACACTTCACCGTTGTAGGCCATCATATAGCGGCCAGAACCTGAAGCCATAGGCTGATGACCAGCCTCTGACAAATCCACGATAGCCAGACGGCGATGCGCCAGCCCCACCGTATTATCTTCATTGGTCCAATAGCCCGCGCTATCCGGCCCGCGATGCGCAATAGCATCAGCCATGGCAACTAGTTGCTGCGACAACAGATTACCGTCGGGTGCTACGACTCCGGCAAATCCACACATTATTAAAATTCCTTTATAACTGCAACGGGCATTGCTAACCGTTAAAAATCAGCTTTGTAAACTACTGTACAATTGCTGATAACGCTTAACCATTTGATCTATAGAAAAGTGTTCCGACACCCGTTTATGTAAATTTCGCCCCAACTGTGCTCGATATTCTGCAGAGTTAGCCAGTACACTCGACAAACACTCCGCCAACGACGCACTGTCAGCAGGATTTGCTAATGTAACTAAATTACCTGTCATATATTCTACGTCGCCAACATTGGTTGCCACAACAGGCAAAGCTGCGCACATCGCCTCGCCTAAAGCCAGCGGAAATGCCTCAGTGCGCGACGGCATACAAAAAACATCAATAGCATTGAGCAAAGCTGGAATATCAGAGCGCTCACCTAGAGCAAGTATTTTCTCCGGATACGGACAAGCGTTAATTAATCGCGCCATTTCCTTATTATCTGCATCACAGCCTCTACCAACGAATAAAAATATGACTTCTGGGTTAGCTATCTGGAGACGCTTAATTGCCTCAAGCATGATGTCCTGGCCCTTATCAACATGCCACCGGGCTATTATTCCGACAGTGATAGCTGACAACGGCAATTGCAGCTCCCGGCGTAATGCCTGCCGTAAACCTGGTTCGGGAGCATACTCAGAAACCGCAAACCCATTAGGGATAACGGTAATTTTATCCGCTGCATAACCACTACGCACATGTAATTGCTGTGCAGCCTGGGCCACGCACACTATTTTATCTGGTACACGGTGAGACAATAATGCGCAGCATTTCATAATCAGCCAGGTTGCAGGCTTACCTTTAGGTAGCTGACAAGTATGAATACCCCAAACATAACGAATGTTTTTCAACCACAACGAGCTCAACGATGTAATAAAGTCAGCATGATACAACCAGCTTTGTACAACGTCAGGATTAATGACTTTTAGCAATTTAGAGAGTTTCATGACAGCAAATATCAACGACAAAAGGCCAGTGACATTTAATGAATACACTTTAAAACCAACCTCTCTGAGCTTGGCCGCAAGTACACCCTCAGGCCGCAAAGTTATAACAGATATGTCTTCTGCATTAATAAGCTGCGCAGATAACAGGCGGTAAAGCACAAGCTCAGCCCCACCAATGTCCAGAGATGTAATTACATGACAAACTTTCAAACAATATCCTGAAATATTAGTTATATGAGGAGCGTAGATGGCTAGTTAACTAGTTAACAAAAAACTGAACCTGTACTAAGCGATTTAATTAAGCCATAAATTTGTTTAGACATAAATGCCCCAAACGAGCTTTATCTGTTATCAACATTATTTAATACCTGCTCATAGCGCCGCAAAATGGCTATCTGAGTGAAAGGCTGAGCAGTCGCTTTAACTTTTAGCGCATCAGTGTAGCACGGTAGCTGCAAAACCGTACGAAGTGCCTGAGCTATCGACTCGCCTTTACGAACCAAGACTCCGTTGATACCTGGCTGAATAATCTCTGCCGGGCCACTTGGGCAGTCAACCGATACCACCGCAGTGCCACAACTAATAGACTCGACCAACACATTTGGAAACCCTTCATACAACGATGTTAATAATGTAAGTTGGGCATTTTTATAAAATGGCAGCAGCTGCTGATGAAAACCGGCGAAATCGACACGGTCAGCTATTCCCAACTGCTGCGCTTGCAGCTGTAATGCTTGTTCTAAACTGCCTTTACCAACAAACTTAAGCCTGAGAAGAGGAAATTCGGCGGCTATTTCGCTAAAAGCAGAGATAGCCTGGTGAAACGCTTTTTGTTGCTCCAGCCTGCCGACACATAAAATATAATGTTCAGCGGCTTTATCACTGAGTAAAAAATCATCGGATAAGTGTTCATATATCGGTGACACAGGGTTATTAATAACACTGCAACGGCCGGCAAACTGCGGCATACACGCAAGTAAATCCTGCTGCATACCCTGGCTTTGGTTAATAACAAAGTCGGCTTTTTTATACAGCGACTTTAACAAAATACTAAATATTCTGCCTTTAACCGAACGTCCGTAAGACTGCATATTTCGCGATATAGTGTTGATATTTCTCGCAATTAAGTCAAATTTAAAACCATAAAGCCCACGTATTAACACGGTAGCCATAGTTAACTCATAGTTAAACGCCAGTACTTTATCCGGTGCTGCAATACGCAGATACTGCCTTAACGGTTTAAACACATAGCGTGCCTGTAACACATTAAGATTTACCAGTGTAACCTGCTCAGAAACACGGGCTAAATGCACCGCATCGTTTAAATGCAGTACCACCAGCTCAACCTGCCAGCCCAGCTCCGCCAACCCATTAGCCACAGTGACACACACACCCTCAGCCCCGCCACCGCTAAGAGACGAAATTAGCAGGCTGCATTTTTGCTTATGGGGTTTAAGTTTTTCGCTATCTGTTGTCATTGTCTGTCTGCATAGTATCCATATAAGTGCTTAACTTTCAGCAAAGCCCATAAGTGGTTGGGTATAACTTACCAGCATTAACGCAGCATTAAATGCCAATATGGTGGTAAGCATAATAATGCGCCGCCAGCCCGTGGTGGCCAGTAAAGCCAGTAACACCAGCAGCACACCACTTTCAAATACCCGCCCAGCAATGGGGGTAAAAAAGTAGGCTGCCAGATAGAAAATTAATACCCCACTGGCAACGGTATACTGATGCAAAAAGCGCCGGCCCTGCAGCAGCATTAGCACCAGCATCATAGTCCAGAATATAAAACCAATACCTGAAGCCGCTTCCGCTGTAATCGCTGTTGTGGTCGCTTGCCTTGCCCCGACTATGGCGGCCAATTGCGCTACCAGCAACGCTAAAGACAGAGACACACAAAAATACAGCAGCAGCTTGATGTCCGGCGCAGTTCTGAGCTTTTTCAGCAACCAGCCACCGAGCATTATGGCAATAATGATAAAAAAGCTGGAATGTATAAACGGTGATAAGCCAATAAAAAATAACCGTTTTTTGTTGCCAGCACTAAACCAACCCAACAAAAATACCGCTATTGCCAGCCCCTGCCGGATGTGGATAACAAAATTTTTCATTACCTGCGGAAAAACCAGCACTAACATCAGCCAAAAGAAGTTTTTTGGGTTATTTAGCAGCAGCAAGTACGACACGACAAAGGCGCTGAAAAAAACAATAATGCGCACAACAACGGTATCGTCAAACAATAAACCCAACACAGAATTAAGTGCCAACCACACCGGCTCATTGGCCAACAGCGAATGCAACCCCTGTCCCAGATGCCGCGCCATGATAAGCGGTGACACCCGCGCCATTTCCAGATAGTTTGCTCTGTCTATTACGCCCTCCATCGGAAAGCTGCACAGCAAAGCCGCATAAAGCAAAGCCACCAGCAAACAGGCAAACTTTTGCAACTGGTTTACGTTTGCAGCTTGCGGAGACACTAGCATAGAGACCAACACTCAGTTAGCACGACTTTAAGATGTTGCTTGTTTGCAATAAAGTTCACCGCTTATTGCTCCTGCAGCCAGCTTTGGAACATGAGCAGATTCCACAGCGGATACTGCCAGTTACGGCCACCGCTTAAATGTTCATGCCAGTATTTTTTAACCGTGGCTACGTTAAACAGACCTTGTTGGCTTAGTTTATGCTCGTCCAGTAAGGCTTCAGCCCAGTCACGTAAAGGACCTCTGAGCCAATGGTCTACCGGCACACCAAAGCCAGTTTTTGGCCTATCCAGTAATGGTTTGGGTACATATTTATACAGTATCTGTTTTAGTGCCCATTTACCCGTACCACCACGAATTTTCAGGTTCAGAGGCAACGCCAGCGCCTGTTCAATAAAGCGGTGATCCAGCATTGGCACCCGTGTTTCCAATGACGCAGCCATAGCAGCTCGATCGACCTTCACCAGCACATCATCGGCCAAATAGGTTTGGCTATCCGCCAGCATCATCCAGTTAAAGCGCTCTTCTGACTCGGCTAAAACTTTGCAGTTAAGTAAAGTGGTAGGCTCAGCAGCAGACATTAGCACGTCTGACGGATGCTTCCAATCTGACACCATATAACGATATAACGCCGAAAAATCATTTAATTGAGAGAGATCTGCAGCACGGCCACAGGTATTGGAGAAAAGACCGCGGTGAGTTTGCCCGGTCAGACGATCAAGCTGCTGCCAGACATCAGCGTTCAGCAAGGGTTGGCACCATCCCAGCAGGGAGAAAAATGCTTGTGGCAGTGCCGATAATTTATCAGCCTTACGCACACAATCAAAATAACGGCTGTAACCGCCAAATAGCTCATCTCCGGCGTCACCAGACAACGCAACCGTTACATGCTTACGTGCTTCAGCAGCAATTAGGTAAGTCGGAATTTGCGAACTGTCAGCAAAGGGCTCGTCATACATAGTAGCCAGCTTAGGTACTACATTCAGCGCGTCCTTTTCACCAACATAAATTTCAGTATGATCAGTACCCAAATGCGCCGCTACCGCTTTGGCATGCTCAGCTTCGTTATATTCCGGTACGTTAAAACCTACAGTAAAAGTGCGTATCGGTTTGGTCGACTGAGCTTGCATTAATGCTGCTATTAAAGACGAGTCGGTACCGCCAGATAAGAATGCGCCCAACGGCACATCGGCCAGCATTTGTTCACTGACAGCCTGTTTAAGCTGGTTTTCTGCAGCGTCCAATGCCTCTTGCTCTGTACCGTTAAACGGGTTATTTCTTGCTTTTGCCGCAGCAGTTGTAAAACTCCAGTACGGCTTTATATCTGCGCCTTGCTGAAGCTTATCAGCTTGCAGCGTTAATAAGCTTCCTGGTAATAGTTTAAATAACTGCTGATATATAGTGTGTGGCGCCGGTATATATTTATGCCGCAACATCAGCGCCACGGCAGCAATATTAATACGGCTATCAAAAGCTGGGTGGGCTTTTAATGCTTTAAGCTCAGAGCCGAATAAAAATACGCCGTTGCAAAAACCATAATAGAGTGGCTTCTCTCCCACTCTGTCACGTCCTAGTGTCAAAGTACGCTCTGTGTTATCCCACAATGCAAAAGCAAACATACCGACACAACGTGATACGGTTGGCTCAATACCCCAGCACCTAATACCCTCTAACAGGGTTTCGGTATCAGAGTGGCCTCGCCACTGGCTGTCAAACTGTTGTTCCAGTTCACGCCTCAGCTCAAGATGGTTATATATTTCGCCGTTATACGCGATAACATAGCGCATATCGTTTGAAGCCATTGGCTGATGGCCTGCTTCTGACAAATCCAGAATAGCCAGTCGTCGATGAATAAATCCCAGGCTGTTGTCTGCCGAAGTATAGATCCCCTGATCATCAGGCCCACGATGCACTATGCTATCGCCCATTTTCTGCAGTAGGGCTGTATTAACCGCCAATGCTTGTTGTTCAGCCAGAATACCTGCAAATCCGCACACGTTTAGCTTTCCTTCTACTTTTTAAATTTGTCCTGAGTACCCACGTTCAAATGCAGCAACAAGATTACTGTGGCGACTGGCGTTGAACACTTTCCATATGATTAGCAGATCCCGCATTCTGGGCAATGCCCGACATTTTAAAAGCAGCTTAAAAAACCGCCATTTAAGCGGATGACGTAAGTAAGCCCGGGTGAAAATTTCAAAAATAAGCTGAGCTGCAAACTCCCTGCGCACCGGCGCATTCTCCGATAGCATGCGCTCAATAAAATCAAGCTTGGCTAGTCCGACATACATGTTGCCTTTTTGTCGGGTTAAAGTCTTATCTTGCTTAAAAAAGCGGTACACTCCGTAAGGTTGATTAATATAAGCAGCGTATCCGCCATTCTGGACAAAAGTCAGCGTCATATAATAATCAATAGTAGGTTTATCATAAGCAGTCAGTTTTTTGGCAGATTTCCGATACATACTGCCTGAATGGCAACCTGTCAGACCGTAATATTTTGCTAAATCAGCTAGATAAAACTTATTTATACCCAATTGTTCATCGACAGGTTGGACCGGCATGCCGACCGCAGTCTCGCCTTTTTCATTCAAAATAACCATACGATGCCAAACTATCTGGCAATCGTCGTTTTCATCTAAAAAGTCTTTCAACACCTGAAGTTTACCTGGCAACGCATAATCATCGCCGTCAAGGTGGCTGATGTATTCGCCTTGTGCCAGGTTATGTACAGAAAAGTAATTATTTATTGGCCCAACATTTTTTTCGTGTAGCACTAACTTGAGCTGATCTGAATAGTGCTGCTGCAAATCAAGCAGGACTTCACGGGTGCCGTCTGTTGAGCAATCGTCCGCAACAATAAGTTCAAAATCACAATCGACCTGTTGTTGTAAAATACTCTCAACACACTTGCGAATATAGTGAACCTGGTTATAAGTTACGACACACACGCTTATCTTAGGTACGCTCATAATAATCACTTAATTTATTTAGTAAAAAAGCCCTTGGCTCCGCTTTGGCCAACAAAAAAATAACAATCAGAATAATCCAACTGAACCCTGCCATTACAAATAGGCCGATCCTACTCTCAATCAATTGAAACACTGCTGGCAAATCCAGTACAAAACACGCAGCAGTCAGACATATACATAGCAGTAAGCGCGGCAGTATTGTACGTTGGACAAGATTTGGATACAGCGCAGAGCTGTGTTGGGACAAGAGTAGCGGCTGAGCGACAATAAAATACAGCACATTAATACCTAACCATACAAACGCCGCACCAACAGACGAGAAATAATAAAAGCTCAATGGATAAGCAACCAAAAGCAGAAGCAACATTGCTAGGCTAAAGTAATTACGCAGCCTGATTTTACCCGCAGCATAATCAAGAATATAGGAACACGAATTAATTGCCAGGACTGCGGTAGCTGCACTGTAGATCAAAAACACCTGATATGTACGCTCAGCGAAACCCGATTCACCATACCAGGCTCTCAACAGGCTAAAACCAAAAATGTACACCACAAGCACAGTAGACACTGACATAACCGTCATAAAGTCAAATAGTTGCCGAACGATATTTAACGCGGAGTCTAGATCACCTGTTGCCAGAAAAGTTGTCACTCTGGGCTGCATAGCTTGAACTAACGGCGCGGTGATTAGCGTAATCAAGCCGGCCGCCATAACTGCCACATGAAAATAACCATAATCAGCAAGGCTTAAAAATGTTGAAGCGAAGAATTTGTCAGCCTGTGAAATGAGTACCCAAAGTATAGTGGCGCCACCGGCAGCAAGTGTGAATTTTACCGGAGCTTTAAAGGCTTCATCAAACAATGACATTGTTACAGTATCTTTGGCAACAGGCAGCAATTTATGTTTGCGGCCAACCAAAACCAACAACTCAAATAACTGCACGAAGAACTGATAATAAAAATAGAATTCAACATCGATTTGCCAATAAACGATAAGTGGCACTACCAATAGAAAACGTAAGGTCGCGACGACAGTGGTGAATTTAGCTAACCAGATAATATCTTCATAGCCAAACAATACCGAACGAAAAAATGTGGCTAACCAGCGACAAAAAATTGTCAGAGCACTAATCTGAAGCAGATAGGTGACTAAGTTTAAATCCATTTCATTGACTTCAAGCCATTGGGTAGCCAGAAACAAAGCGGCAAAGAAGATGCTAAACGCCAGCACAATTCCACTACACAGAAACACTCGTAAGATAATAGTCAAAAAAGAATGGAAAAAACGAAGCTCGCTCGCTCCTGCGCGGTATCGGCTGGCCTCTCTTGATAACGATGCCGAAAAACCCACGTCTAATAATGACATCAGCATTTGTAATGTCAGCATAAATGCTATCAGCCCGTATACTTCGGCACCAAAATACTTAATGTAAACCGGTATTACCGCAATTCCGGCAATTGCAATATAAAGCTGGCTAAACCAGTTCCAACCGGCCGATTTAAACATTGATATCACTTATCAGAGTTACTTGAATTGAGGGTATTGACGTAACGATGTTCCATATTCAGCACATTGTTACTGCGTTCCGTGATAAACCTGGCAGGTGCGCCGGCATAGATACCAAAAGATGGGCAACTTTTGGTTACCAAACTAAGCGCACCAACAGCCACGCCTTCATGCAAGGTAACACCAGGTAAAATAACGCTACCACAACCGACAATAACGTGTTTCTCTACTACTACATCTGCATGCGTAACGTTTTTATATTCTTCTGGCACACAAGGGTTTGTCATTGACTCGCCAGAATAATCATCTGAAGAGCTGTAAACCGAAACTCTTGACGATAAATTAGCAAAGTCTCCGATGGTAATTGCGCCTGCGCCGATCAGGCTGGTGTAGACCGCGATGTGAATGTGACTGCCCAGTGTTATGCCACCACTGCCGGCGGAAAGCACAACAAAGTCATCAATACGGACATTGTCACCAATGCTAATATTGCTAGCATTATAAATGCTGGCTTTATCTGAGATACGCACTTTGCGCCCCAGGGCTTTAAAACCCAAGGCCTGCAGTTGCTGTTCAGTTAGCAGAGCCATACAACGCCTGTTTAACTGCATCGGTTATTGTGGTGACGTCTGTAGCAGACAAATCGTAATACAGCGGCAAACACAAAGTACGGCTGGCGAGCGATTCAGATACCGGACATGGATCAGTAAACCGTTGAGTATATTGCGGTAACTGATTTAACGACGGCGAGAAATAGCGTCGAGCGATAATGCCTTGACGAGCCAGGCCATCCAGTACAATGCTGCTTTGCGTCGCATCGTCAAAGGTAACCGGCATATAGGCGCCGTTGGTTGTTGCTTGCTGGTGCCACGCAGGCTGCACTACAACATCTTTTAACTGATGGCAGTATTGCTCAAACAACGCCACTCTGTGCTGCATGATAGCGTCTATATTATCCAATACAGCAAGCCCCATAGCAGCATGCACTTCGCTAAGCTTAGTATTGATACCACTGTCAGTAATCTGTCCGGTTTTGGTATCTATACCAAAATTGGTCATTAGCACGGCGCGTTCGTAATCGTCGCTACTATTAAAAATAACTGCACCGCCCTCAACACTATGAAACACCTTGGTCGCATGAAAACTTAATGTCGCGGCATCACCGAAATTTAGCACGCTTTGCCCGCCAACCTTAATACCAAATGCATGGGCGGCATCATAGATAACTTTTAGTTTGTGTTGCTGTCCAAGCTCCGCAAAAGCATGAACATCACACGGGTTACCATAAACATGCACCGGTACTATAGCCGATGTGCGATCCGATATAGCCCTGGCTGTCGCCAACGGACACAGGTTATAGCTTTGTGTATCAACATCAGCAAACCGAGGCGTAATACCTTCCCAGGCTAAACTGCTGCTGCTGGCAATAAAGGTAAACGGCGTTGTTACTGCTTCGCCTTGCAAGTCAAACACTTTATAGGCCAGCTGCATTGCCAGGGTTCCATTTGCCACCGGCAACAGATTTTTTACGCCCAGATACTCTTCTAAACGCAATTTTAGCTCTTGCACCATAGGGCCATTGTTTGTAAGCCAGGCTTTTGCATAAACCCGTTCAAGATATTGCGTGTATTTGCTAAACGCTGGTAAATAGGGTTTGTTTACTGGGATCATGTCGTTTTAACCAACTCTGCCAGATACTGGCCATAACTGTTTTTCGCCATAGTGCCGGCGATACGTGCGATATCATCTGCCGTTAGCCAGCCATTGAGGTAGGCAATTTCTTCTAACACCGCCACCTTAAATCCTTGCCGATGCTCGATAGTTTGTACAAATGATGATGCTTCAAGCAAGCTGTCGTAGGTACCGGTATCCAGCCAGGCAAAACCCCGGCCGAGCATTTCAACCTGTAATTGGCCACGCTTCAGATACTCGCGATTAACACAGGTGATTTCCAATTCGCCGCGATGCGATGGTTGGATGCTTTTGGCGACATTAATTACGTCATTGTCATAAAAGTAAAGGCCGGTGACAGCATAATTTGATTTTGGCCGGTGCGGTTTCTCTTCAATTGAGATGGCTTTGCGGTTTTCATCAAACTCTACCACGCCAAATCGTTCAGGATCACGCACCTGATAGCCAAATACTGTCGCACCGGTTGTCCTGGCCGCAGCTTGTTTTAGCTTAGGGCTAAAGCCCTGGCCGTAAAATATATTGTCGCCAAGCACCAGACAAACACTGTCTTTACCAATAAATTCTTCACCAATAATAAACGCCTGTGCCAAACCATCCGGGGTGTGCTGGATGGCATAGCTTAGGTGAATACCAAAGTCAGTACCATCGCCGAGCAAACGCTGAAACGCTGGCTGATCTTCCGGTGTGGTAATAATTAAAATATCGCGGATACCGGCCAGCATTAATACCGACAACGGATAGTAAATCATTGGCTTGTCATACACAGGTAACAGTTGCTTAGACACTCCGCGGGTGATCGGATACAAACGGGTACCAGAACCGCCGGCTAATATTATGCCTTTCATTTGTCTGAGCTCCCCTGCCCTAAACGCTCCATGGTGTAACTACCATCCAGTACGGCCTGCCACCAGGCCTTATTTGCTAAAAACCACTGCACCGTTTTACGCAGGCCGCTGTCGAAGTTTTCTTGCGGTTTCCAGCCCAGTTCGCGCTCTATTTTACTGGCGTCTATAGCATAGCGTAAGTCGTGGCCTGGACGGTCTTTGACGTAAGTGATAAGTGCTGAGTGTTTAGTGTTGAGTGGGTAGCCACGCTGATGCATTGGGGTCAGCTCGTCCATCAGCTCACAAATGGCGTGCACCACTTCAATATTTTGTTTTTCGTTATGGCCGCCGATATTGTAGGTCTCGCCTACCTTGCCCTCGGTTACCACCTTGTATAACGCCCGGGCATGATCTTCTACGTAAAGCCAGTCACGGATCTGATTGCCTTTACCATATACCGGCAGGGGTTTACCGGCCAATGCGTTTAGTATCATCAGCGGGATCAGCTTTTCCGGGAAATGATAGGGACCGTAATTATTAGAGCAATTAGTTACCAGCACGGGTAAGCCATAAGTACGGTGCCAGGCCCGCACTAAATGATCTGAACTGGCCTTACTGGCCGAGTAAGGGCTACTGGGTGCATAGGGCGTGGTTTCTGTAAATAAGTCATCAGTGCCATGCAAGTCACCGAATACTTCATCGGTAGAAATATGATGAAAACGAAACGCGGCTTTGCGAGCAGTATCCAAGCCGTTCCAGTAGCTGCGGGCGACTTCTAAAAGGGTATAGGTGCCAACAATATTGGTTTCGATAAAGGCCGCCGGGCCGTCTATTGAGCGATCAACATGGCTTTCTGCCGCCAGGTGCATCACCACATCGGGCTGATGCGTGGCAAAAACCCGCTCTAATTCTATGCGGTTACAAATATCGACCTGTGCAAAACTGTAGCGTGCATTATCCGCTACCGACGCCACAGAGCCCAGATTGCCGGCGTAGGTTAGTTTATCTACATTGACGACACTGGCCTGGGTTTCGCCAATAATATGCCGCACCACTGCTGAGCCGATAAAGCCGGCCCCACCTGTTAGTAACACTTTCATTGTTCTTTCTTCATTACCAGTCTGATCATCAGAAAGCCGACACCGGCGATAAAAATTACCAGTCCTGCAGCTATTACCATAATGGCACGGCCCGGTTTGTACTTTTTCTCAGGTACCACGGCTGCATCTACGGTTTCCAGAATGTATTCCGGTTTCACATTGGCCAGCATCAGGGTTTTGGTTTGCTCTTCAATTAACTGATACAGCACGGTTTTAATTTCAGTGATCTTAGTATCCGCCACTTGCTGCTCCAGATAACTGATGCTGGACTGGGCTTCGCTGATATCACGCTGGCGCATGTCTTCGTTTAGCTCAGCAACGATGGCGCTGACCCACTGTTGCGATACGGCAGGCGAAACGTGCTGATAAGCAATTTTAATCATACCGCTGGTCTTGTCCTGATTAACGGTAAGGTTATCCAGAAACTCTTCGTGAGCTTCAAGCAAACTAGGCTTAGGCTGTTTAGGCCATTTAACCTCACGCACCCATTCACCGGTGTCGGCATTGTATATATCGGCGTCCAGTACCAGCTTATCGTCTTCAGGCTGCCAGCCTTCCACCGCCATCAGCGGCACCAAAATCTGGTACTTTTCGGCAAACTTAAAAAAGAACTCGCGCGACTTTAGCTTTTCCAGCGCAATTGCAGTTTTATTATTATCACCTTTGCCCAGGCTAACGCCTGCCAACGACGCCAGGCCACCTAACTGGCCAGCCAGGCTGCCAAGCTTACCGCCGGCACCCTCTGTAACCGGGGTAACCAGAGCTTCGGCACGGTAAATATTGGGTAACGTAAGGCTATAAAATGCCATGGCGACGGCTACCAAAAACGAGGCGCCAAACAACCAGATTTTATTGCGCCAGATTTCGCCTATCAGTTCGTTCAGGCCGATTTCATCGGCTGCAGTGCTTAACTCGTTATTCATTGCTGTTCCGTCTGCTAGAAGTTGTTCAGCGCTGCTAACGCAACCGCACTCTGATAGAAAATTTGCGTAACCTGCGCCCACAGACTTAAGTTGTCTTTATATTCTGTGTCTAGTGGCGCCACTATGGTATCGCCAGCCTTAAGGTTGTTTTTGCTGACGCTAAACCAGTTGCTCTCGGGCACCATGACTGAACCATCGGCCCGGATCACATAAACCCGATCTTTATCGGCACGTTTACGAAAGCCACCGGCCAGTTTTAAATAGTCATCCAACATCAGACCAGACGCAAAGCGGTGGCTACTCGGATGCTGCACTTCACCAACAATAGCGATAGTGTTATTAACCCGCGGAATATGCAGCACGTCGCCGTCTTCTACAGCTAAATCAGCAGCCGGATCGCCCGCCATCACCAACGGCAGATTAATAACCAAACGGCCAACCGGTTTGACTTTTTCAATTTCGCTTATCATGGCAATGGCGTCTTCCGGCGAAATACGTACTGTTTCACTGGATAACGATTTGGCCGCTATGTCAGAGCGCAGTTGTTCTGTCAGCTTTTTCAGTTGCTGAGTTTCACGTTCGCGAATTTGCTCACGGGTAAATAAAGGGCCATCAACAAAGGCATTACTGGTAACGCCACCGGCGCGTTTTAACACGTCAGACAGCATTTCACCTTGTTGAATAGTGTAAACACCGGGAAAGCGCACTTCGCCGCTAAGTTCGATGGTGCGGTCCAGATCCCACTGTGGTACCGGGAACACGTTCAGCCGGTCACGGCTGGTCAGCACTAAGCTTTGTTCACCGGCTAATATGGCGGCTAAATCTACCGTTGAGTGCTCAACATGCAGGCCGCGGCTCAGATCGCTGCGGGCCTGAGCGCGTGATAACTCGGCGCGGCGTAAAAATGCCGAGTCTTTCAGGCCACCGGCTGCGTCAATTAAGTCACGTACATCACCGTTTTTAGCCAGCGGGTATTCGCCTTCTACTAATACTTCACCACTGACACTGACCAGCAGGGGTTCAGCACCATTGCGGGCCTGTAAACGCAGTTTTTCTAACACCGGATGCAATAATTCGGTACGGGTAAGGTGTGGTGTTAGTTTTATCAGCTCAGGATCATCCAGTACATTTTGCAACAGGTAACTGAAATTTTCCTTCAACGCTTTTTGCTGATCTGGTTTGGCGATATCTTCCGGGAACAGATGCGAGCCGGTATTTTTTAATGCTTTAATATCTTCAGCTAAGCGCTCTTCCGTCAGCTCATCTTTTTCAGACATTAAACGAAAGCCTTCTTCGGCTAAATCCAGCTGATTTAACCAGCGCAGCTCGACAGCAATATCAAAGCGTTTTTCCAGCGCATCATGTAAGTACTTATTCAGCGCGGAGCGCTGATAGGTTTGCAGCGCCTGATGAAAAACAATTACCGTATCACGCGCTTGCAGCGCTATGTTCTCAGTGCCTTGCGGCGTGTTTATCGCATCTGCCAGACGGAACTGCAGCACCTCCAGCTCGCCAAGGGCATTGACTTCGCGCAGCACTATGCCGTAGTTCAGATCGGCAGTGCGCTGTAAGTCAGACCAGCGTGAACCGAGTAAATCGGTAATGCGCAAGCCCTGGCGCCAGGCGTGAATGCCCGGCCTTGCCACTGCACCGGCCAGCGTGACCGAATTTTTAACCTGCGGAGAAGTCGCGCCCACACGCAATACATCGCCGGCACGGGCCAACTGCTGTTGCTGGGCTTTATCAGTTAAATCAACACTTTGAAAGTCGCGCAGGTTTTGCGCATTAAAGCGCTGTAACACCGCCTGTTGCGGATAAGCCCCCGGTTTAGCACCGCCGGCCATATTAAGTAAATCAAGTAAGGTATCTTGCGCTGTTACTTCGTACAACGCCGGCCGGTGCACTTCACCGGCGACTTCAGCAATGGCACTTACCGGCGCAACAAAAACCACATCACCGTCTTTTAAGTGCAGATTGACTCTGGCATCACCTTTTAACAGCAAGGCATATAAGTCAAAATTAGCAGCATTTTGCCCGCCACGTTGCACCGAGATGTTGCGCAAACTACCTATATCGCTAACACCGCCGGCAGCATAGAGCGCATGGGTAACCGAACTTAACGCTGGCAGGTTATAAGAGCCCGGATACTTCGCCTCACCGGCAATTAACACGTTGATACTGCGCAGCTTGCCCATACTGACAGCTACATCGGTGCCCAGTAACTGCTGGCGAACGCGCTGGATAATAAGTTCACGGGCATCAGCATAGCGCAGACCGGACACGGCTACCGAGCCCATTTCAACGATATTGACATTACCATCGCGGTTTACTTCGGCTTTCAACTCACGGTTGAGTTTGCCAAACAGTTGCAGCAATAAGGTGTCGCCAGGGCCAAGGATATAGTTGTCAGGCACCGGCAAATTTTTCACCGGCGCAAAAACCGAACTGGCTTCGTCAAACATATTCAAACCAAAGCGTTTGGGTTTACCGTCATCTTCTGGTTTTTTCTTGTCTTGTTGCTGCTTTCTGCGCTGTGCGCGGTTGCTCTGCCCGGCGTCAGTATCATCCGTATCAGATTGCGAAGCGCCGTCCAAACCCAGTTCGCTCAGATCAATACCGTATTGCTTTGCCAATTGCTCTTGTTGCGCTTTAGGCAACTGTTTAAATTGTTCCATCATGGCGGGGGTGACGGTTTGCGCAGCCGAATACAGCGGCAAGGCAAAAAACAAGAAAAATGTTAAATATTTAACGATATTAACCACTCGTCGCTCCGGTTCTTATAAATTTATAGTGCTGTGCAATGGGCCTGAAACAGAAAATTTATCCTTATTTCTGTACGCGCTATCAGGCTGGGCCAAGATGTGAATTCTATCGGCTTTGTTGCTGATTATCGAACTTTTTTTACCGGCAATAGTGTCAAGAATTGTTTATTCTGCCAATTTTTTTACAACTGCTGCCAACTCAGCCTGCCAGGGTGGCGCCTTAAAGCTGAATTGCTGCTGAAACAGGCTCATATCCAGGCAGGAATATGCCGGACGCCGGGCTAAGGCTCCCGGAAACGGACTGGCTATTCCCTGCAATTTGTGCAGATGCTGCGGTGCCACCAGCTGGTATATCGCAATGGCAAACTGATACCAGCTACAACAGGGGTAGCCTGCAAAATGATACAGGCCATATCGTAGTTGGCCGTCTTGCACATATTGGTGCGCCAGCTGGCCAATAGCCTGTGCCAGAGCCCGTGCCGGTGTCGGGTTGCCGTATTGATCCTGCACCACCCGGGTTACATCGCCGCTTTGTGCCTGCTGGCAGATCCTGCTGACAAAGTTTGCCCCCAGTTCGCTAAACAGCCAACTGGTGCGCAGCGTAATGTATTTTATCGCCTGCTCTGCTGCCCGTTCGGCCTGTTGTTTTGCTAAACCATATTGATTGAGCGGCGCGGTAAGGTCACGCTCGATGTAAGGACGCCGGCCTGAGCCGTCAAATACATAGTCGGTAGAAATACTGATAAATAAGCTGTCGAAGCGGCGGCACAGTTGCGCCAGTTGCGCAACGGCACTGGCATTAACACTGTGACACTGCAGGCTGTTACGCTCAGCCTGATCTACTGCGGTGTAAGCGGCACAATTAATCACGATGGCCGGCTGGAAAGCGGTAAACAGTTGGCTAACGGCAGCAGTGTTGGTAATGTCCAGCGCCGCCCTGTTACAGGCAAGCAGGTTAAACTGCGGCATAGTGGCAAATTGCTGCTGTACCAGTTGGCCCAACTGGCCGTCGCTGCCGCTAAGCAGCACCTTGATCATGGGAAAACCGTCGAAAAATCAGGCGCGCCGGCATCTTTTGCCGAGCGTATAACGTCTGTGACAGGCCAATCAATATTCAGCGCGGCAGAAAAGCAGCAAAAACTGCCTTCATCGTCAGCCTGATAATACGCCGAGGTTTTATAAATCACATCTGCCACATCCGACAACACCAAAAAACCATGCGCAAAACCGGGCGGCAACCACAGCTGATGGCCATTGTGCTCACTTAGCACTAAGCCCTGCCACTGACCAAAGCTGGCCGAGCCGGGGCGGATATCTACCGCAACATCGTAAATTTCACCACGCAGCACACTCACCATCTTGCCCTGAGGTGCCAGGCGCTGAAAATGCATCCCCCGTAATACCCCTTTTACCGAGCGGGACCAGTTATCCTGTACCAGGGGTTCGCTGATCCCGGCTTTGGCGTAGTCAGCAGCACGAAAGGTTTCCTGAAAAAAACCGCGGTTGTCCTGATAGCGTTGCGGCTGCAGTATCAGACAATCTGGCAATCTGGCTGGGAATATTCTCATTTGTCCGCGTGTCAGGATAAATTGTTTCTGACTAGGCCCCTGTTACCAGGGGCCTCAACACTTTATAAGCGTAAATCGGTATCGGCTTTGTCCAGTACGTATTTTAAATCGTACAGCACGCTGTCTGGTTTACCAAAAGCCCGCACACCCGCTGCGCCAAGCTGGCGGAATTGCTGATGCCCTACCGCCAGAATAATCGCATCGTAACTTGCCAGCTCTGGCTTAGCCGTAAGATTGATGCCGTATTCATGCTGGGCTTCGGTAGCATCGACCCAGGGGTCAAATACGTCGGCGCTGATGCCGTACTCGGTAAATTCGTTGAGGATATCAACGACCTTAGTGTTACGGATATCCGGGCAGTTTTCTTTAAAGGTTAAGCCCATCACCAGCACTTTGGCACCGCTTACCTGAATGCGACGCTTTATCATGGCTTTAACCAGCTCGCTAACCACATAACGGCCCATGCTGTCGTTTATGCGACGGCCTGCCAGAATAACCTCGGGGTTATAACCAATAGACTGGGCTTTATGAGTTAAATAGTAAGGGTCAACACCTATGCAGTGGCCACCGACCAACCCTGGGCGAAAGGGTAAAAAGTTCCACTTGGTGCCGGCAGCCAGCAGCACTTCTTCGGTATCGATACCCAGCTTATTGAATATCACCGCCAGCTCGTTAATCAGCGCGATATTTAAATCGCGCTGGGTGTTTTCGATCACTTTGGCTGCTTCTGCTACGCGAATTGAGCTGGCTTTGTAAGTGCCTGCGGTAATGATACTGGCGTACAGGTTGTCTACCACTTCAGCAATGTCCGGCGTTGAGCCTGAGGTCACCTTCTTAATGGTGGTAACCCGGTGCTCTTTATCGCCCGGATTAATGCGCTCCGGGCTGTAACCGGCATAAAAATCAACATTGTATCTAAGCCCACTGATCCGCTCGATCACCGGAATACAATCATCTTCAGTCGCGCCCGGGTACACGGTCGATTCGTAAATAACGATATCACCTCGTTTAATAACCTTGCCCAGCGTTTCAGAGGCTTTAATTAATGGGGTTAAATCAGGCTGGCGGTGCTGATCGATTGGTGTCGGCACGGTAACAATGTACACATTGGCCTGGCGTAAATCGTCCAGATTGCTGCTGTAGCGCAGTTGTTCGGCTTGTTGCAGCTCTTCTTTACTCACTTCCAGCGTATGGTCCTGGCCTTGCTTTAATTCGCTGATCCGCGCCTGATTAATATCAAAACCCAGCGTTGGATAATGCTTACCAAATTCTACTGCCAGCGGCAGGCCCACATAGCCCAGGCCAATAATGGCGATTTTTGTATCGGTTAACTGTGACATGCTAAATATCCTGTGTAAGTCCTTTTACCCTGATTATTGTTCAATTTTTTGGTGGCCTGAAAGCGCAACTTATTGCTGTTGCAAATACCAAGGCATAGCCAGTACCAACCCATCGCGCAGACGATATTGCGGCGCATAGCCCAAAATCTGCTGCGCTTTGCTGATGTCTGCCTGCGAATGGCGCACATCGCCCTGGCGAAATGGCCCGTACAGCGGCGTTTTGCTGTACTGTACGCCATTGTCACGCAATGACGTGGCAATAGCAGCAAACAGCTCGTTTAATGTTGTGCGATCGCCCAGCGCCACGTTAAATACTTCACTCTGCTTAATATCGGCCAGTGCAGCTTTAATATTGGCTTCGACCGCGTTGGCAACAAAGCAAAAATCACGGCTGGTTTCACCATCACCGTTTATCTGCACATCCTGATTAGCAATCATGGCGGCAGTCCATTTCGGGATCACCGCGGCATAAGCGCCGTTAGGGTCCTGACGTGGGCCAAACACATTAAAATAACGCAAACCTATACTGTGAAAGCCATAGCTGCGGGAAAATACATCAGCATACAGCTCGTTAACGTATTTGGTAATGGCATAAGGTGACAAAGGCTTACCTATAACATCTTCTACTTTAGGTAAGGCCGGGTGGTCACCATAGGTTGAGCTGGACGCTGCATAAACAAAGCGCTTAACACCGGCATCGCGCGCGGCCAGCAGCATATTTAAAAAACCACTGATGTTAGTGGCATTGCTGGTTACCGGGTCGGCGATGGAGCGTGGTACTGAGCCAAGTGCGGCCTGGTGAAGCACAAAATCAACCCCGCTGCAGGCTTGCTGGCATGCGTCAAGGTCACGGATATCAGCATTTATAAAGCGGAAATTGGCCCACTGTTGCGGGCTAACCAGAGCTTTTACTTCGTCCAGATTACGTTGATAGCCGGTAGCAAAGTTATCCAGCCCAACTACCAGTTGGTCGGCCTTTAACAGCGCCTCAACCAGATTAGAACCGATAAAACCGGCACAGCCGGTCACTAACCAGCGTTGCTGAGTTGTCAGTAAAGTTTGTATACTATTCAATTTGTTAAATCTTTTTTA
The DNA here is from genome assembly GCF_036984005.1 of Rheinheimera muenzenbergensis. Classification (NCBI taxonomy): domain Bacteria; kingdom Pseudomonadati; phylum Pseudomonadota; class Gammaproteobacteria; order Chromatiales; family Chromatiaceae; genus Rheinheimera; species Rheinheimera muenzenbergensis. The sequence goes on from NZ_JALAAR010000001.1 coordinate 300,320, forward strand.
TCAGAAACGATGGCAGCGGATTTTATCACGTCAATTATGCGCTGACACGCTTTTCCATCGCCATAAGGGTTATGTGCAAAGCTCATGCTGTCATAATAGTCTTGATCGGTAAGCAGCCGGCTGACTTGTGCCACTATTTTATGCTGATCGGTGCCAACCAGTTTTACTGTACCGGCGGTTACGGCTTCGGGCCGCTCGGTAGTGTCACGCATTACCAATACCGGCTTACCTAAAGACGGTGCTTCTTCCTGAATACCACCAGAGTCCGTTAGCACTAAGGTTGCGCGGCTCATCAAATAAACAAAGGGCAGGTATTCTTGCGGCTCGATAAGATGCACATTAGGGGCGTCGGATAATAAGCGGAACACCGGCTCGCGCACATTCGGATTTAAATGCACCGGATAAACAATATCGCAATCGGCAAATTGCTGCGCAATTTGTTTTAGCGCTGCGCAGATATTCTCAAAACCCCCGCCAAAGCTTTCGCGTCTGTGGCCTGTAACCAAAATTAACCGACGGCCTTGTTGGCCATAGGGAAATTTAGCGGCAAAGCTGTCGCGTAAAGCAGTGTCAGTGTCGATTTTTTCCACCACTTGCAGCAGCGCATCAATAACGGTATTGCCGGTTACAAAAATATGGCTGGCGGGTACCTGCTCCTGCAGTAAATTTTGCTGCGATGTTGTTGTCGGGGCAAAATGGTAGCGGGTTATAGCGCCGGTTAACTTACGGTTAGCTTCTTCCGGCCAGGGACTGTAGATATTGCCGGTACGCAGGCCGGCTTCAACATGGCCAACGGCAATTTTTTCATAATAGCAGGCCAGCGCGGCAGCAAAGGTGGTGCTGGTATCGCCATGCACCAGTACTACGTCGGGTTTAAACTCACGTAGTACCGTTTTGATATTCAGTAAAATACTGGTAGTGACGTCATATAAATCCTGGCCGGCTTTCATAATGGCCAGATCATATTCGGCTTTGATATCGAACAATGTTAACACCTGGTCCAGCATTTCCCTGTGCTGGCCGGTGACGCAAACCCGGCTGTCAATGTCGTTGTGCTGCTTTAGCAGATTAACCAGCGGTGCCATCTTGATGGCCTCCGGCCGGGTACCAAAAACGCTGAGAACTTTAATCATCACAGATCCTTATTGTGCTGTTGCCGTAAAGCTTACCAAAAGCCCTTTTAAAGCGATAGTGACAACCGTTAAACTAGCGCGCTGAAAAGAAGGAAACTACCATGTTATATCTAAACAGCCAGAATATCCCGGAACTTGCCGGGCTAAATTTTGCCCAACGCATGCAAGTAATACGTCAGGCAGCCGACAAGCTGCCGGTACCGACTAAAATTACACTTAACATTATTAAGTTGCTGATCCTGTTTCCGCTGTTTTTATTGCTTGCACGTGCATTTTTAAACGACGACGGCTGGGTTATAGCAGGTTATAGCTTGTTGCTTATTATTGGTTATCCACTGATCACCCGGCCACTTACCTTTGCTTTATGCCGCAAACAGTTGCTGCAGATACGCCAGCAATTGTTCCCGCAGTAAAGTCTGTGCCGGTTATTCTAACCGGCTTTTTGCGCTTTTTAGCGGCTATTACCAGCAAGGCTGATGACAAGGTAGCCGTACATCTGCATAATCGCCTGAGCTTTGCCGGTAAAAAAGGTAAAGCAGATAATTCTAATAATACTGGGGATCCCATGACTGTATCTAGCTCTGTCGCCGCTGCGCCGGCCAATCAGCCACAGTTTCTCGGCCATCCGGTCGGGCTTTATGTGTGCTTTCTCACTGAAATGTGGGAACGCTTTTCCTTCTACGGCATGAAATATCTGCTGTTATTATATTTAACAAAGTACCACTTATTCAGCGATGCCGGTGGTTTGGACGTACTAGGCAGCTATGCCGGTTTAGTGTACGCCATGCCGGTTATCGGCGGCATGTTAGCCGACCGCTATCTGGGTATGCGTAAAGCGGTAACCTTTGGTGCTATTTTACTCTGTATGGGCCACCTGGGTTTAGCCTACGAGGGCTTTCAGGCCTATGTACAGGATGGTGTGGTAGTGCAGGATACCGGCGCTATTCAGGTCTTCTATTTCTCCCTGGCGTTGATCATTATGGGTGTGGGCTTTTTAAAGCCGAACATTTCTACCATAGTCGGTCAGTTATACGGCAAAGAAGATGCACGGCGCGACTCAGGCTTTACCATCTTTTACATGGGAATTAACCTGGGTTCTTTTATTGCTACCATAACCGTAACTTACCTGGGCGAAACCTATGGTTGGGGCTATGGTTTTGGCCTGGCGGGTATTGGCATGGTGCTGGGTTTAATCGTGTTTTTAACCGGCCAAAAATACCTGTTCGGCTATGCTGAACCGGCTGATCCGGCAAAGTTAAAAGAAAAAGTTTTCGCCGGTATTAACCGCGAATGGTTAATTTACCTGGCTACCCTGCCTGCGCTGGCGATAGTCTGGCAGTTAGTGCAATACAACCCTGTGGTACACAGCACCTTACTGGGTATGTCCTTTATTGTACTGGTAGGAATAATTTGGTTTATTACCACCCAGTGTACCCGCGAAGAACGCGATCGGATGATCGTGCTTATTGTACTGACAATGTCTACAGTGGTGTTTTGGGCACTGTTTGAGCAGTCTGCATCATCAATGACCTTATATGCTGACCGGGTAATGGATCGTACAGTATTGGGCTATGAAGCCACTGCCGGTCAGTTTGGCTCGCTGAATGCGTTTTTTATCATAACGCTGGCGCCACTGTTTGCCTGGTTATGGATAGCACTGGCTAAACGCAACCTGGAACCCAGTACGCCGGTTAAATTTGCCCTGGGTATTATTCAGGCCGGTTTAGGTTTTGGCGCTTTAGTTGTCGGTGCCATGTTTCCCAATGAAGCCGGTTATGTTGCCGCCTGGTGGATGATACTGGCCTATGCCCTGCATACTATGGGCGAGTTATGTTTATCCCCGGTAGGTTTGTCAGCGGTTACTAAACTGGCAGTGCCTAAAGTGGTGGGTGTTATGATGGGAGCCTGGTTCCTGGCTACAGCTTACTCAGAGTTATTAGCGACCCAACTGGCTAAACTGGCGGCGATAGATGTGCCTGCCGGCGAAGTGGTTGAAGTAAGTACGGCTTTAGCCGGTTATACCGAGCTGTTTACCTTTTTATGTTATGTCGGTGTCGGTGTGGGTGTGTTTATGCTGTTAATCAGCCCCTGGCTGAAAAAACGCATGCACGGCGTGCACTAGCAGAGTTTAGCGGGGCGCATATTTTGCGCCCCGTTTTTTATTTGCCAGCCTATTTATTGACCCCGCCACTGGGCATGGCACAGTGATTCGTATTTTTCGCGGCTGAGTAAAATCCGCGCCAGCACCATGTCGGCTTCGCCATTTCCACCCGTTAAGCCAATTTGTGCTTCAAAGTGCAGCTCGGGTTCAAGATCCTGCATCATAATCTCTACCCAATCTTCACCCGGCGGCGTTAAGTCAACATAACCACGGTTTTCATAGTGCTGCTGATACAGGGTATAGTCGGCGGCGGACAGGTTTTCAGCTGCCAGTTCTTCAAAAATATCAAAGGCATGGTCACATAGCTCGTCCAGTGTCCACAGTTCTAAATCTTGCATTGGTGCTCCGTAAAATTTTCTGTAAGTAACCGCCGGTTCAGCTGGCCGGTTAGAACCTGCTGCGCACAGCCAGAGATTGTCTGAGCAATCGCATGCGCGAGTGCGTTGCTCCGGCGAGCACAGCAGCGTTGTAACGCAAGGCCAGCGTTCAAGCTGCAGTTAAACTCTGCTTAACCATATTGCCCGCCAGTATAGCAAGCTTTGGCGAAAACACTGCTGTGCTGCTACACTAAGCGCCTTTTTTCCAGCCACAACCCGGCCTTTACTGACTATGTACCTTTGCCCGCTGTGCCAGAAACCGCTAAACCTTAGCGACAGACAATATCAGTGCACTAACCGCCACAGTTTTGATGTCGCCCGCGAAGGCTACGTCAACCTGCTACCAGTGCAACAGAAAAACTCCAAAGACCCCGGCGACAACAAAGACATGATGCAAGCACGGCGTGATTTTTTGCACGCCGGCTGGTACGCCCCTCTGGCGCAAGCAGTCGCAGATACACTAATACCACTGGCACCGGCTAGTTTACTCGATCTGGGCTGCGGCGAAGGCTACTACAGCGGTAAGCTTAAACAGGCCCTGCCTCAGGCACAGTTTTATGGCGTCGATATTTCCAAAGCGGCCATTAAATTTGCCGCTAAAGCCAATCATAATATTAATTTTAGTGTTGCCAGTGCTTACCAGTTGCCGTTTGCTGATAACAGCTTTGATGCCATAGTGCGCATTTATGCGCCGTCTAAAGCGGAAGAGCTTGCAAGATTAGTTAAGGCTGGCGGTCATTTAGTTACCGTCACACCCGGCCCGGCACATTTACTGGAAATAAAACAAGCCATTTATGAGCAGGTACGCTTACACGATGATGCCATAGCCAGTATTACAGGCTTTGTGCATCAGTACCGGCAGCGGCTGCAGTTTAGCCTGCAATTTACCCAACCGGCACAACTGCTGGCACTGGTGCAGATGGTGCCTTTGGCGTGGAAGTTCAGCGCGGCAGAAAAACAGCAGTTTGCTGAGCGCCTGCCGGCCATCAGCATCGATTTTATGCTGGATGTATTTCGTCGATGCTAAAGCGCTCCGCCAACCGTGACTGATTATTCGGCTTGCGGCAACTCCTGCTGTTGCTGGCGGATAGCAGTTAAAAAACTGGACCAAAAATACGTGCCCAGTTCATTAATCAGGTTTGATTCCGCGTTCATCAGCATCACCAGCCCCAGCTGATGCTCACGCGAATAGGCAATCTCAGCACGGTAGCCCTGCACCCAGCCGCCGTGGTACAACAAGGTGTCCTGGCCAAACTGATACACGCGCCAGCCCAGTGCATAATGCGCATCGGTCAGATAGCGACGCCATTCTTTGCGGCGCAGATCACGCCGGGTTTTGACATTTTTATCAGTGATGCGCAGCAGCACTTCGTCTGATAATACCTGCGGCTGATGCCCCAGCTGAGCAATGAGCCAGTAGCCCAAATCTATTGCGCTGGCATTAACGCCGGCGGCCGGACCGAAATGATAGTAGCTTTCAGCAACTTTAACCGGATGCCAGTTGCCGCGCGCCCGCACGTGCGGCATAGCGCGGTTTTCTGTACTAAAAAAGCCATCCAGCCCCACTGAGGCCGTCGGTAACTGTAACGGGGTAAAAATACGCTCTTGCAACTGCTCGGCATAACTTTTACCGGTGCGCTTTTGTATTACCGGTTCAATCAGGCTAAACAGTACATTTTGATAACCGTAGCATTGTCCCGGTGGGCATAAGGGGTCTATTTTACCAAATTGCGGCAAAATGCGTTGTAAAGGTACATTAGCTTCAATCAGGTTATCATAGGCATTTGGCATTACGCCGGTACTTTGCGATAGCAAGTGTTTTAATTTCAGCTGCTTATTGTACTTTTTACTTTTAAAAGAAAACTCGGGTAAATAATCGACCAGTGCATCATCCAGGCTAAAATGGCCTTCGGCCGCCAGCATACCCGCCAGACTGCCGGCAAAGGTTTTGGAGACTGAGGCAATGCGAAATACGGTATAAGGATCAACCGGCGCATCGCTACCCCGTTGGCGTACACCAAAACCGGCGGTGGCGATGATGCGGTTACCCTGCACTATGGCATAAGCGGCACCGGGAATGTCGTGTTCGGCCAACTGACGGGCATAGTGCTGATCAAAATCAATAATGAGCGGAGCCAGTTCTGGCTCGGCAGCAAAGCTGCAAGTTGCTGTCAGGCAGGCAAACGCTAAAATATACTGCTTCAAAATAAACCTTTTACTGTTATAACGGCGCTGATGCCGAAGCCCGGCGCCATTCTATTGGCTTTACATCCGCTTGCCAAGCCGGCGCGTCCACAACAGCAACAAGCCGCACAATGCCACTATCCCTATAGTACCGCCGCCACTTTCACCGCCGGCATTGTTGCCCGGGCCGCCGCTGTTAGCTAAAGGCTGTACTGTTATTTCTACCTCCGCACTGCTGCTGCTTATACCGTCGTTGGCGGTAAAACGAAAACGCAACACAGTGTTGCTGCTTACTGCTGGTGCAGTAAAACGCGGATTTAGCTCATCCTGGCTAGTTAACGTTACCGTAGTGCCGGCAATTTGCTGCCATTGGTAACTCAGTGCATTAAATTCAGCATCGCTGGCGCTGGCCTGCAACTGTACCACTGTACCACTGTTTACGGTTTGGTTGCTGCCGGCTGCCACTGTCGGCGGCGTATTCGGGCAACTGGTGTTAATGTGCAAAGTAGTAAGACCGGCCAGCCAGTTGCCAAAGTCCTGATTGGCTGGCGCACACAGACTGGTATCATTAAAACGAAAATCCTGCATTTGGCTTAAGCCAGTCAGGCTTTGCGGCAAGGTACCGGTTAAATTATTATCAAACAGCCACAGCACCTGCAACTGCGACAACTGACCGAACGTCTGCGGCATTGCGCCTTCAAAAAGATTGTCTTCCAGATAGAGTTGTTGCAGGTTACTCAGGTTGCCAAGCCCTGAGGGCAACGCAGCGCTAAAACGGTTTTCTGACAGATCCAGCAGCTGCAAACTGGTTAGATTACCCAGCGCAGGTGGCAAGACCCCACTAAAGGCGTTTTGCCATAAAACCAGCCGTTGCAACTGGGTTAGTTGCAACAACGCAGCCGGGAAACTGCCGTGTAAATTATTGTCACTGACATCAAATACGGCTAAGGCAGGTAACTGATTTAATGCCGCTGGCAATTGGCCATTAAGATTGTTAGACAGCAGATTAATTTCGCTGACCTGACCATTGTTGCAGGTCACGCCAAACCAGCTACATGGCGTGGCGGTTAACAACCAGTTTTCGTTGTTAAGCCAGTGCTGGCCCAGGGTGTCATAATAAAGCTCAACTAAGGCATCACACTCTGCCAGCGGGATTTCAGTGACAGCATTAACGGCACAAAAGTTATTGTTGCGTAAGCGCAGTTGCACCTGGCCATCAGGAAAATTCAACGTAGTGGCGTTGCCATCAAACTGGAAACGCCCGCTGTAAATGCCGTCAGCAGCCTGCTGATCTTGCTGTTGGCCGTCATCATTTATTGCCACAGCCTGTTGCATAGCCCCGGCACTGACGCTAGCCGGTAAGCTATCGCCAAAACAACTCAGGCTCAGCACTTGTATATCGACCGTATCACCGGCTTCCAGATAAAGTACGTCAGTTAACGGGGTAACCCTACGTTGCAGGGTGCCGCCGTTACAGCCTAAAGCCCCCAGGGTGTCGCCACCGGCAGCCAGCAGCAGCTGACCGGTCATGGTTTGCGTTGCAATATCGCTATCATCAGCGGGTGCCCCCGCGATTAAAATACGGTTGCGCAGTGCTGTCATGCCCAGCGCCGGCTCATAAGCCGCGACCAACGCAGCCACACCGCTAACTACCGGCGCCGCCATAGAGGTACCGCTAGCCGTAGCATAACCTCCGCCGGTCTGCGCCGCAGCAATAGCAACACCGGGTGCCGACAGGTGTACCCAGTCCCGGCCATAGTTAGAAAAACCGGCGATAGCGCCTTGCTGATCATGCGCCGCCACGCTAATGATGTTAGACAGGTTGTAGCCGGCCGGATAAAAGCGGGCAGAATTGCCGTCATTGCCGGCACCGGCAATAAACAAAATACCCGCATCGCGCTGCGCCACTATGGCGTTATACAGCGCCTGCGAAAAGTTGCTGCTACCCCAGGAATTATTGGTAGCGATGATATTTACGCCCTGATTATTTTTTAAATCCAGTACATAGTTCAAACAGGCGATGGCATCACTGACGAAACCCTCGCCATTTTTGTCCATAAAACGACAGGGTAAAATCTTTGTCTGCCAGCTTACACCGGCGATACCCACCGCATTGTCGGTCACGGCAGCCATGATGCTGGCTACCTGAGTGCCGTGGCCATCTTCATCCATAGGGTCGCTGTTACCATCGGCCGGATTAATGCCATAGATGTCATCAACATAGCCATTGTTGTCGTTGTCGATGGCATCGCCGGCGATTTCCTGTGGGTTTTGCCAGATATTGGCAGCCAGATCAGCGTGGTTATAATCAACACCGGTGTCGATAACCGCTATTACCTGTTCGCTGTCGCCAGTACTAAGATCCCAGGCCGCTGCGGCGTTAATGCCAAAACTGCCGTTAAGATGCCATTGCTGGCTCAACTGCGGATCATTAGGTGTGGCTATTTTACGCAGCCGCAAGTCAGGCTCAACGGTTAATACGCCGGGCAATTGGCGCAAACGCTGCATTTCCTGACGCAAATCTGCACCTTGCGCCAGCTCAGCAACCACTATGTCTGGTAGCTGAGAAAAGCGCTGCCAGCCAGTGTGCTGGCCGGTACTGGCGCTGTGTACCCGGTGCAATTGTTCAGCTTGCTCGGGCGCAACGGTAATAAGCAGGCGCTGCTGCGCCGCCAGCGGCGCGTTGCACAGCAGCAACGTAGTTAATATGCTAAGTAGCGGTATAAAGCGCGATTTCATAGTCATGGCTCTTACGCAGATCTTAATACTGTTAATAGTACGGTATTACCTGACAAAAAGAGCAATCTTTTTTAGCTATGCGGGCACAGCAAAGCCTGTGTCGCCGGTTGTATTGCCACCAGTTGCCCGCGCGAATTACTGATAAATTCAACCCATTGCGGTGGCTGTGGCTGACGCACGGCTTTTGGCACCGCCAGCTGAGCCAGCAATTGCGTGTCGATAGTTAGCAGTAAGTCATTACAGACGCTGATTTGCCATTCTTGCTGCTGCTGGCGTAACAGGCCTACCTGGCGATGAAACTGCTCTGTGTGCTGTGTTGAGGCTATATACTGCTGATACTCCGTTGCATTGGTATCGGCTGCCGTCTGAGTACTGACGCTATGTTGCTGCACCTGGCGATACTGCTCATTATGACTTAGCAGCACTTGATAATACTGCGTGGTGGCCGGCTGCGGCAGCTGCAACAAGTAAGCCATTACTAACAACAAGGCACTGCAGACGGCCAGCTGTGCGCTACGCCAGCTAAAGCGCCAATTACGGACTTTGCCGGCTGCACGCTGGCGTGCTGTGGCCTGACGTATTGCCCGGTGTACCTGCTGCGGCAGCGGATGCAGCGCTTGATCATGCTGATACTGCTGGCGCAGTTCGCGGTCAAATTGTTCAGGTGTTGACATAGCTTACTCCTGCCCAGACACAGCATTATGCTGTTGCATAAACTGCCGGGCGTAGCGCAGACGACTTTTAACTGTCTCTGGCGGCTGCGCAGTTATCTGGCTAATTTCTGTTAATGAAAATCCCTCCAGCTGCAGCATTAAGGCTTCACGCTGGGCAAAAGGCAGCGCCGAGATCAGCGTAGCAAATTGCTGATTTTGCCGGCATTGCTGTAATTGCTCGGCCAGACAAGATTGCTGCAGCGCGATATCATCGGCCATCTGCTCGCTTTGCCAGCGTTTTAACCGGCGCAGCTCATCTATCAGACAATGCCGCGCCATGCTAAACAGCCAGGTCTTAAAACTGCTTTGACCGGCAAAAACAGCTTTATGATCGACCAATTTTAACCAACATTGCTGGCTGATATCTTCAGCCAGCGCCCGATCAGACTGGCGCTGCAAAAAATGATACAGCGCATCACCGTACAAGCTAACCAGCTGCTCCAGTGCGCTGACGTCAGCATGATGAACATAACGGCTATACAGTTGCTCTGCGCTCAGATCTGGCGCAATACTGCCCTGCCAAAAAAAGGATAATGCCATACAAAGCTCCTTTTACTGCCGTTGTTACTGATCAGACTAGTTGTTGTCCAGATTAAAATCGAGCTGAACCTGTAAACCAGTTTGTTTTATTGCTACGCCATCCTGGCGTTTTGGCTGGTATTTCCAGCGCTTTAATGCCGCCACAGCTTCTTTGTTGAAGGTCCTGGCCGGTTCTGCCGCCAGTACCTCTATATCGGTAACAGCACCGGTTTCATCGATACTAAAGCCCAGTTTCACCCAGCCGGTAATACCGTCACGTGCGGCAGCAACCGGATACCGCGGTTCAATACGCACCAGTGGCGCTGCGCCGCGCTCTGCCTGTACCATAGTACCCGGCCCGGAGTTTCTGGGCAGCGGTGGAGCCGTAAAGTTAAAACCATTCGGCTCAAGCTGCACCGAGGTGACAGGATCTGGCGTTACAACAGGTAAATCACGCGGTTTAAGCTCTGGCTGCTTTGGCAGCGGCTGCTTTACCAGCGTCTCACTGTCTTTTACCGGCTCATATAACCCCACTACCGGCAAGGTTGCAACCGGCCTTGGCCCGCTGGCTTTTACAGCTATCAGCTGTTGCATCGCTGCAAATAACGCCAGTGTCATCGTCAAAGCACCGGCACCGGCCATCAGCAGAGCGGTACTGCGCTTAGTGTTAGTGTTGTATTGTGGTATTGCTAGCATAGTGTGGCTCCCGTACTTTTTGTTGTTATCAATTCAGACGTCCGGGCTGGATAAAAGGGGTTAATTTTTTTCAGTATTTTTGCCAACTGTTGCCGTGAGGTTATTGCAGCAAATTTTATGGCTGAATATTGGTGGCTGACGGTCAAATTACAGGCTACGACTTTAGTCTCGGGCTGTGATTAACCCATTGACAGTCTTACTGAAAGTTTGAACACTGCTAAATTGGTCATTACTTTTTGCTGTAACCGGAGTTGCTATGTCTCTGCCCTCACCCAGATTTGCCGTGGTTTTACTGGTGTTTATAGCGGCACAATTAGGCCTCTACCTGTTATTCAATTCTGCTATTGCCGCTTTGCTGGCTGGCTGCTTAGTATTTACTGCCTATGCCAGCCGGGTGCGACCGCCGGTGGCGGATCACAGCGCCGAGCAGGATGACAGCCTGGCAAACACTGCGGATAACATTACTGCCGCAACATCAAGCATGGCGATTGGCGCAGCAGAGGTATCGTTTTACATAGATGGTTTAATTAAAGATATTCAGTTAAGCAGTAACGACAGCCGCAATATCAGCGATGTCAGCCAGCAACTTGCCGCAACCGGAGGCCAGTTGACGGCGTCTTTGCAGCATATAAACGCCAACTTACAGCACACAGCCGATGCATCGGGCCAGGCAGATCAGCGCTTGGATAACGCCATGCAAAATATCAGCGCTTTGGTGGCCGATGTGCGCAGTAATGCCGCCGCACTGGAGCAGCTGCGCAGCAGCAGCGACGATATTCAGCGCATTACCGATGTTATCAATACGGTGGCAGAGCAAACAAACTTACTGGCATTGAACGCGGCTATTGAAGCTGCCCGCGCCGGCGAGCAAGGCCGTGGTTTTGCTGTGGTGGCTGAGGAAGTCAGAGCACTGGCCGGCAAAACCGCTACCGCGACTAAGGACATTGCCGGCATGCTTGGCAGTATACGCGCACAAAGCCAGCATACCGCCGAGCGTATGGCGCTGTTACAACAGGCCGGTGAACAGGTGCAACAGGAACTTAGCCAGGTTACAGCAGGCTTTACCGATATAAATCAGCAGATTGGCAGCTCGTCCAGCACGCTAAATCAGCTACAGAGTGTAAGCGCCGACTTACAGCATACCAGTGCGCAATTGGCACAATCGGCTACCAGCATTGGCAGTGCCTTGCAGAATATCAGCCAAAAGGGCCATAGCGTGGCAGAGCAGGCGGTGGCGTTGTCAGAGCAAACTGAAAGCATCTACCGCGAACTTAACAGCTTAAGTCAACACAGCTTTTACCAAGCCATACTGCAAGAAGCCATGGCTGCAGCCGACGCCATCGGCAACTTACTGGCACAGGCGATCAGCAGCGGTAAACTCAGTGCTGAGGCGGTATTTGCTGAAAAGTACCAGCAAATCAGCGGTACTAACCCGGCTAAATATCACACCGGCTATGACAGTTTTTCCGATCAGCAGTTTCCGGCGGTGCAGGAGCCAATATTAAGCCGTCACAGCAAGGTGCTGTATGCCGGAGCTGTCGATCGCCAAGGTTATTTCCCCACCCACAACAAAAAGTTCAGCCAGCCACTGACGGGTAATTACGCCAAAGACTTATTACAAAACCGAACCAAGCGTATTTTTAATGACCGCACCGGCAGCCGCTGCGGCAGCCACACCGAATCAATGCTGCTGCAAACCTACAAACGCGACACGGGTGAAATTTTGCATGACTTGTCCGTGCCAATTTATGTTAATGGCCGGCACTGGGGAGGTTTTCGTATAGGCTTTACCCGCTAAACCGGGCCTGGCCGACACCGGTTGCAGCGGGTTTACATCAGCTGGCGCTTAGTCCAGCTCATCGAATAAGTCTTCCAGTAAGTCTTCATCAACTTCCGGCTCTTGTTGCTGTGGCGGATTGCCGTCATGAATTTTGAACAATTCACGCTGAAAGTAAGACTCTTTAACAAAGGCATAAGGGTCTAGTGACTCATCCAGCATTTGCTCCAGCGACATTAACTGCTCGCGCGCGTCCAAAGCACCGATAGCTGCCCGGGTCAGCGACAACGGGGTATTGAGCAGTCCCAGCGGAAAATACAGATTATCCACGACACCGCCCGCTGTGCCACGCACTGTGCTTGGACCAAGCGCCGGCAACATCAAAAAGGCACCGTGTCCCAGGCCCCATACCGCCATTGTCTGATTAAAGTCTTCCTGCTGCTCGGCTAGGCCAATTTTGCTGGCCACGTCAAACAAGCCGAAAATACCCAGGGTGCTGTTTACCAGAAAGCGGCCGGCACTCACTGCGGCTGAAGATGGTTTAGCTTGCAGGCTGGCATTAACAAAACTGGCTGGCTCGCCCAGGTTATTTACCGCATTAACCAAACCTTTGCGTGCTGGTTTGGGTACTACAGTCATGTATCCTACTGTTGCCGGGCGCAGCAGGTATTTATCCAGAATATCGTAGTTAAAATCCCACAATGGCCGGTTAAGGGTTTCCAGCGGGTCGCGCACATCCTGATACACTGGCGCTGCAGCTTGCTGCTGCGGCGCAGCTTTGTTGGCACAACCCGATAGCAAAGCCAGCGCAGCTACAGGTAACATCAAGGAAAAATAAAAACGCATATCAGGGTTCCAGTTGCAATGATACCGATAACACCGGCTGATTAAACTGCAGGATCTCAGACTCCACCTGCACATCTCCGGCCCGTTGTTCTACCGTACCGGCTAAAGACATTCGCGCTACAACCTGTACCTGCTCAGCATTGGCCAGACTCCAGCCACTTTGCATAGCCATTTGCTCGGTTAGCAGCAATTCAACCTGGCCTTGCGGCAGCGCAATACGCTGCACTGCCAGCGGCAAGGCAGCCCCATCAACGGCACGGGCAAACAAAAACAGCGTGGCATCAGGATGTGCCTGACGCAGCGCCGGTGACACCGTTAAGCTGACTTTAATTTGCCGCCCGCTGGCGGCTACGTCAGCCCCCAGCTGTTGCAGGCGTTGCTGCACGGCTGCGTAACGGGGGTCTTCTGCCGGTAGCTGTTTTAACAACAATTGCCAGGCAGTGGTTGCTTCGGCAAAATCACCACGTTCGTAGGCTATCAGCGCCATCAGTGATAATGCATCAGAGTTGTCCGGTTCGGCGGTCAACACCCGTGCTACAGCGCGGGCTGCCGTTGCAAGACTATTTTCATCACCCAGTACTATCAGCGCCTGGCTGTAACTTAGCAGCAAAGGTGTGCGATTAGGTGTCATGCTTAGTGCACGCTCAAAGGCCGCCACCGCCTCCTGCATTGCGCCCTGCGACATACGAATACGCCCCAGCAGCATCCAGGCAACTGCATCATCGCCTTCGCGGGCTAACTTGGTACGCAGTGCCAGCGCAAACAATTCTATTTGCTGCTCCGACAACGGTTCGCCTTGACCGAGTAAGGCGCGCTCACCAAAGCTTTGCAGGTTTTGCCGGGCATATTGCCAGTCTGCCAGTTGACGGTAATGACCGTTAACAGCATAAATTGCCACAACTATCAGCAAGGTTGCCGCCAGCAAACTAACTGGCAAACGCCAGTTCAGTCGCCCCGTTATCGCCTGAGGCTGCGGTTTATGTAAAAACTGACTTTTTAACTCGGCGGCAGCGTTGTCAAAATCCTGCTCGGCCAGCTCGCCACTGTCGCGCGCTAACGCCAGCAATTGCAAGCGCTCTTCAAATAGCTGCACGGCCGTTTGACCCGCCTGTGGCGTTACCCGGCGTGGCCAGAACAAACACAGTGCCGTCAGTATCAACAACAGCAATATACAAATAACTATCTCGCCGATCATGGTTTTTTACTCCGGTAACGCGCTATCAGCTTATCCAGCTCAGCGCTGTCGGTACCGTCATCTGCAGCTGTATTGGCATTGGCCTGCTGGCTGGCACGCCGATAAACGCCAATACCCAGCAATAACAGCAGCAGCAAAACCGGCGTTAACCAAAGCCAGACAGTGTAACGATTCAGCGGTGGCTGATAATGCACAAAATCACCGTAGCGGTTTATCATATAATCCAGTACTTGTTGCCGGTCCTGGCCCTGGCGCACCAGTTCATAGGTTTTTTGCCGCATATCCACTGCCACTATGGCATTAGAGTCAGCAATATTCTGATTTTGACACTGCGGACAACGCAGCTCTGCCGTCAACTGATGAAACAATTGCCGCTCAGCGTCAGAACGAAATTGCAGCATCTCTTCAGCTGACAGCGCGGCACAAAACAGCATTAATGCAGTTGTGATGGCTTTCATGGCTTACTCCATTGCTGGTATACCGCTGCCAGTTTGCCACGCCAGACCATGGGGTTAATATCGCCAATATGGTGGGCCCGCACTATGCCGTTAGCGTCGACAATAAAGGTTTCCGGCGCGCCGCTGACACCAAGGTCCAGCGACAAGGTACGCTGCAAATCGAGGATATTAAACTGATAAGGATCCCCCTGCTGCGCCAGTTTTTGTGTTACGTCCTGCTGCAGCGTTGCCAGATCAAAAGGCGCATCAAACGCCGGATCGCGCGGTAACTCGTAATACAGGCCAACAATTTTTACTCCCTGGGCGCGAAGCTCTGCCAGATAAGCCAGCTCGGCATTGCAGGTGGGACACCAGGTGCCCCAGACATTAAGTAAAAACACTTCGCCGGCTAATTTTTCAGGTGTCCAGATGTGCTCTGGCTGCATTAAATCGGCCAGCGCAAAAGCAGGTAAAGGCTTGTTAATAACGGCAGAATCGCGCTCTCGGGGATCAGAAAACAAGCCACTGAGTAAAAATAACGTTAGCAGTAAAAACAGGCTTAGCGGAATATAAAACAATACCTTACGCATATTGCTCTCCTGCCTGCGCGGCCCCTGCTAGCTGTTTGCGCCGGTAGCGTTTATCCAGTAACGATAACAAAGCACCTGCTGTCATCAGTAAGCCACCAAGCCAAATCCAGCGTACAAATGGCTTAACCTGAATACGCAAAGCCCAGGCATTGCCGGGTAACTCTTCACCCAGCGATACGTATAAATCACGGCTTAAACGGGCATGCACTGCCGCTTCCGTCATAATAGTGCGCTGAATTCGGTAAAAGCGTTTTTCGGCATGCAGGTGAGTAACGTAGCGGCCATCCTTGCTGACATCCAGCTCAGCCGCCTGGCCACCATAATTGGCACCGTTTAGCGGATAAACTTCAGTTAGCGTAAACTGATAGCCAGCCAACTGCACGCTGTCGCCTGCCTGCATCCGCACATCACGTTCTTCGGTGTAGGTTTTCGTCATCGCAACACCAATAATCAGTACGGCAAAACCGATATGCGCCAGTGTCATACCGTAGTGGCTGGCATTTAGCTTGCTCAGCCCTTGTTTAACTGAACCCAGTTGACGTGCGCGCTGCATCACTTCGGCCAGCGCCGACATGCCTACCCAGGCACCCAGCAATAAGCCCATTAATGCCAGGTTGGCCTGTACGCTTTGCAGCGTGGCCATCACGCCCAGGGCCAACACCAAAGCCGCCACCGCCACCAATGCCAGCGGCGACAACAGTGGGCTTAGCTGTTGCTGTTTCCAGCGCACCCAGGGCCCCAGCCCCAGCAACAGCGCAAAAGGTATGCTCAGGTAGTAAAACATCTGATCAAAAAATGGCGCACCGATAGATACCGAACCCAGGCCTAATTCTTTATGAAACAGCGGAAACAGGGTGCCGAGAAACACAATAAAGCAGGCTGTCAGCAGAAATATATTATTGCCCCACAGCAACATTTCGCGCGAAAACAGTTTGTAGCGTGCCTGAGAGCGGACCGCATGCATACGACTGCCATACAGCAGCAGTGAACCGCCAATAACAAGCAGCAAAAACACCAGCAAATACAAGCCGCGGCCAGGATCTGTGGCAAAAGAATGCACTGACACCAGCACGCCGGAGCGGACTAAAAAAGCACCGACTAAGCTAAGTGCAAAAGCCGCTAAGGCCAGCAACACGGTCCAGGATTTAAACGTGCCGCGCTTTTCCGTCACCGCCAGGCTGTGAATTAGCGCTGTGCCAGCCAGCCAGGGCATAAAAGAAGCGTTTTCGACCGGATCCCAGAACCACCAACCGCCCCAACCCAGTTCGTTGTATGCCCACCAGCTACCAAGCATGATGCCCAGTGTTAAAAACAACCAGGCCGCTAGTGCCCAGGGTCTTACCCAACGCGCCCAGACGCTGTCAAAACGTCCGCCCATTAACGCTGCGATAGCAAAAGCAAAAGCCACCGCAAAACCGACATAGCCCATATACAAGGTTGGCGGGTGTAAAATCATGCCGAAATCCTGCAACAGCGGATTAAGGTCACGCCCTTCTACCGGAAAAAACGGCAAACTACGGGCAAACGGATTAGACATAAATAACGAAAAGGCGATAAAACCGGCATTAATCAACCCCAAAATAGCCAGAATGCGGCCCTGCAACAGCAGCGGTAAAGCTTTAGAGAATATCGCCACCAGTGCAGTCCAGCCAGCCAGCATCAGTACCCATAGCAGCATCGAGCCCTCATGCGAGCCAAAGCTGGCGGTGATCTGATAATACCAGGGTAAAGTTGAACTGGAGTTTTGCGCCACATTGATCACAGTAAAGTCACTGCTGCGAAAGGCATAAATCAGCGCCAGCATTGCCAGCAGACAGCTAATAAACTGGGCAATTGCCAGCGGCTTGGCCATCAGTAGCAGCGGCTGACTGGCACGATAACTACCGTACAACGGCACCAGCGCCAACAGCACCGATAACGCAAAGGCGAAAGTCAGCGCCAGCTGACCAGCTTCAACTATCATCAGTAGCCTCCGTCAGCTTTTTGTTGCTGCGACGGGGGTACATGACGGATGCCCTTTAACGCTTCAGCCACTTCCGGCGGCATATATTCTTCATCATGCTTAGCCAGTACTTCAGAGGCGGCTATGGTGACCGGATCCAGTAACACCCCCTGAGCAACTATGCCCTGCCCCTCGCGGAACAGGTCCGGCAGGATACCATTATAGGTAACAGTGACTATGGGGCCGGTATCGATAAGATCAAAACTGACCTTTAGTGAATTAGGATCACGGCGCACAGAGCCTTCAACTACCATGCCGCCAATCCGTAAACGCTGGCCCACCACTGGCTTTATTTTATCTTTGCCCAGGCCCTCGACCAGTTGTGACGGCGTATAAAATAAATCAATATTTTGCTGCAGCGCATATAACATCGCCGCTACGGCTCCGCCAAGTAAGGTCAGCACCAGTACTACAGCGGATAAACGCTTCTGTCGTCTTGATAGCATTACTCTGACTGCTCCTGATACTGCTTAATACGCTGCTCACGGGCCAGACGCTCGGCCAGTTGGCGGCTAAAGGCGCGTTGCTGATAGTGGCTGTAGCCGATTAAACCGGCAAGCAACAAATACGTTAAACCAAATGACAACCAGACGAATAAGCCATAACCGCCCATCGCCCAGAAATCGCTCCAGGACTGAAAATACATTTAGCGCTCTCCTGCCAGTGCTTTAACCCAGGGCCTGTGCTGCTCGTTAACCAGAATTGCCGTGCGCAGGCGCAAACATAACAGTGCCAGCATCAACACTTTAAAAGCCAGTATGCTGATTAACAATGGCCACAACATACTGGCATCGATAGACGGCCTGGCAAACTTGGTTATAGACGCGCCCTGATGCAAAGTGTTCCACCACTCAACCGAAAAATGAATAATCGGCAGGTTAATAACGCCTACTACCGCCAGTAAACTGGCTGCTTTAGCACCGGTTTGCCGGTCAGAAAAAGCACCACTTAAGGCAATCACACCTAAATATAAAAACAATAAAATAAGTTCAGACGTTAACCGCGCATCCCAAACCCACCAGGTGCCCCACATCGGTTTGCCCCAGGCCATGCCGGTTAGCAACGCTATAGCGGTATACACAGCACCAATTGGCGCCAACGCTAACGCCGCCCACTGCGCCGTTTTGACCTGCCAGACTAAAGCGGTAAAAGCGGCTATTGCCATAGCAGAATAGGTGCCCATCGACATAATGGCTGATGGCACATGCAAATGAATAATGCGGTAGCTGTCGCCCTGCTGATAATCCGGCGGCGTAAAGGCCAGCCCCCAAATGTTTCCCAGCGCCAATAACAATAACGCGGCCGCCATCAACCAGGGATAACACAGCCGGCAAAAATGATATAAGGTTTCAGGTTTAGCTAATGGATGTAACCACTTAAACATATCAGCTCACATTCAGTTTTAATGCACTTTGCACCGCCATAGGCACCAGTGCTAACGCAAATAACAACATAGCCAGCATAATTGCCAACTGTCCCTGATAAGGCATTGCCATACTGGCGGCTTCAACTGCGGCACTGGCAAAAATTAGTAGCGGAATATACAGCGGCAGGATCAGCAACGCCAGCAAAATACCGCCCTTATCAGCCGATACGGTAAGCGCCGCGCCAAGCACACTCAGCAAACTTAACAGCGGCGTACCAAGTAATAATGTCAGAGCTAAGGCAGCAAAGGCAGCACTGTCTACATTTAGCAACAACGCCACCAAAGGTGACAATAGTACCAGGGGTAAACCGGTACTTAGCCAGTTTGTAATAAGCTTGGCCAGCACAAAACTAAGCAATGGCTGGCGTGCTGCTACCAGTTGCTCTATCACGCCATTGCGATAATCATCTTTAAATAAGCGCTCAGCCGCTAATAAAACACTAAGTAAGGCGGCAATCCATACTACGCCTGGTGCCATTAAACGCAATAAGTTAGGCTCTGGCCCAACACCAAGCGGAAACAGGGTTAACACTATGACAAAAAACAGTACCGGATTTAACCAGTCAGCTTTTTGTCGCGCCAGCAGGCGCAGTTCGCGCTGAATAAAACAGCCTAAGGTTACCATCGGTACGCTAACTCCAGACTAATCAGTTGCTCGAACACCAGGGTTAGCCGCTGATGTGTGGTCAGCACTATGGCTCCACCTTGTTGCAAATGCAGCAAAAAATGTTGCTGTAGCATAGTTATCGCCGCTTGATCCAAGGCGGTAAAAGGTTCATCCAGGATCCACAGCTGACGTCTGGTAAACCACAGTCTGGCCAAAGATACACGCCGTTGTTGCCCGGCCGACAACATACGACAGGGTATATCCTCTAACCCGGCTAAACCGAGCTGCCCTAATAAGGCATAATCATCAATCGCTTGTGGCTCGGCGGTTGCTGCATGCCAAAAGCGGATGTTTTCCCGCGCAGTAAGCTGCTCGTGCACGCCACTTTGATGGCCGATATAGCATAAATTGGCAGCAAATTCGGGCATAACCTGACGCAGCGGGGTCGTGCCAAAATACAATTGCCCCTGTTCAGGTTGAGCAAGTCCGGCCAAAATACGCAACAAAGAGCTCTTTCCGGCACCATTCTTGCCTGCTATTTGCAGCAGCTGTCCGGCGGCAACGCTAAGATCTAATTGCTCAAACAGCACCCTATCCTGGCGGATACAGCTGAGTTGACGGGCGCTTAATACAGTCTCACCACCAGGTACGGGAAATAATGCAGCTTTTATCGCAGACCTCGGTTAATAACAGTAAAAATTGCGCGCATATTAGCATAATGCCGTCATAATACGAATGCAGCCAGACTTCAGACCAGCAGAAAACAGGTAAAAACATGAACCAGATCAATCTGGAAAAACTGTTAATCCAAAGCCAAACCGGCAAAGTTGATGCCGGAAGTTTAAAATTGCTGGTGGCGCAGGTGTATCAGGCACAGGTGCAACAACTGTCAGATGGTAGTGTGCGCTTACAGCTGCCACAACCTGGCGGGCCTTTGCAGATAACGCTGGCAGCAGAAGCCGCCGCGCAAATTCAGCCATTATTGGCTTTAGCACAGCCGGCACAATCCGCCAAGGCGACAACAGCCGTATTACTACAGTTTCAGCCGCTGGCTGACGGACGTATACAACTGACTTTACACAACAATAATGCCAGTGTGAGCGTGCCGTTAAACAGCTTGTCTTTGCGTCAGTTACTGCTGGCAGCTTTACCGCAGTTACTGACAGCGCCTGCTGCAGGAGCGGATCTCGCTGGCTCGCCCCTTAGCATAGCGGCCACACTGCAAAAACAACCTGCCGGGCTAACATTGCATATTGCCAATTTACCGAGCCTGACACCAACGAGCCCCGAGCAACAACAATTAACGCGCTTATTAAGCCATGGCCAGAATAAAACTGCAGTGCAGCTATTATTACAGCTGCCTGGCAGTGGCGATAAACTCAGCCTGCAAGTGACGTTACCATCGCACAGTGCAGCACCCGCAACCATGCCGGTACTGTTAAAGCCGGCAAGCCAGCAGGTTATAGTGCAGCAGCTGGTACGGCTGGTTAATCAGCAACAGTTATCGGCTCAGGTTGTAGCGCCTTTACTCAGCGGCGACGCCAAATTAACTACAGTTGCACCCGGCCACACAGTGCAACTGCACTGGCCTGCAACAAGCAGCGCATCGGCGCAGCTTCAGCTTATCAGGCCAAACATAATGGCCGAGTTTGTAGTGAGCCCGCAGCAGTTTAACCGGCCGGTGCAACTTAGCCTGCCTGTGGCGGCGAGCAACCTGGTAGCACCGGAGGCACCACCAACAACCAGCCCTGGCCTGCAGCTGCCCGCCGCACCGCAAGCCGCGCTGCAACAAGCCTGGCGTCAACTACTGCCTTTATTGCCGGTGTCGCCCTCGCCGTTGGACAACCAGCCTGAGCTGCCAGCACCGCTGCAGCAAATTTTTGCCCTGGTACGTCAAAGTCAGGTTAATGGCAGCAAAGTATGGCCGGCGCCTCAGCTACAAAGTCAGTTAGCGGCAGCCCTGGCCTTTCAGCCCATGCAAACTAACGTCAGCCCAACCAGCAGCAGCGGCAGCCTTGCGGTTGCAATTCAGTTGCTGTTAGGTCAGCTACTGCAAAAACCAGTTGCCGCGCCGCAAACCGCACCACAAATGGCGCGTTTTGTCAGCCAGCTTGACCCGGCTCAGGCCGGTACGGCCCTGCGGCAACTGGCCAGCCACAGCAGTACCTTGCAGCAGAGCCAGTTGGCAACACTGGACAGCGGCAATAGCCAGCAACTTATTTTGCAATTACCGCTGCAGCTGGGGCAGCAAACACAAATTTGCCAACTGACATTGGAGCAGCGCGAAGCCGATGGTAAACAACAGGGCGAAAAACGTAGTTTGTGGCAACTGACAATGAGGTTTGATTTACAACAATACGGTAGCATGTTGGTGGTAGCCAGGCTGGCAGAGCAGCAATTACAATTGCAGTTTTATACCGAACAACTTGCCGCCAAACAGCAAGCTGAACGTTTTTTACCTATTTTAAAAGATCGTTGCAACATGCAGGGTATCAAAGTTGAACAGGCCGAATGCGTGCTGGGTAAGATCCCCGACACCCTGATCCCCCGGGCCAATAGCCTGTTAGCAATCAAGGCCTGAAACATGAGCAAAAAAACCTATCACAGCGCTACAGCTCTGCAATATGAAGGCAAAAAAGCACCCACGGTAACGGCCAAAGGCCATGGCGAGCTGGCCGATGAAATAGTGGCACTGGCAAAAGAGCACGGGGTGCTAATTCATCAGGATGAAGAATTAAGTAAGTTGTTAAGTCAATTGCAACTTGGCGAGCAAATCCCGCAGCAGCTGTATATTGTTATCGCTGAGCTGATTGCCTTTTCCTATGTGTTGCAGGGTAAGTTTCCGGAAAATTGGCATAATATTCATCAGCGTATCGACATCAAAACCTAGACAGGTTTCAAAGGGGCAACACAATTGAACGTGTCGGTTATTGTTTGGCTTGATGTAAATTATACAGTAGCTCGGCTTCTGCCCGCGGCAGTTCGCATTCACGCATGATCTCTTCCAGATCAGCTCCCAGCTGTACCATTTTCATCGCACGGCTGTATATTTTAGATTCCGGATCCGTCAACGCTATAGCCTGTTGCTGCTCTGTCAGGCTGCTGAGTTGCTGCTCAGTCTGGCTGCTAAATTGCTGTAATGCAGTTTCAAGTTGTAATACGCGTTGACCGACACCAATAATGCCGGCTCTTAGCTCTTCAACCTCAAGCTGGCTTTGTTGCCACTGCCGGCTGGTATAGTCCAGACGGCGCTCAAGCTCAGTATATTGATTATCCTGGCTCTGATGCCGTTTAAACCACCACCACAGCACGACCATGCTCAGCGCCAATAAACCTGCCTGTATTAACACAGTCAACCATAGTGTCATATCAGATAGACCGGATCTCTTCCCACTCTTCGTCACTGAGCAATTTGTTTAAATCAACCAGGATCAGTAACTCGCCATCGCGGTTAGATACGCCCTGAATAAAGCGGGCGCTCTCATCGGTACCGACGTTTGGCGCGGTATCAATTTCAGAGCCTTTCAGGTAAACCACTTCAGCGACACTATCAACCATAATGCCGAGTACTTGTTTTTCGGCTTCAATGATCACAATCCGGCTGTTGTCGGTAACATCGCCCGGCGCCAGGCCAAAGCGCGAACGGGTGTCAATAACGGTAACAACGTTACCGCGAAGGTTAATAATACCCGTTACATAATCAGGTGAGCCGGGAACCGGAGCGATTTCGGTGTAGCGTAATACTTCCTGCACCTGCATTACGTTAATACCATAGGTTTCTTCCTGCAGCTTAAAGGTTACCCATTGCAGGACAACATCAGCTGCTTCGTTTTTATTGGCAGACTGCTTGGTTAAATTGCTCATGCACAGCTCCTGTTACAATACCTTGTCTGATCAGGCAGTAATATCCAGACCACGGTTTAATAAATCTATCATAGCGTCTACATCTACCAGTACACACATATGTTTTTTAATCAGGCCTGCCATCCAGGGCCGCTTGCCTTCAGCTTCGCGCCACTTAACGTCATCCTGTTCCAGCATGTAAGTGTTAATCAGTGACTCACAGCATAAACCCCAATTGCTGTTTCCCAACATAATAACATATTGATAGTTTAGCTTTTGCTGTAAAGATTGATCATATTTTTCCGGCATTACCCAGCGTGCAGTGTCCACCGTATTAATTTTCTGCTCTCGGTACAGCATAACACCTTTAAACCAGTCGGGTTTGCCAAACAGGCTGTTAACCGCTGCCATCTGATGAATGCCACCGAGCTCTTTCAGCGGCACCGCTACCTTCAAGCCGGCCACATCGAAAAACAATGCCTGAAACCTGCCCTGGCGGTAGTCTTTTACCGGCGCTGCTGCTACGGCTGCTGGCTCAGCAACCGGCGCCGGCGTTTCTACAGCCAACCGCTGCGCTACCGGCACTTCACGCTGTGTCAGTTGCATGGCCTGTTCAGCCTGGACAAATTTTTGTTTCAGCCCGGCCAAAGCTTGTTCAGTCTGAGTTGTACTGGCCTGCTTACTGCTGGCTTTGCTAACTGTTTGTGTACTGACAGCCGGCTCGGTGGTCGTTACAACCGCCTGCGCCAGCAATTCGTTCAGCTGCTGCTTCTGTTGCTGCAGTGCGACCTGCTGCTGCGGTTCCTCTTCTGTCAGCAGGGCAGCGAGATAATGCTGCATAACCTTCTGACTGGCAATCAGATTACTCATAACTTACTCCGGTGCCAGTTGCAGTAAATAGGTCAGCAGCGTGTTGTAAGCAAAAACCCCACGCGAAGCCGAGGCAAACTCACTAGGTGGTGTTTGCGCCAGGCTGGCATCACGAAACTTGGTATCAACCGGGATCACCGCTGACCAGACTTTGTCCTGGTATTTGGCTTTTAGCTCTTTATAGGCCTCCAACGAAGCCCGGGTGCGTTTATCATACATAGTTGGGATAATAGTGAACGCATAGTCTTTTTGCTGCGAGGTGCGCATTAATGCCATGGTCGCTATCATCCGCTCCAGGCCTTTTAATGCCAGAAACTCGGTTTGCACCGGGATCAGAATGCGATCACAGGCCGCAATAGCGTTAACCATTAACACCCCCATTACCGGAGGACAGTCAATCAGCACATAATCATATTCATTTTTGATTTTAAGCAGGGCTTTTTTTAGCATTAGCCCCATGCCGCCTTTAGTTCCCAGTGACCTGTCCAGTGTTGCCAGCGCCATTGATGAAGGCAAAATATCCAGGTTTTTCATACCGCTTGGACATAACGACTGCAGGATCTCTTCACTGCTGATATCTTTACCACGGATAAAAATATCATACACACTGACTTCCAGCTCTTCAGCGTCAATACCAAAATAGTAAGTCAGTGACGCGTGCGGATCGGTATCAACCAACAAGACTTTATAGCCCCGCTGCGTCAATAAGCCGCCCAGCGTCACTGTAGTGGTGGTTTTACCTACGCCACCTTTTTGATTTGCCACTGTCCAAATAACCACTTAGCGATCCTGTTGTTGCGATGTTTCAGCATCCGGATTGTCTTCACGGGTGGTAATACGGATACCACCTCCGGGTAAGGCAATTACTCTGATAGTACCATCTTGCTGTGAGACCTGCTCTAACTGTTGCTGCAGTGCCTCTGTTTGCTCTATATCTGCAGCACTGGGTTCTGCCGTTGCACCCGCTTCCTGCTGATAGCCATAACGGGAAATGGCGATCACCACTTTGCGATTTTCAGCACGGCCGCGGACAGTGTCATTAGCGGCAAAAGGATAATATTGCCCATAGCCTTCAATAGCCAGGCGCGCTGGCGCTACATTTAGCTGCTCTAATAAGCGTAATACTGAAGTCGCCCGGCTAACCGACAACTCCCAGTTTGAAGCAAACAGCTCGTTATTAATCGGTTGATTATCCGTATAACCTCGCACCCGGATAAAATTGCTGATGGGTGCAATAATACGGCTTATCTCTGCCAGTAAAACGCTGGCTGACGGCGTTGTTGTTGCGCTGCCGCTGGCAAACAATAAACCACTGTTTAATTCTATTGTTAGCCAGTTTTCATCCTGTTGCAGCTTTGCCACGCCTTGCTGTAACAAATTGGCTAATGCCTGAGTAAGTTGTTGCTCTATTGATTGCAGGGGACTGCCCAGCTTTTTTGCAGCAATTTCAGATAACTGACGGGCATCGGCAACCAGCTCAGGGCCTTTAGCCTGCTCTAACGAGCTGCCGTGTAAATCAAATTCACTTTGTACTGTAGCTTCAACCAGCACAGACTGGCCCGACACACCGCTGTCTGCTTCTGCAGGTTTATCGAAAAT
This sequence comes from Rheinheimera muenzenbergensis, assembly GCF_036984005.1. Taxonomy (NCBI): domain Bacteria; kingdom Pseudomonadati; phylum Pseudomonadota; class Gammaproteobacteria; order Chromatiales; family Chromatiaceae; genus Rheinheimera; species Rheinheimera muenzenbergensis. The sequence continues at coordinate 326,034 of NZ_JALAAR010000001.1, forward strand.
TTTGGTCAGGCTGTTAGCCAGAACGCTGTATTGTTCTTCTTTAATCATTGCCATGGCATACAACACCACAAACAAGGCAAACATTAGCGTCATGTAGTCAGCATAAGATACCAACCAGCGGTCCAGCTGCTCGTGTTCTACATGCTTATGTCGCTGCTTATGCCGGTACATTGGCTACCCCGAATGGTAAGCTGCCAGCTTACGTTCAATATTGCGCGGGTTTTCACCATGCGCTATTGATACCAAACCTTCGACTATTAACTCATGATACAAAGTGCGTTGATGTACCAGGCTTTGCAGCTTGTTACCAACTGGAATAAATAGCAGATTTGCAAAGCCTACGCCGTAAATAGTAGCGACAAAAGCCGTCGCTATACCCAGCCCGAGTAATTCCGGTTCAGAAATATTTGCCATGGCCTGTATAAGGCCCAAAACTGCGCCGACGATACCAATAGTTGGGCTATAGCCGCCCATCGCTTCAAAAATCCGCGCACCGCGCAATAAACGTTCACGCTCCAGTGTCAACTCGGCGTCCAGTGTGTCCTGCAAAACTTTAGGTTCTACACCATCGACCAATAAATTTAGCCCGCGATGTAAAAAAGGATCCTGCTCAGCCAGCGCATCGTTTTCCAGTGCTAAAAAACCAGTGCTGCGCGCTGCACTACCCCAGTGCACTATACGCTCTACTGTATGTTGCAAGGGCAACTGCGCCGGCCGTACTACCCAGGGCAGCATTTTCATACCTAATACAAATTGATTAAACGGTGTTTGCAGCATAACGGCACCGACAGTGCCGCCGGCAACAATTAAAAAAGCCGGAAAATGCAACAAGGTAGACAGCGCACCGCCTTCCATCATAAAACCACCGGCGACAGCAACAACTGCCAGCACGAAGCCACTGATGGCGAGTTTATCCATGTGTCACTTCCGCAACGAGTTTAGTGGCAACATCGTTAAGGCTAACTTCCACATCCATTAAACCGGCCGCAGCTATTGCCTGCGGCATGCCGTACACTACGCAGCTTGCTTCGTCCTGCGCCCAAATACGTGCGCCCAGTTGTTTTAGCAGCCGCGCACCTTCCCGGCCGTCAGCACCCATGCCGGTTAACACTATTGCCAGCACTTTGTCAGCATAGACTTTGGCCGCGGTAGCAAAGGTTATATCGACACTGGGTTTAAAAGTGATGCGGGCAGAATCATCTTCTTTTATCCGCAGCCTGGCCTCACGCTCGCTGCCTTCGATCAACATTTGCTTACCGCCAGGTGCCAGATAAGCCACGCCAGGGCGCAGTACATCATTATCCTGAGCTTCACGCACTTCTACTTTTGCCAGCGAATTCAGCCGTTGGGCAAAGGCCCCGGTAAAAGCAGCCGGCATGTGTTGGATCAAAACAATCGGCAGCGGGAAATTGGCGGGTAAGGCGGTAATAATGCGTTGCAGTGCCACCGGGCCGCCAGTGGATGTACCTATGGCAACCAGTTTGTACTGCTTGCCGCTGGGCTGAAAACGGCTGGTGCCAGGTGCGACCCGCTCACTTAATTTGGGCCGCTCAAAACTGCTGCGGGTTAGCGCAGGCCGCTCAGCCAGTTTAGCAGTAAGGCTTTCGGTACGATTGCCAAGTGTACTGCTAAAGGTAGGCCGGCCGAGCTGGCGTTTACGCGCCACGGCCCTAACCCGGTCACGTAACAACTGTCCGGCTTCATCTTTATCGCGGGCGATATCTTCGAATTTTTTCGGCAAAAAGTCGACAGCGCCAGCTTCCAACGCATCAAGTGTAGCTTTGGCACCTTCATGCGTCAGCGATGAAAACATCAGAATGGGGATGCGCTGCTGCTGCATGATTTGCCGCACAGCTGAGATGCCATCTAACACCGGCATCTCAACGTCCATGGTAATCACATCCGGCTTTAACGCCAAGGCTTTGTCGACAGCTTCCTGACCATTTACCGCGGTATCGACTAACTCAATATCGCCATCTTTAGTCAGAATTTCTGTCAGGCGGCGACGAAAAAAACTCGAATCATCAACCACTAACACCTTAATCGCCATATAATTCTCTCTTTAGGCGTTTATTTTGTTGAAGCGATCAAATTTAATTTTTGATTTCTTCGCGTAGTGTTTCAGCAGGTTTGGTACATCAAGGATTAGTGCAATGCCACCATCAGAGGTAATCGTTGCGCCGGCCATACCCGGAGTGCCTTGCAGTAACGCATCCAGGGGTTTTATTACGACTTCTTCCTGACCGATTAGTGAATCAACTACAAAACCAACCTGCTGGGTACCAATTTGCACAATAACAACATGGCCCTGACCACGACGACGCTGTTTATCCGACCCTTTAACCAGCCAGTGCTCCAGGAAAAACAGTGGTATGGCTTTTTCGCGCACTATTACCGTTAGCTGACCGTCTACGACATTGGTTTTATCTAAGTCCAGATGGAAGATTTCACTGACTCCGGCAAGCGGTAAAGCGAAGGTTTGCTGACCAACCACCACCATTAAGGTTGGCAGTATGGCTAAGGTCAACGGCACTTTAATTTCCAGCAAGGTGCCTTCACCCATTTTTGAGTGAATATGCACAGTACCATTTAACTGAGTGATCTTGGTTTTTACCACATCCATGCCGACACCACGGCCTGAAATATCCGAAATTTGCTCCTTGGTAGAAAAACCCGGCGCAAAAATCAGGTTAAATGCTTCAGTGTCTGACATTCTGGCGGCTGCATCGGTATCCAAAATGCCACGTTTGATGGCAATGCCTTTTAGCTTTTCCGGATCCATACCGGCACCATCATCATGGATAGTCAGCAAAATATGATCGCCGGCCTGAGCAGCGGCCAGCTTTACCGTACCGGTGCGCTTTTTACCTGCTTTTTGCCTGATGTCAGGCATTTCGATACCGTGGTCAACCGAGTTGCGCACCAAATGCACCAAAGGATCAGCCAAGGCTTCAACCAGGTTTTTATCTAAATCGGTTTCTTCGCCTTCCAGCACCAGATCAATATCTTTTTGCAGCGAACGCGCCAGATCGCGTACCACGCGAGGGAAACGACCGAAAACCTTTTTAATAGGCTGCATGCGGGTTTTCATAACCGCGCCCTGAATGTCCGCCGTCACCACATCCAGATTAGATATGGCTTTGCTCATTTCTTCGCTTTGAACTGTACCGGATAAGCTGACCAACCGGTTACGCACTAATACCAGCTCACCCACCATGTTCATAATTTGATCAAGCCGTTTAGTATCAACCCGTACCGTGGTTTCAGCTTGCGCAGCTTGTTGGGCAGCCGCCGCTTTATCGGCTGTAGCTGCGGGTGCCGCAGCCGGTGCAGGTGCTGCTTTAGGTTCGGCCGGTGCTGATGCTGCCGGCTTCGGCGCCGGTGCTGGCGCAGCCGGTGCGGCTTTGGCAACCTCTACCGGCGCCTTGCCTTTACCATGCAATTGATCCAGCAAGGCTTCAAATTCTGCATCATCAATTTCGTCGTCGGCCTTCGCGCTTGCTGGCGCGGCTGCTTTGGCCGGCGCTGCCGTACTGGGGGCATTAACCTGTTCCGGTACAAAGGAGCCTTTGCCGTGCAATTGATCTAAAATGGCTTCAAATTCATCATCAGTAATATCGTCACCACCAGCACTGGCAGCAGGTGCGACGGCGGCTGGCGCAGCTGAAGCAGTGGGGCCGCCTTTTTTACCGTGGAGTTCATCCATTAACTGATCGAACTCGTCATCAGTTATTTCATCTATACCACCCGAACCAGCTGCCGGTTCAGGCGTCGCCGCTACAGGCGCCGCTACAGGTGCTGGCTCTGGCGCAGGCGCCGCCTTGGCTGCAGATGGGGGCGCTTCACCGGTATCCGGCTCGCTATAGTGATGTAAGGCGTCTAATAATTCAGCCGCAGCAGGCGTTAATGGCTGACGGTTTTGCACTTCGACAAACATGGCGTTGATACTGTCCAACGACTGCAAAATTACGTCCATCAACTCTGGTGTAACCCGGCGCTTACCAGTACGCAGAATGTCGAACACGTTTTCAGCACCGTGGCAGGCGTCTACCAGCTCACCCAGTGACAAAAAGCCGGCACCGCCTTTGACGGTATGAAAGCCGCGGAAAATGGCATTAAGCAAATTTGCATCGTCCGGATTATTTTCCAGCTCTACCAGCTGTTCCTGCAGTAACTCCAGAATTTCACCGGCTTCAACCAGGAAGTCCTGCAGTATATCCTCATCCATATCAAAGCTCATGCAAAGACACCTCTGTTAAAAACCTAAACTGGACAATAAATCATCAACGTCGTCCTGACCGCTAACCACATCGTCCCGCTCAGCTGCATCAATAATCGGGCCTTCAGCTTCATGTGCTTTGGGCTTACTTTTGGCTGGTTTAGCTGGCTTGGCCTCAGCGGCCATCATAATGCTCGACTGGCCAAAAGCTGTAAGCAGACCAATCAAGCTTTCTTCTACTTCCCGTACCAGCTCAATAACCCGACGTAAGATCTGGCCAGTTAAATCCTGATAATCCTGCGCCATTAATACGTCAGTCAGCAGTGAATTAAGCGTAGCAGTATCTGTACCAGCCTGATTTAAAAAGCCATCAAGGTTGTGACACAGGGCTTTAAATTCAGTGAGTTGCAACTGACGTTGCATTAATTTTTGCCATTGTGGTGCAATACCATTTAGGCCCTGGGTTAACTGATCGGCAATAGGTAAACAAGATTCGACAGCATCCATGGTGCGGTTGGCGGCTTGCTCAGTCATGTCAATTACATGATTAAGCCGCTTTTTAGCATCAGGAATATCTTCTTCCAGCAAGTTATTCAGTGAAGGGTCAATCTGGAAATTTTTCAGCGAATCGTGCAGCTGCCGGGTCAGTTTGCCAACCTCAGCAAATAATTCAGAAGAGCCTGGCACAGCAAGTTGCTGTACCAGTTGATTAGCGGCATCATGCTGCTCCATCTCCAGCAACTGCACCAGCTCCCGGGCTTGCTCCAGTGAAATCAACGGCGCCGTAATTGCAGACATAGCAACGCTCCTTTGTCAGTTACGGTTAGCCGATGCGTTCAAATACTTTAGCTAACTTCTCTTGCAGGGTGGCTGCGGTAAAAGGTTTAACAATATAGCCATTTACACCGGCCTGAGCCGCGGCAATGATTTGTTCTTTTTTCGCTTCAGCGGTCACCATCAATACCGGAATGTGCTTTAGCTTGGCATCAGCACGAATCGCACGCAGCAAGTCGATACCCTGCATTCCTGGCATGTTCCAGTCAGTAACGACAAAATCGAAGTCACCGTTCTGCAGCATAGGTAAAGCAGTACTGCCGTCATCTGCTTCAGATACATTAGTAAAGCCAAGATCACGTAACAGATTCTTTATTATCCGTCTCATGGTCGAAAAATCATCAACCACAAGAATTTTCATGTTTTTATCCAAAATCCCCTCCGACGAGATATAACTTTTTATCTCAGAATAGGTTACAACCAATCCTGCATTCTGGCTTTCAATCTGACCAAGGCCTGACTATGAATCTGACTGATGCGGGATTCACTGACATTCAGCACTGCCCCTATCTCTTTCAAATTCAGTTCGTCATTATAATACAGCGAGAGCACTAATGCTTCACGCTCTGGTAAATTACTGATAGTTGTGACAAGAGCCTGCTGAAACGCCTCATTTGCCTGACTTTCATATAAGTGATCGGCATCAGTATCATCAGACGTCACCAACACATCCTGTGACACCCCCAGATCTTCGATACCAATTATACGACCACTGCTGATATCACTTAACATATGATGGTATTCATCCAGAGATATATCAAGTTTTTCAGCAACTTCTGTATCTTTTACATCACGGCCCAGTATCCCCTCAAGCTCGGCGATGGTTTCAGCTATCAATCTGGCGTTGCGGTGCACCGAGCGCGGCGTCCAGTCGCCACGGCGCATTTCGTCCAGCATTGCACCACGGATGCGGATACCGGCAAAGGTTTCAAAACTGGCGCCTTTGCTGCCGTCGAAATTTTTCGCAGCTTCAATTAACCCAATCATACCAGATTGAATAAGATCATCGGCCTGCACACTGGCTGGTAATCTGGCCAGCAGGTGATAAGCAATGCGTTTAACCAAAGGCGCGTGCCGCTCGACCATTTGCTGCATATGGTCGACCCCACCATAAGCTGCAATCCGGCTGTTCACGCAATACCTCTGTCAGTTTGCGGCAGTACCAGTTGTTCTAGGAAAAATTCCAGATGACCGGACGCAGTAGCTGGTAACGGCCATTTAACCGCTTTTAAAGCTAACGACTTTATTGCCATACTGGCAGCAGTACGCGGAAAAGCATCAATAAAGGCTTTTTGCTTACGCGCTGCTTTGCGTACATTTTCGTCATAAGGAATGGTTGCCACCAGTTCGAGGCTGACATCTAAAAACCGATCTGTCACCCGCGTCAGCTTACTAAACAGCTCCTGGCCCTCTTTCAGGCTACGCACCATATTGGCGACAATTTTAAATTTTTCTACGCCATGGTCACGACTGAGAATTTTCATCAGGGCATAGGCATCTGTGATAGAAGAAGGCTCGTCACAAACAACTACCATCACGTCCTGCGACGCACGGGAAAAACTCAGTACCATATCGGAGATACCTGCCGCTGTATCAACCAGCATCACGTCTACCGGCGTTTTCAGCTCACTGAATGCTCTTATTAGCCCGGCATGCTCTGCCGGGGTAAGCTCGGTCATGTTTTGCGAACCGGAAGTGGCAGGAATAATTTTAATGCCCAAAGGGCCGTCAATGATGATGTCATCCAATTCAGCTTCGCCGGACAACACATGGGATAAATTTTTCTCGACCCTCAGGCCTAACATTACATCGCAATTGGCCAGTCCCAGATCAGCATCCAGTACCAGCACCCGTTTTCCTAATTGCGACAGCGCCATGGCAAAGTTTAGCGTAACGTTGGTTTTACCCACGCCGCCTTTACCTCCGGTAACTGATATTACTTTTACCATCTGCTTATTCATTTTTCTCAGGCCATTGGCTTGATCGTCAATATTGTCATGACTATGCATAGGTTCCGTCCGCCCGGCTCTCGTCATATTGATACCATTGATGAGCCGTACTACTTTGTGCGATTCGTAATTGTTCTGCTTGCTGCACCAGACTTTGAGCCTCTGCAACTGCTATATCTTCAGGTACGCGCTGGCCATTAGTCAAGTAACTGAGCGGCAACGCGTTCTGCACTGCAACGTTTATAACTTCACCTAAGCTTAAGCATTCGTCAAGTTTGGTGAAAATACAACCAGACAACGGAATGCGTTTAAAATGTGCCACGCTTTCCTGCATAACTCTTGCCTGCGCAGTCGCAGACAATACCAGATAACTTTTTATTTTGACACGACTATTATGAACCAGCGTAGCAAGTTTTTCTGCCAGGCGCACATCTCGTTGGCTCATACCAGCCGTATCTATCAGGATTAATTTGCGTTGCTGCATTTGCGTCAGGATAACAGACAACTCAGTGCTGTCTTTTGCCTGCTTAACCGGACAGCCGATAATACGGCCAAAGGTGGCCAGTTGTTCAAAAGCACCGATACGAAAACTGTCGGTGGTGATAAGTGCTACCTGATCCGCACCATGACGCCGGGCAAACTCTGCCGCCAGCTTTGCTACTGTAGTGGTTTTACCGACTCCGGTTGGCCCCACCAGCGCAATAATGCCGCCACGACGCAGTATATCATCGTTAGTGGTACTAAGTTGTCCAGCCAGTAGCTCCAAGGCGGCCTGCCAGGCATCACTGCTGTTCAGATCTTCCGGCATAAAACAGGCCAGCTGGTCCGCCATTTGTTCAGACAAGCCTAACTGACGCAGGTTATCAATCACCAGCGCCCTTACCGGCTCACGTCTTGCCAAATCCTGCCACATCAAACCTGACACCTGATGCTGTAATAGCTGACGCATTGACAGCATTTCGTTACGCATTGCATCCATTTGTTGCTGCAGCAACTTAGCCTGTTGTTCCTGCTGCCGGCTGATTTCAGTCAGCTGTACAGAGCTAACCGCTGAAGGCACGCCAGAAGTTTGACGCTGAAATTGCAACGCACTTGCTTCAGGCTCTGGCTGACGCGCTTTGGCTGGTGCGGCGTGCTGCTTTTGTGGATTGGCAACCTGCTGCTTGATCATTTGCCGGGCCAGCAACGCTTTTAACGAATCGGCCGGCGCATCAGCGTTGTCGCTATCATCGACCCTGGCGCTGAACTTTGCCGCTGCCGGTTGCGCTGGCACTGGCGCAGCAACTTTATCTGCCGTTACGACGTCCTGATCGATAGCGGCGACAATTTCCACACCTTCTGCAACTTTCTTATTTGACAAAATAATGGCGTCAGGCCCAAGAAACTCTTTAACTTCCTGCAGTGCAGTCCGCATATCTTTTGCTACAAAGCGTTTGATTTTCATAATTTAATTCCTATCCTGCCTGACCGATTACGCTGACAATGCGAATTTGTTTGTCATCCGGAATTTCCTGATAAGACAATACACGCAGCCCTGGAATGGTGTATTTCACAAATCGTGCCATAACTGAGCGTAATATTCCTGACGTTAACAGAATAGCGCTGTCGCCATTAAGCTCCTGCTCCTGATGCGCCTGTTGCAGAGATTGCTGAATACGATCTGCCAGCCCCGGTTCAATGCCGGCACCATCATTGCCGGCAGCCTGCATCGACTGGTGTAGCATTTGCTCAAGTTCCGGCGCAAAAGTAATCACCGGGATCTCCTGCCGGCTGCCGCCGACTTCCTGCACAATCAAACGCCGCAGCGCGATACGGCAAGCCGCTGTAAGTACATCTACGTCCTGGCTCTTAGCGCCATATTCCACCAGCGTTTGCACTATGGTACGCATATCGCGGATTGGCACACCTTCGTTTAGCAGGTTTTGCAATACTTTAACGACAGCTGTCAGCGGCAAGGTGTCAGGCACCAGGCCTTCTACCAGCTTGGGCGAATGCTTAGCCAGCATATCCAGCAGGTTTTGCACTTCTTCATGCCCCAGCAAGCTGGCAGCATGGTTGGTAAGGATCTGACTTAAATGGGTGGCGACCACAGTTGCAGCATCCACCACGGTATAACCTAGGGTTTGCGCATGTTCGCGCTGATCTTTGTTAATCCATACCGCATCCAGACCAAATGCCGGATCTTTAGTAGCGATGCCTTTGACAGTGCCAAATACCTGGCCAGGGTTAATGGCGAGCTCATTATCATGGCGTAGCTCGCCTTCACCTGAGGTTACGCCCATCAATGTCATGCGGTAGCTGTTCGGTTCTAAATCCAGATTGTCACGGATATGAACTGCCGGGATCAGAAAGCCAAGCTCTTGCGATAGTTTTTTCCGTACACCTTTAATCCGGCTCAGCAGCTCACCGCCCTGGGTTTTATCTACCAGTGGAATAAGGCGGTAACCCACTTCCAGCCCTATGGTGTCAACACCCTGCACATCGTCCCAGCCGATTTCCTTCACGGCATTATTCTCAACCGGCGCCACGTCTTTAGTATTACGGCTTACCAGCTCAGCCGCCGTTTGTTGGGCGCGTTTATTCAGTAAATAGGCTGCCCCACCTACCAAAGCCGCCAGCGACAAGAAGGCAAAATGTGGCATACCTGGCACTATGCCCATCAGCGTCAGAACCGCTGCAGCAACAAATAACACCCGGGTGTTGCCCAGCTGAGCACTCATCTGCTCGCCCATATTTTCTGATTTGTTTTGCCGGGTAACGATAATAGCAGTGCCAATAGACAGTAACAGCCCCGGTATTTGCGCCACCAGGCCATCACCGATAGTCAGCAACGTGTAAACTTCAATGGCAGCAGAGAAGCTCAAGTCATGCTGCATCATACCGATAAAGATACCGCCAACCAGGTTAATCACTAAAATCACGATACCGGCAATGGCGTCGCCTTTAACAAACTTACTGGCACCGTCCATCGAGCCGTAAAAATCGGCTTCACTGGTTACTTCCTCACGGCGCACCCGCGCCTCTTCCTGCGTGATAAGGCCAGAGTTTAAATCAGCATCTATCGCCATTTGCTTGCCAGGCATGGCATCGAGTGTAAAACGGGCTGTTACTTCGGCAATCCGGCCGGCACCTTTGGTAACCACCACAAAGTTGATAATGATCAGGATTAAAAATACTACTATACCAACGGCATAGTTACCGCCGATCACCACTGAGCCAAAAGCCTCGATAACCTTACCCGCCGCATCGGGGCCATTATGGCCCTCCAGCAACACCACCCTGGTACTGGCTACGTTTAGCGCCAACCGCATAATAGTTGCTACCAGCAACACTGCCGGAAAAATGCCAAAATCCAGCGGCCGCTGGGTGTAAATCGTAACCAGCAGCACCACCAACGCCAGTGCAATATTAAAAGAAAACAGAATATCTAACAGCGTCGGCGGCAGCGGCAATACCACCATCGCCAACGCAGCAAGAATAAGAATAGGTGTGCCCAGGCCTTTGACATGAGCTAATTTTGAACGGTCAAACTTAGTAAGATAACTGGCTAACTGCATAACAACCCTGACAGTAATTTGGCGCTATATAGCTGCTCAGCAAAAAACGTTCCAACACACTTACAACGCAGGAAAGTCTTAGTGGCGGTAGTCTTCCGGGATAGGTAACTCTTTGGCCAGGGCTTTCGGCCGGCTGCCTTTACCTTTCTTGTACATGTTTAGCTGGTAAACGTAAGCCAGTACCTGCGCGACGGCAGCAAACAGCTGCTCAGGGATAGGGTGATCCAGCTCTGTCGTGTGGTACACCGAGCGCGCCAGCATAGGTGACTCGATAATGGGTATTTTATGCTCAGCAGCAATTTTACGGATGTGCAACGCTACCTCATCCAGCCCTTTTGCCACCACTAAAGGAGCACGGAATTTACCCTGATCATACTTTAAAGCCACCGCATAATGCGTCGGGTTGGTTACGATGACATCGGCTTTGGGTACTTCCTGCATCATGCGCTTCATTGACATTTGCATTTGGGTACGGCGAATGCGGGCTTTGATATGCGGATCACCTTCGCTGTTTTTATATTCGTCTTTAATTTCCTGCAGGCTCATTTTTAGCTGACGAATGTGGTTCCATTTTTGGTAGGGCGCATCCACTATCGCAATCACTGACACACTGGCACAAAGGCCTAAAAACAGCCAGGCCAGAAAATACATGGCCGATTCTATGTTGTTCGGCTCGCTCATCAGTGACAGCGCCATAATATCGTCAAAAAACAACTTCAACAGTAAGTAGGCAATACCCACTACTACTATTACTTTCAGAATACTTTTTAATAGTTCGACCGCCGCCTGCATGCCAAACATGCGTTTAAAGCCTTTTAACGGGCTCATTTTACTCAGTTTAGGGCCGGCAGCCTGCCAGCTAAAGTTAAAACCACCCAGCAGAGTGTTGCCAATAAAGGCTGCCAGCAGCACTATGGCAAACACGCCGCCCATAGGTATAGCCAACCGCTCGATGACAGCGCCCCAGGCGGTAAACATAGAGTTTGGCTCAAAAATATCTTTAGGCGTCAGGCGCATCATGCGCTGGCCAATATCCAGAATGGCAATAGCCAGCATCTTGCCAAATATCAGTAGTGCGGTGGCTGTGCCTATCAGAACAAAGGCAGTACCTAAATCTTTGGAACGGGCTATTTGGCCCTTTTCGGCTGCGTCTTGCAGCTTTTTCGGCGTGGGCTGTTCGGTCTTTTCGGCGCTTTCATCTGCCATTGCAGAGCCCTCCGTTTAACAACCAATCAGCCGGCAGCTGTAATCAATTGCGTGCTGCCACTGTTTGTCGTAATGAAATAAAAAGGTGTCCAGCGTTAACCACAGAATGATTAAGCCGGCCAGCATCGTAATAGGAAAACCAATCGAGAAGATATTAAGCTGTGGTGCAGCCCGGGTCATAATGCCAAAGGATAAATTCACCACCAGCATCGACACCACCGGTGCCAGTGCTATTGCCAGCGCAGTAGCAAACATCCAGCCGGCAAACTCAACCACAGTCCAGTAACTGCTGACGTCCCACCAATGGCCATTAATCGGTAGTGCGTTAAAGCTGAATACCAGCATCTGGATCATAATCAGGTGGCCATCCAGGATCCAAAACAATAAGGTTGCCAAAATAAGATAAAACTGGCCTATCGCCGGCACACTTACACCACTGGCCGGATCAACCATCGACGCAAACCCCAGACCGGTTTGGGTGGCAAGCAACTGACCTGCCAGCACAAAGGTATTAATAAACATTAGCGAAATAAAGCCCAGCGCAAAGCCAATCAGCAGCTGCAGCAATACTTCGAGCATCATATGACCAGACATTAAATCCGGGTTGGTTACCGGCGGCAGGGTCGGCATAATAATCAGGCTGATAAACACCACCAGGCCGGTTTTAATCCGCGTTGGCACATTGCGCACGCCAATACCGGCCATAATTAAAAACATACCTGTTACACGACACATTGGCAGTAAATAATCTGCCAGCGCCTGCATTAAAACCGACAGCGGAAACTCCATCTGTTTAGCCCACCACTGTTGGTATGCTCAGGAACAACTCATGGGTGTATTCCATAATAACCTGGGTAAACCAGTGGCCCCCAAACATCAGTGCCAGTAAGGTGACGATTAAGCGCGGTAAAAAGCTTAGTGTTTGTTCGTTAATTGAGGTCGCAGCCTGAAATACCGCCACGATTAAGCCGACAAACAGCGACGGCAAAATAATGGCGCTAACCAGCAAAATCACGATAAACAACGCATCGCGCAGTACATCAACAAACATTTCCGGGCTCATGTGCCAACTCCGTAGCTGGTGGCCAGCGTGCCCATTACCAAAATCCAGCCATCTACCAGCACAAACATCATCAGTTTAAACGGCAGTGAAATAATCATTGGCGACAGCATCATCATACCCATTGCCATCAGCACGCTGGCAACAACTAAATCTATGATTAAAAACGGAATAAACAACATAAAGCCAATTTGAAACGCAGTTTTAAGCTCACTGGTAATAAAGGCCGGTATCACCACAGTTATCGGATAATCCTGCGGCTGGGCAGCAATTTCCAGCCCGGCTATCTGAGCGAAGGTATCAAGATCTTTAGTACGGGTTTGATGCAGCATAAAGGCTTTGATTGGCGTTATTGCCGCATCCAACGCCTGCACCGGCGTAATTTGCTCGGCCAAATAGGGCTGAATAGCCGTGTCATTTATGTTGTTAAATACCGGCGCCATAATAAAAAAGGTTAAAAACAGCGTAATGCCAATTAATACCTGATTTGACGGGGATTGTTGTAAACCAATGGCCTGGCGCAAAATAGCCAGCACCACAATAATGCGGGTAAAACTGGTCATCATTATGACCATGGCGGGTATAAAACTTAGCGCCGTCATTAGCGCCAGCACTTGCAGCGTTACGCTATATTGCTGGCTCCCATCTGCACCTGTGGTGACAGTAACAGCTGACAAGGCTCCGTTATCGGCAAAAACATCGGGGCTTAGCACGGCTAACAGCACCACGAACAACAATCGCAACATAGCTCACACTATTTTTTTAGTAAAGATTGCAACTGTGTATGAAAGTCTGATGCCAACTTTTCTTCAGGTAGTGAATTCTCTAACTCAAACAACAAATTTATGTTGTGTGCCGTGACACCCAAAACCCGCTGTTTTCCTTGCATTTCAATAACTAACAAGCGCTCTTTCGGCCCAAGCGGCATAGTAGAAATAATTTTGATATGCCGGCTACCGGGTAGGCGCAGCGTCAATTTTTTGAATGCCCAGCCCAGCGCAATCACTATGGCTACCACGATTAACAGCGATAGTGCCATTTTACCCAGGCCCACCCCCGTCGCCGGCCGCTCAGCCGGGCTTTGCAGCGCCAGGGGTTTTACCGGCGCAGTATCGGCTGTCTGTGCCGTACTGGCCGCAGCAGGTAACAGCGAGGGCACCGTTACAGGCGCTGACGCCGTTGCAGGCCCGGCAACGGCCAGCTCAGCCTCAGTTGCCGGTGTTTGCTGCACCGCTTCTGTTTTGGCTTGGTCAGTTTGCTGTGCAACCACACTAGCCGGCAGGCAGAACAAGCACCCTATAATAATTGCAATAAAGCGCATTAACGCAGCTTCTTAATCCGCTCTATCTGACTAATAACATCAGTTAAGCGAATACCAAATTTATCATTCACCACAACCACTTCGCCATGGGCAATCAGAGTGCCATTGACCAGGACGTCCAGCGGTTCACCGGCCACCCGCTCCAGTTCCACAACTGAACCCTGGTTCAGTTGTAACAGGTTACGGATACTTATTTTCGCCCGGCCGACTTCCATTGAAATGGTAACCGGAATATCAAGAATGGTGTCCAGTTTGCGTTTTTCATCTACGGTAATGTCAGCTTTTTCATCACGTAGCTCTTCCAGTTCAACCGCTTCAGCGCCATCTCCAGCGCCTTCGGCCTCTGCCATCGCAGCGGCCCATTCGTCCATGGTGTCTTTATCATCAGCCATTTTAATTACCTTCTATCACGATCTGACAGATTCAGATCGGCTTCTAATTCAGAAATATCAGCGTCGCTGTCCAGCCGGCGCCCACCTTTGGTAAATACATGCATTTCAGATTTTACCGACTCAGGCCGTTTTATTTTCTCAATGATTTTCAGCGCGACACTTTCGCGTGAACGGCCCAGCTTGGCACGATAGGACGGCAAATCTTCAATCAGCACAGTAATATGTTCCGGTATTTCTATCGGAATAATATCGCCAGCTTTCAGTTCCATTATTTCCCGCAGCGTCAGATCCACATCCATCATCTTGGTGGTCAGATCAACTTTAACGTCCATAATTTCATCGCGCAGCGCCTTACTCCAACGCAAATCGGTGTCTTCTTTATCGCTTTGTACACCGGCATCGAGCAATTCGCGGATCGGTTCCAGCATGGAGTAAGGTAGGGCAACGTGGAAATCACCACCACCGCCATCCAATTCAATATGGAATGAACTGATGACCACCACTTCAGTCGGACTGACAATATTGGCCATTGCCGGGTTAACTTCAGAGTCGAGATATTCAAACGACACATCCATCACCGGTGCCCAGGCTTCTTTGTAGTCTTCAAAAATCAGTTTTAACAACATCTGGATAATACGCCGTTCGGTTGGCGTAAATTCACGGCCTTCAATTTTGGCATGGTAGCGGCCATCACCGCCGAAGAAGTTATCTACCAAAATAAAAACTAACCGCGCTTCCATTGTGATAAGGCCAGTGCCTTTCAGCGGTCTGAACCGCACCATATTTAAACTGGTAGGTACGAACAGGGTATGCACATATTCGCCAAACTTAATCATTTGCACACCGTTAATCGACACTTCTGCGGTGCGGCGCATCATGTTAAATAAACTGATGCGCATATGACGGGCAAAACGCTCGTTAACCATTTCCAGAGTGGGCATACGGCCGCGCACAATACGATCCTGTGAGGAGAAATCGTATTCCATCGCGGAACGGCCCCGGCCTTCGCCGGACTCGTCTATTTCTTCTTCTTCGACGTCATCAACACCATGTAACAGCGCATCAATTTCGTCTTGTGACAGTAAATCGGTCACGGCTGCTCACTCTTATTGCATCACAAAACCGGTGAACAACACCTCGTCCACCACCACTGAACCTACTACTTCTATCATCGCCTGTTGCAAATCGCTTAAGGCTTTATTTTTTAGTGCATCACGGCCGGCCACAGTCACCAGTTCATCCGCATTGGACGAGCTGAAAGTTTCCAACAGCGCCCCTTCTATCAAAGGTATATGCCGCATCGCCAGTGTATGGTTATTGTCGCCTCTAACCAGTAACTGCACCTTAATCTGTACCATTCTGTCACGCGATGCACCCGGCACGTTAAACACAAAGGGCTTGGGCAACGGCACATAGAGCGCACTGCCTTTGGCTTCAACAGCTCCTGCCGCCTGATCTGAGCCGGCGCTCGTTTGACTTGCGCCGTCTGCCTCTGCTGTACTGCTACCGCCAGAAAACATAAAAAAGCCCGCAACAGCCAGTACCACAACCAATACCGCGGCACCAATAATTATCCACTTTTTCTTGCCGCCACCTTCGGCGATCACTAAATCTTTTTCTGCTGCCATACCCTGCCCCTTAATTGCACCGTTAACCATTATGCTCAGAGCCTGATGCTAAAGTAAATCAAGCCTGCTCTGATTGCTGCAGTAACATACTGCTATGCATAATAATCAACCAGCCTGTCGGATGGCGCAACCTTTAGCTGAGTTTGTATGCTGTCGTCGCCTAAGCCATCGTCAGCTGTACCCTGTTGCCGCCCCTGGCTATTGTGCTGCTGCCGCTCAGATAATTGGCGTTCCTGCTGCGACTGCTGCTGCACACTGCCTTCGCCCAGGACAATACCTTGCTGCTGCAACAATTCGCGTAAGCGCGGCAATTGTTGTTCCAGTAACTCTTTAGCCTGAGGTTGTTGCACGACAAACTGCACATTGGTTTGCTCTTGTTGCACATCAATTTTTATCTGCATCTGGCCCAGGCCGGCCGGATCAAGCCGGATTTCCGCTACCTGAATATTTTGCCGCAGCATAATGCTTACCCGCTGCTGTAACTGGCCGGCGGCATCATGTTGCTGCAAATTAAGGCTTTGCTTTAACTGCTCAGTCGCCGATTTAGTGACGACTTTGCTGCTGTGTGTTTGCTGACGGCTTTCAGCACTGTGCAAACTGCTGACAAAACTGGTTTCACCCCGCGCCGGCTCTGCAACTGGTTTTGTGCTGCTGTTGTGGCTTGCCAGCGCTGCAAACTGGCGCTCAGATTGCGCCTGACCTTGCTGTTGCTGCTGAGTACCCTGTTCAGCGGCAGCGCTTTTACTTAAATTAGCCGAATCAGCTTTAGGGCTGAGTTTTTCACTGCCGGAGTTGCTAAGCGCTGACTTGTCGTCCGCTTTGCCATCGTTTTTTGCTTTGATCTGGCTGCTCACTGTAGATACCGGTTCTGCCGTTAACACCGGGCTGGCTTGGGTTACGGCTTCTGTTAGCGTTTCAGTTGGCTTAGTGATGCTGGCAGTGGCTGACGCAGTGCGGTTTTTAACCGGTTCAGCCTTATCCGGGCCTGTACTGGCAGCCCCAGGGCTTAGTTTGGCAGCATCTCCATGTTGATTTTGCTGCTGCGCCAGCTCAGCATCAGGTGATACAGCACTGTCTGGCGCGGCCTCTCCCACAGTAAGAGCTGTCTGGCTTTGCCCCGCAGTTGGTTGTGCATCAGACGACACACCGGCTGCAAGACTATCTGCGGTTTGAGCAACAGTTGGTGTTGCAGCTTTTGCAGCGTCATTAGCCAGCTGTTTTGTCTGGCTACTATCAGAATTGGCTGTTGCGGCATCTTCTGCCATGCCGGTATCAGCGGCCGGCTTAGTGTCTACTGTGATTGATTTACTATCGGCAGCCAGCGCAGGTTGCTGTTTTCCTGACAGGCTGCTGTCAGCTTCCGCATCAGTGTCGCTATCAGTTTCAGTTTGAGTTTCAGTTTGGTCAAGGGCTAGCTCAACTGTCGCTTCGCCTTCGGCAGTCGCAACCTCGCTGTCAGCCTCAGCTTTATCAGCAGGTTGGTTTTTTAGCGCAATTTGCAGCAACAAGCTGTTCGCTAAGGCTGGATCATCGCTACTTGCGGCATCGGGGTTTGTTGCCTGCAACATCGCCGCACTAAGCGCCGACAATTCACTGCCAGCGGCAGAGAACTGCCGCTGGCCTAAGCCTGCCTTGCCGCTGTTTGCCGGTTGCACCATCCCTTGCAACAACGCACTAAAACCACTGCCCTGCTCTACATCACCCTCATCAGTCTGTGGCAGCTGATTATCGGCTGTCTGGGCATTGGCCGCTTTAGTATCTGAAGTTAGCGTAATATCTGCGCCTAACATCAGCATTGAAATCGATAACGCTTGCGTCATGTGTTACCCCACTTTGGCCGGCGTCCAGCGCTGCCATAATTCCGCTTTCGTCTGCTTTACCATTTACTTATTCAAACTTATTCAAGTTTCGGGCCAGTATTTACCAAAACTGCGCTAAAGCTGTACAGCCTGGGCGCGGCTATACAACTGGCTGGCATATTCATCGGCATTTTTTTGCTCTTCTCTTAACTGACGCAGTAACTCAGCCTGCTCACCACGTTGTACCAATAACTCCAGTGCTTTACGCTTTTTTTGCATCGCCAGCCAGCTTTGTTTACGTTGCTCGGCTGCGGCTCTGGCTTGATGCACGGCACGGCCCTGCTGCAATATTGCCTGGTCCAGTTTGGCGATAAAATTAACAAACTGACTGTACTGCCGGCTTTGTAAACCTGCAGCGCCCTGTTGTTGGCTTTGCCGAATATAGTCGGTACGATAATTCGCCAGCCCCTGATATTTTTGCTCCGCCTGCTGATAAAACTGCTGCGCGGCAACAAATTGCGCCTGCAACTTCTCTTCACGTTGCTGTTGTATAGTAATGAGCATGCTAAAGCGGTGGTTAATCATAGGCCGTTTCCTTTCGCTTGCGGCTGCAACTGATACAGCCCTTGCAGGCTGTCATCGTAGGCTACAACATCATGCATGCCCTGCTGCAAAAAAGCGTTAATTCTTGGCATCATCGCGATGGCTTTATCCAGTTGCGGATCGCTGCCGCGCACATAAGCGCCGATAGCGATCAGATCTTTACTTTGCTGGTAACTGGAATACAGCTGTTTAATGCCACGCGCCATGTGCTGATGTTCAAGGCTGGTCACCGCCGGCATCACCCGGCTGATAGATTTTTCGACATCTACTGCCGGAAAATGCCCGGCATCGGCCAGGGCGCGCGACAACACTATATGGCCATCTAAAATGGCCCGCGATGCATCGGCAATAGGGTCCTGTAAGTCATCACCTTCAGACAACACGGTGTAAAAAGCCGTGATGGACCCCTGGTTGCCACTGCCATTACCGGCCCGCTCTACCAGAGCCGGCAACTTGGCAAATACCGACGGCGGGTAACCTTTGGTCGCCGGCGGCTCACCAACGGCCAGTGCTATTTCACGTTGCGCCTGGGCATAGCGGGTAATAGAGTCAATCAGCAACAATACGTCCAGTCCCTGATCCCGAAAGTACTCAGCCACCTGCACTGCGGTCTCACAGCCTTTAAGCCGCATCAGCGGTGATACATCAGCCGGCGCGGCAATGACCACCGAACGTTGCTTACCTTCATCGCCGAGTATTTCATCAATAAATTCTTTAACTTCCCGGCCGCGCTCCCCCACCAGCCCGACGACAATTACATCTGCCGAGGTACCGCGGGTCATCATACCCAGTAACACACTTTTACCAACGCCAGAGCCGGCAAACAAGCCCATACGCTGGCCTTTGCCGACAGTAAGTATGCTGTTGATGGCCCTGACACCGACATCCAGCGGTTGTTTAATGGGCCGACGGTTTAGCGGGTTTATCGGCTTAGCCTTAATACCGCCGAACTGTTTAGCCGCTATCGGCCCTTTGCCGTCCAGCGGGCTACCGACACCGTCTATCACCCGCCCCAGCAGGTTCATGCTCAGTGGTACACCTTTATAATTCAGCATCGGCGTGACTTTAGCACCAGGCACCACACCAGAAACATCGTCTTTGGGCATCAAAAAAATACGGTCATTGGCAAAGCCAACCACTTCGGCCATGATATCGCCGCGCGCGGTCTCGACGCTGCAGGGCTGACCAATGGCCGCGCTGCAGCCGGTGGCTTCCAGCGTCAGGCCGACAACCCGTACCAGATGACCCGCGACAGCTGGCCTGGACGGATGCACATACTGCTGTTGCAATTGCAAAAAGCGGCTAAGTGTTTCACTGCTGGCCATCGTCCACCTCTTGCCCGTCAGTGGCTGCAGTTGGCACAGCACTGTTTTGCTCTGCTGACTCAGTACTGTCTTGCAATTGAATAAAATGTTCCAGACTGCTTTGCAACCGCTGCGACAGGCTGCGATCGACACTTGAGCGTGCGGTTTCAACCAGGCAGCCGCCCTGCGCGACGGTGGCATCGGCCTGTAACTGCCAGCCACGTTCAGCCAGCTGTGCTGTCGGGTAAAATTGCCCGATCACGGCCACATCATTCGGGTGTAACCTAATCCGGATCTGGGCGGCATCCAGCGGCAAGGCCGAGGTGGCCTCTGTTACTGCCTGCAATATAACTTTGGGGTTAGTTTGTACTTCTACCGCAATAACAGCCTGCGCCATTGCCAGGCTCAGTTGCAGCAATTGTTGTTCTACTTTGCGATCGACACTGGCCAGCGGCTTTTGCATTTGTTCAATCAGGCCGGTTAACTGCGCCAAACGCTCGGTCAGCTCTTGTTCGCCCTGGGCCAGTCCCTGCTTTTTGCCTTCAGCCTGCCCCTGTAATAACCCATCCTGCGTGCCTTGCTCACGGCCTTCGCTATAGCCTTTGCTAAAGCCTTCTTCTTTGCCTAGTGCAAAGCCTTCGTCGTAAGCGGCCTGGCGTATTTGTTCAATATCCTCAGCTGTCAAAGGTTTGACAACGACTTCCTCTTCCAGCTCTTGCCTGACTTTACGTGCTTGCGGCAACGTCAGGTTAAGCGCATTAGTACGGCCGGTGTCGGGGCGGCTTTCATTGGTCAGATCCGGCGTATGCCAGTGCTCTAGCTGCTGCTCAGTGGCATCATCCGGTGAAAACGGCCGCTTATACTTAAAGCCATCTGTTGTCATGGCTACCTCAGTCTAACTTACAGGAAGTCATCGCCACCGCCACTACCAAGCATAATCTCGCCGGCATCAGACAGACGGCGGGCAATCGACAGAATTTCTTTCTGCGCGGCCTCAACGTCGCTAACCCGCACCGGTCCCATCGCTTCCAGATCATCTGTTAATAGTTCAGCTGCCCGTTTCGACATGTTTCTCAGGATTTTCTCTTTCAGATTTTCGTCCGTGCCTTTCAGAGCTTTCATCAGCACATCCTGCTGAATTTCACGCAACAAGGTTTGAATACCGCGATCGTCCACATCGACCAGATTTTCGAATACGAACATCAGATCCTGAATTTGTTGTGCCATTTCTTCGTCATGCTCACGGATCGAATCCATCAGCTGGCCTTCAATATTGGTATCCATATAGTTGAGAATATCGGCCGCCGCTTTTAAGCCGCCCATTTTCGCGGTCTGGGTACCAGCCTGACCAGCAAACTGTTTCTCCATAATTTCGTTTAACTCCTGCAATGCGGCTGGCTGCACTTCTTCCAGATTGGCGATACGCATGGTTAAATCCAGCCGTACCTTTTCCGGGAATTGCGATAAAATCTCTGCCGATTGCTCCGGCTCCAGATAAGACAATACGATGGTCTGGATCTGCGGGTGCTCGTTGCGGATAATATTGGCAACCTGCTTAGAGTCCATCCATTTTAACGAGTCCAGACCTTTGGCCCCGCCACCCAGCACTATCTGGTCAATCAGATTTGCTGCTTTTTCTTCACCCAGCGCAGCGGTCAGTGCCCGTTTAATAAACTCTTCACTCTGGAAGCCGATGGTGCTGAAATTCTGGATCTGCTCTATAAACAAGCGATGCACAGCAGAGATTTTCGCCTGGTTCAGATCGGTCATCTGCGCCATTGCCAAACCAACTTTTTGCACCTGCTTTGGTTCTAAGTGCTTTAAAATCTGCGCAGCATCTTCTTCTGACAAACTTAGCAATAAGATCGCGGCCTTTTCAACACCGTCCAGTTTGCCTACATCAAACGCAGGCTTTGTTGCTTCTATGCTACTCATCTTCAGCCAACCAGTTTTTCACTACCAGGGAAGACAGTTCCGGCTCGTTCGCAACCAGAGCCCGCACTGCGCGTAATAAATCATCATCACCATGTAAATCCGGTAACATCAGTGTACCATCTGCAGCAAAACCTACGGCATTTTCATCAAAGCTGGAGCTAAGCATATCGATGGTATCGTCGCCTAAATCCAAGCCGCTGCTTAGGGCATTATCATCATAAGTATCTTTGGTATCTTCTGGGTAAATCAGTTTTTTCAGCATTGGCTTAATCACTGCCAGGATCAGCACTATGATTATCAGGCCGCCAATCGCCAGGCGCACAACCCGTAAAAACCATTCTTCTTCATAGAAATTAGGCGCTGGTGGCTCTACCACTTCGTCGCGCATAAAGGGGACTGAAATCACTTCAATCATGTCTCCACGCTGGGCATCAAAACCGACGCCACCTTGCAGCAAGCGGCGAATATTGGCCAGCTCGGCCTGGGTGCGGGCTTCTGGTTCGCCATTGGCATTGGCTTTGTAGTCGATTGCTACAGATACGCTTAAACGACGGATCACCCCGCTTTGCTGCGAAATATGGCTGATAGTGGTGTCCAGCTCGTAATTGCGGGTGGCTTCTTTGCTGTTGCGACCTGGTATTACCGGCTGCGCACCGGTGCCGGTGGCCTGCTCCGGAATAGTAGAATTTAACGGCGGCTGGTTAGACAGCGCTCCGGGAATGCCGCCACTTAAACCGCCCACGGTGTTTTCTTCAATGGTCATTTCACTGCGCACGGCTGGCAAATCCGGGTTAAAACGTTTTTGCGTCTGCTCTGTGGCGGTAAAATCCATATGTAAGTCGACTTGCGCGGTATAGTTTCCGTAACCGAGCACCGGCATTAAAATAGAATCCACTTTTTGCCGGTATTCTTCTTCACGGGTGCGCTGTAATTCGTACTCTTTGCGCGAACGTGCCGAGCTGGCATCTTGCGAGCCGCTGTTTAGCAGCCGGCCATTCTGATCGGTTACCGTTACCCGTGAAGGCGACAATCCCTGCACCGCAGAGGCAACGATATCAACTATGGCGTCGACTTCGCTGTCGCGGATCACAGTACCACCTCGCGCGGTCACCAGCACGGTAGCGCTGGGTAGCTTTTCTGCCCGGGCAAATACGTTTTCTTTAGGGATTGCCAGTAACACACGGGCGCGGGACACGCTTTGCAGCTCTTCAATGGTACGCGCCAGTTGCTGTTCGCGGCTGTGCTTTAAACGCTCCATTTCCAGGCGCTGGCTGACACCAAAGCCGCTATCCTGCAGCAAAAACTCGGTACCACTGGATGGTTCCTGGGTTAAACCGGCACGCGATAACGACAAGCGCACGGTCTGAAATTGGTCTTCAGCAATATAAATAACATTGCCTTCTAATGAATAGGGGATCTTTTGTGCATCCAGATGGTCCAGCGTTTGAATCAGTTCCTGCGTCTGAAAGGTACCCAGCGGACGCATTTCTGGCTGGCGTGCCCACATAATAATCAGTATCGCTATTGCCAGACAGATAGTCAGCGCGACGATCATGGTAATTTGCCGTACCAGATCTGTACCGCCTAAAGACCCGATAAAGCCGGATTTTTGCTCCTGCTGCTCGCTGCTGTTGCCGCTGTTAAAGTTGTCGCCGCTTAGCGTCAGCTCGGTGGATTGATTGTCAGCCACTGCTTAATCCTCCGTTATACCGGCATCGACATAATGTCTTTGTAGGCTTCTACCAGCTTGTTGCGTACCTGTACGGTCGCTTCAAATGCCAGTGATGATTTTTGGCTGGCTATCATTACCTGCGCCAGCGACATATTCGGATCACCCATTTCAAAGGCGGTGCGCATTTTGCCGGTTTGCTGCTGCAAGCCATTGACATGGCTTAGTGCGTCTTTAAACATGCTGCCAAAATCAGACTGACTAGGGTTAACTTCAGCATTGTTTTGCAGTTTCAGCTCATTACCCACGGCTCTGGCCTGGCCGGCCAGCGACTGCATTTCGGCGTAAAGAGCCTGACCTTTAATATTCATAGCGTCACCTGTCAAAATTTTGCTGTAGCAAATAGTAAACAGGATAAAGCAGGAGTTATGCCACTTTTAAAGTGATGATTTTAAATGAAAAAGCCCTTACTTTAACAAACTAAGGGCTTTTAATTGGCTGAAGTTGGCATCAGGCGGGAATATCGATACCCGATTCACGCATTCGTGCCAGTTTATACCGCAAAGTGCGATCACTAATACCAAGCTTACGTGCCACGTCGGCACGCCGGTACGCACATTCGCGCAGCGTTGCCAGAATAATGCGATGCTCTTGCTGGTGTACGCTTTGTTTAAAGCTGGCCTGATCGCACTCCTCTGTCTCAGGTTCCGCTACCGGCTCTGCTGTCTGCAGTGCCACCGCCTGCGGCACAGCGGCTACCTGACTTGCAACACTGCCCAGATCCAGTTGCTGCAACATGATATCGGCAGCACTGATGTCGTCGCTGCTGGCAATGATCAGCGCCCGCTGCATTACGTTGTCCAGCTCCCTTACATTGCCCGGCCAGTGATATTGCGCCAGACATTGCCCGGCTTCAGCCGTCAGGCGGGCACCGGGCCGGCCAGATGCTGCAGCATGACGCGCCAGTAAATGCCAGGCCAGCGGAATAATGTCTTCTGGCCGTTCACTCAGTGCCGGCCACGCCAGCGGAAATACATTCAGCCGGTAAAACAGATCCTCGCGAAAGCGGCCCTGGGCTACGGCCTGGCGTAGGTCCCGGTTGCTGGTTGCCAGAATGCGTACGTCCAGTTTAATGGTTTTGCGACCGCCTAAACGTTCAACTTCCCGCTCCTGCAATACCCGCAGCAATTTGGCTTGCAGGTTCAAATCCATTTCGGTAATTTCATCCAGCAGCAAAGTGCCCTGCTGGGCTTGCTCAAACTTACCCGGGCAGGCGTTTATAGCACCGGTAAAGGCGCCTTTTTCATAGCCAAACAAGGTAGACTCCAGCATATTTTCTGGTATCGCGGCGCAGTTAATGGCAACAAAAGGGCCACTGCTGCGGCCTGATAGCTGATGAATATAACGCGCCAGTACTTCTTTGCCTGAGCCACTGGGCCCGCTAATCATGACACTGGCATCGGTTTTCGCGACTCTGGCGCACAGGGCAAGCAACTGCTTGCTGGCCGGTGCGGCAACTACAGGTTCAACATTAGAGGCGGTATTTGCTACAACATAACGGCCCACCGTGCTTACCAGCACTTCAGGTGAAAATGGCTTGGCCAGATAGTCAACAGCCCCAAGCCGGATAGCTTCTACTGCCGCCTGCACTGTGGCATAAGCCGTCATCATTAATACCGGTAGATTGGGATAGTGCTCACGCAGGGTTTTCAGCAGCGTTAAACCCGATACACCGGCCATCTGCACATCACTGACAACCAACTGCACTTTATGCTGTTTAAGTAGCAACAATGCCTCTTCCGCACTGCAGGCACTTAACACCTGATATTGCGCCAGCTGCAGCGTATCCTGTAATGCTTCGCGTAAACCGGCATCGTCTTCAACCAACAGTATCTGCTGTGTCATAGCACGTCCCCCTGCGTCTGCTTTAACTGATGCTGCGGCAGTGTGAGCTGAAAACAGGCTCCACCGTCAGCAGCGGCACTATAACGCACCGAGCCCTGATGTGACGTTGCCACAGCCTGCACTACCGCCAGGCCAAGGCCATTGCCATCGGCGCGCCCGGTAACAAAGGGCTCGAACAAATCAGCTTGTAGCTGTGCAGGTACGCCCGGGCCATTGTCACTGACACTGATGCTGAGATAACCGGCTTTATCGCTATCTGCTGCCATACCCAATGCAATCTGCGCGGCTGCGCCTGCAGCCTGTAAGCTATTCTGGATCAGGTTCATCAACGCACCGCACAGCGCATTCTGGTTTCCCAAAATGTACAGAGGCTGCTCTGGCAGTTGTACCGTTAGCCGTGCCCCAGCAGCACTAATGCAGGCTTCTGCAGCCGCCTGCACCGCAGCCGCCAGCTCGGTTGTACTAACAACACTAACAGCCTGAGCACTGTCAGGCCGGGCAAACAGCAACATATCATTTAATTGCTGTTCTAAATCCTGTAAGCGGGATTGCAGCTTATGCTGGAACTGCTGCTGTTGTTGCAGTGTTATACGCGGGTTAGCCAGGTTTTGCGCATATAGCAAGGCAGCAGACAGCGGTGTACGAATTTGATGAGCCAGCGACGCCATCATCTTGCCCAGCGCAGACAACCGCTGCATATGGCTAAGCCGGCTTTGCAGTTGCCGGGTTTGGGTAAGATCCGTCAACATAATGAGCTGCCCCGGCTGGGTATAGGCCGTTTTACTTAGTAAAGCGCTGATTTCCAGCTTTACCCTGCGGCCATCTTGTAGTGACACTTCCAGGCCATCATCACTGCGCGGGCGAAAACAGCGTTTAATCAGATTGAACCACAATTGGCCCACTAGAGGTTCACCCAGCATGCTAAGTGCCGCCGGATTGGCCTGATACACCATACCACGCTGATCCAGCAGGATCACCGCCGCCGGCAGTGCATTAAGTACCGGATCTTGCAGTTCACTGTGAATTAAATGCAGTGTGCCGGCAGCGTCAGCCTGTATTGTCGTATAGTGTCGCTGACGGCTCTGGCCAGCTGGCGACAGCTCGTAAGCATTGGCCGTTGTCATACATACCCCCGGGGAAAACATCCTGGACGTACAATGCAGACTTTATGCCATTAAAAAGTTGTTTTATTTCAAACCATTAGATGTGTCAAATCACTGACAGAGGCAATTACTCTTCTTTACCCAGGTTATACTTACGCATTTTTTCCACCAGGGTTGTGCGGCGCAATCCCAATACTTCAGCAGCGCGGGCGACGACAAACTCGTGCCGTTCCAATGCCTGCGAAATAAAACGAATTTCAAGTTCAGCCAGATACTCTTTTAAATCCAGTCCCTGCTCCGGTAAGTGTTGTATACCAGCGTCGTCGCTATAGTCTGTGCTATAGCTAGCGTCGTCGGCATCATCATCCGCGCCCTGAAACATTTCATTGAGTAAATCGCGCTCTTGCAAACTTTCCGGGTACTGCGGCACATAGCTGTCGACATCCAGATGACGGTATTTTTGTGGCAACTCAGCCACATCTACCACCTGATCCGGATACATTATTACCATCCGTTCCAGCAAATTCGCCAGCTCGCGCACATTACCCGGCCAGCTGTGCAGTTGCATACTTTGCATTGCATGTTCGGTAAACTTCACCTGGGCTTCGTGGCTGCTGTTAAGCCGGCGCATCAGTTCATGCACCAGCAGCGGCAAGTCTTCCGGCCGCTGAGCCAGGGCCGGCGTATCGATTGGAAACACATTTAACCGGTAGTACAAATCTTCGCGAAAACTGTCCGCGGCTATCATTTGCTCTAAGTCACGGTGGGTGGCCGCTACTATGCGAACATCGGCCTTTATAGCACTGGTACCGCCAACACGTTCATAAGTCCGTTCCTGCAGTACCCTAAGCAACTTCACCTGCATGTTAAGCGGCATATCGCCTATTTCGTCCAAAAACAGGGTACCGCCCTGCGCCAGTTCAAACCGGCCTTTGCGGGTTGAAATAGCACCGGTAAAGGCGCCTTTTTCATGACCAAACAGCTCGCTTTCCAGCAGCTCTGCCGGTATGGCACCACAATTAATGGGTACAAACGGTCCGTTAGCACGATGCGATAATAAATGAATATTGCGGGCAACCACTTCTTTACCGGTACCGGAAGGCCCCAGCACTAATACGTTGGCATCGGTTTTTGCCACCTGAGTGATTAAAAAGCGCACTTGTTGCATGGCATCGGAATTACCCACCATGCCGTCAAATTTTGTGTTGTGGTCCTGGCGTTGCAATGGCAACAAACGATGGTACTGCTGGCTATCGCGCAACAACTGTGTCAAAGACGTATATGCAAAGGGTTCGGCCAGCAAACCAACGGCGTTAGCATATTGCAACAGTGGTTTTTGTGTTTCACCCAGCAGTAAAAACGCCGTGGCAGGATAAGCCTGGATCAAACTGTCAGCCTGATGCTGCGACAAAGCGCCCAACATGACCACCGCAGGTTCAGCTGCGGCTAAACGCTGCTGCAGCTGCGCAGCACTGATGCATTGGTGCGGCTCATTAATAAAGCCCAGTACCGTGCTTAAGCGGCTGCTGCGTTCTGACAGTTCATCAACAATATACAGTAACGGTGTTTGCGCCATGCCAATGCTTTTTATTATGTTTTACCAGCATTGTACTAACCGGGCGCGCTGTTGCAAGGAAAAACGCTATTTTTTTGACACTGCGTCAAAAAAATAGCGTACAACCCGCGCTAAGCCAGCAACTGCAGCGTCTGCTCCTGACTGATCCGTGCCTGGGCGCGCACAGCGATGGATGCATTTGCCAGCACATCGGCCGAGGCTTTTTTAGCGCTGGCATCAGCAAAATCGGCATCTTCTATGCGGCTTCTGGCCTGCGCCTGATTAATCTGCTGATTATTCAGATTGCGGGCCTGCGCCGCAAAGCTGTTAATGCTGGCACCGGCATCAGCTTGCAAGCCGCTGACATACTCTGTGGCCTGTGTCAGCGTTGTATTCGCGGCGGCAGCGCCGGCCTGCGTGGTGAGATCAATGCTAAACACATTTTGCGATGTCAGCGCTGCGCCAACATCTTCAACCTTCAGGTTTAGATTGCTCTGGCCGCTGTTAAAGGCAATATCTTTATCGTTAAACAGCGACACACCGCCGAAACTGGCGGTTTGCAGCGTATTTTGCGCGTTATCAAGATACCCCTGCGCCTGCTGCTGCAATGCCTGTCGATCGGCGTCAGTGTAAATGCCATTGCCAGCAGCTACTGCCAGCGTATTTACTTCGGTTAAATCATTATTTATGTTTTGCAGGCTTTGCTCGTATACCTGCGCCAGGCCTATGCCATCATACAAATTGCGTTGCCCTTGCACCGCTTCATTTACTGTACTGGTTAGCCGGTTGGCTATTTGCAGCCCGGCAGCATCGTCTGCTGCGCTGTTAATCCGTTTGGCACTGGCCAGCTTTTCGGCTTGCTTTTGTTGGGTTTGCAGTAAGTTATTCAGCCTTTCCTGCCCCTGGGGTTGATTGCCAATTTTCATCATCTGCTCCGCTACGTGAATTAATCTGCTACACGGCGGTTGATATGGCTAGGCCAGCCATACCTAATCGCGTTTCTGTATTATAGCTGTTAGCCCCCAGCCTTTCAGCCATAGCGGCAGATTTAAAGCAGAATGTTATTTAAATGCCTGATATAGTTGATATAGCATCTGAGTAAATCAGGGCAAAACAGTTAAGTTTTTGCCCGTAGCGCCGATACAACGGCTAAGCACACCGTTTTATCGCCTCGCGGAGACCCATAGGTGACAGATATTTTAGCGCTGATAGGCCGCAGCCAGCCTTTATTTACTGACGATATTGCCAGCCACGAAGCCAGACTGAGCCAAGCTGTGTCGCACAGCCGTTTTCTGGTATTAGGTGGCGCCGGCTCCATTGGTCAGGCCGTTTGCAAAGAAATCTTCCGCCGCCAGCCGGAAAAACTGCATGTCGTGGATATTAGTGAAAATAACCTGGTTGAACTGGTGCGGGATATCCGCTCAGGCCTGGGCTATATCAACGGCGATTTTCAGACCTTCGCACTGGACATCGGCTCGGTAGAATTTGATGCCTTTTATGCGGCAGACGGTCAGTACGATTATGTGCTAAACCTGTCTGCACTAAAGCATGTGCGTAGCGAAAAAGACCCCTACACCCTGATGCGGATGATAGAGGTCAATATACTCAATACCGATAAAACCATAAGGCTGGCTAAACAACACGGCTGTAAAAAGTATTTTTGCGTGTCTACCGACAAAGCAGCGAATCCGGTTAACATGATGGGTGCCTCCAAGCGCATCATGGAGTTGTTTTTGCAGCATCACAGCACAGAATTGTGTATCTCAACAGCACGATTTGCCAATGTGGCATTTTCTGATGGCTCTTTGCTGCATGGCTTTAATCAACGTTTGGAAAAACAACAACCTATAGCCGCTCCTAACGATATAAAACGGTATTTTGTTACGCCACAAGAATCCGGTGAACTGTGCCTGATGTCATGCATTTTCGGCGATAACGGCGATATTTTCTTTCCTAAACTGAGTGAAAAACTGCACCTGATCACTTTTGCAGACATAGCACTGAAATACCTGCAGCAACGTGGCTATAGTGCCGTGGTGTGTGACAACGAACAGCAGGCGCGTGAACAGGTGCAGCCGCTAAGCAAAGCAAACAAATGGCCTTGTGTATTTGGCAGCAGCGACACCACCGGCGAAAAAGACTTTGAAGAGTTTTTCACCGCCGACGAGCGCTTAGATATGCAACGTTTTGCTCAGTTAGGTATTGTTAAAAATCTGCCGCAGGCGCAGCCTGACATTCTGCAACACTTTGTACAACGTATTGCCGCGCTAAAGCAGGCAAAGCAATGGACAAAAGCGGATTTAGTCGAGTTATTTCAGCAGATGCTGCCACAGTTTGGCCACAAAGAAACCGGCCGTTATCTGGACAGCAAAATGTAACCGTGGAGCCTGAGCTGTTAATGAACGCTAAAATTATTCACTTTGTGCGCCAGCTTTATCAAACCAATGCCGCCATTCCGCTGCATGCGCCACGTTTTATTGGTAATGAACAACGCTATCTGGCCGACACCATTGCCAGCACCTTTGTCTCCAGTGTAGGCAAATACGTGGATCAATTTGAGCAGCAAATTGAACACTTTACCGGCTGCGGTAAAGCCGTGGCAACGGTGAATGGCACTGCAGCCCTGCATAGCGCGCTTTATATGGCTGGCGTGCAAGCCGGCGATTTGGTGATAACCCAGCCACTTACCTTTGTTGCTACCTGTAATGCTTTGTACCATATGGGCGCAGAACCGGTATTTGTTGATGTCAGCGCCACTACGCTGTCGCTATGCCCACAAGCATTACTGAACTTTCTGCAGCAACAGGCCGCCACTGATGCACAAGGCTGCTACCTGAAAAGCAACGGCCAGCGTATTAAGGCCGTCATGCCAATGCATACCTTTGGCCACCCGGCAGCACTGGATGAACTGCTGCAGATCTGTCAGCAATGGCAACTGATACTGGTCGAAGACGCCGCTGAAAGTCTGGGTTCCTTTTATAAAGGGCAGCATACCGGCACTTTGGGCCACTTTGGCGCGCTTAGCTTTAACGGCAATAAAATAATTACCACCGGCGGTGGCGGTATGCTGCTGTGTGCCAGCGCGACAGATGGCAGCCGCGCTAAACACCTTACCACCACGGCCAAAGTGGCTCATCGCTGGCAGTTTTATCATGATGAACCCGGCTTCAATTACCGCTTGCCAAACTTAAACGCAGCGCTTGGTTGTGCACAAATGGAGTCACTGGAGTACTTTTTACAACAAAAACGTGAACTTGCTATGCATTACAAAGCCTTTTTTGCCGGGTCCGACTACCAGTTTATAGATGAACCGGCACAGTGCAGCTCCAACTTCTGGTTAAACGCCGTGCTTTGTCCGGATCAACAACGTCGCGACGACTTACTGCAGCACAGTAATGACGCCGGTGTAATGACCCGGCCGGTATGGCAACTAATGCACCAGCTGCCAGCGTTTAAACATGCAGTGCGCGGCCCGCTGCAATGTGCTGAAGAGCTGGCACTGCGGCTGATTAATTTACCCAGCAGTGTACCGGAGGCCCAGTAATGGCGAAAAAAGTTGCCGTATTTACCGCCACCCGGGCCGAATACGGCCTGCTGTACTGGCTGCTGCACGACATAAAAGCCGATGCCGGATTACAGCTGCAACTTATCGTATCTGGCAGCCATTTATCGCCGGAGTTTGGAAACACCTATCAGCAAATCGATAAAGATGGTTTTGACATCACTGAGAAAATTGAAATGCTGCTGTCATCTGACAGCAGCGTTGGCACGGTAAAGAGTATGGGGCTGGCATTGATTGGTCTGGCGGACAGTTTGTCACGATTAAAGCCTGATGTATTGGTGCTGCTTGGCGATCGTTTTGAAACGTTGGCAGCGGCGCAGGCCGCTATGTTAATGAAAATTCCTGTGCTGCATATACACGGCGGCGAAATTACTGAAGGCGCAACCGATGACGCTATCCGCCATGCCATTACCAAGCTCAGTTATCTACATGCGACCTCCACTGAGACATATCGCCAGCGGGTGATTCAATTGGGCGAAGCGCCCGAGCGGGTGCATAACGTCGGAGCTATAGGTTTAGACCACCTGAGCCGCAGCAAATTGCTCAGTCTGCCACAGCTAGCCGAAGCGCTGAGCTTTAAGCTGCAGCAGCCCTATTTTGTCGTTACTTATCACCCGGTTACGCTGGCAGATGAACCGCCACTGGCCAGTTTCGATGCCCTGCTAAACGCGCTGGACCAGTTTAAAGATCACCAGATCATCCTGACCTACCCAAATGCCGATGAAGGAGGCAGGCAAATTATTCAGCGTCTGCAACATTATGCCGCCGCGCAGCCAACACGGGTGCTGGCGATAAAGTCACTGGGGCAACAACGCTAC
This sequence comes from Rheinheimera muenzenbergensis, assembly GCF_036984005.1. NCBI lineage: Bacteria > Pseudomonadati > Pseudomonadota > Gammaproteobacteria > Chromatiales > Chromatiaceae > Rheinheimera > Rheinheimera muenzenbergensis. The sequence goes on from NZ_JALAAR010000001.1 coordinate 358,453, forward strand.
CTGAGTGCAGTGAAACACGCCGCTGCCGTTATTGGCAATTCGTCCAGCGGAATTATTGAAGTACCGGCGTTTAATGTGCCCACGGTAAACATTGGCAGCCGGCAACAAGGCCGGCTGGCGGCGGCGTCTGTGCTGCATTGCCGGGCTGATACTGAGGCTATTCAGCACGGTATTGCAACGGCTCTTAACAGCACTGCTGACAGTGCTACTAATCCGTATGGCCAGGGCAATACCAGCGGCAAAATTATACAGCTGATTAAACAACTGCAGTTTGATCCGGTAAAACCCTTTTATGATCTGCCCGGAGCCGCCTTATGACATTGATTATTGCCGAAGCCGGCGTTAACCATAATGGTGACGAAAAGCTGGCGTTTGCCTTAGTAGATGCGGCGGTAGCTGCCGGGGCCGACATTGTTAAGTTTCAAACCTTTAACGCTAATGCGTTAGCCACTGCCGGCGCACAGCAAGCCAGCTATCAGCGCAAAAATACCGGCCAGGCCGAGTCGCAATTGCAAATGTTGCGCCGGCTGGAGCTAAGTCACGATGCTCATATACGGCTGCAGGCATATTGCGCCAGCCGCGGTATCGGCTTTTTATCTACCGCCTTTGATGAGCAAAGCCTGCAGTTTTTACTCGGGCCACTTAAACTAAACCGGCTGAAACTGCCCTCAGGTGAAATTACCAACGCGCCTTTTGTGCTGCAACATGCCAAAGCCGGCTTGCCACTGATAGTATCAACCGGTATGGCTAATCTGGCAGAAATTGAAACAGCACTGGGTGTTATTGCGTTTGGTCTGACGGCAGCTGCCGATATCAAACCATCACAATTGGCTTTTAATCAGGCATACGCCAGCGAGCAAGGCCAACGAGCTTTGCGTCAGAAAGTCACTTTACTGCACTGCACGACAGAATACCCTGCACCAGCATCCGATATTAATTTAAAAGCGATGGATACAATGGCTGCAGCTTTTGGTCTGCCGGTAGGTTATTCAGATCATAGCGCGGGGATACATATTGCCATAGCCGCTGCTGCCCGCGGCGCTACAGTACTAGAAAAACATTTTACGCTGGATAAAACTCTGCCCGGCCCTGATCACAAGGCCTCACTGGAGCCTGAAGAGCTAACGGCTATGGTGAGTGCCATACGTGAGGTGAATATAGCATTGGGTGATGGCATTAAACGCCCGGCACCGTCAGAGCTTGCCAATAAAGCCGTTGCCCGCAAGAGCCTGGTGGCGGCTTGTGCCATCCGCGCAGGTGAAACCCTGACTACCACTCATATTGCCTGTAAAAGACCTGGCAGTGGAATCAGCCCACAGCGCTACTGGGAGCTGTTAGGCACTGTTGCCAAAAGTGACTTTAATGAAGGAGACTTGCTTGCAGACTAAGCATCTGATCCTGCTTGGCGCCGGAGGTCATGCCAAAGTGCTGCTGTCCATTCTTGTTAAGCAGCAAACTGTGCTCTCGGGTGTCTGTGCCTTGCAGCCACCACAATCTGCTATCTTTGCTTCTATCCCCTTTCTCGGCGATGACAGTGCGGTATTGCAGTATCCACCAGAGCAAACGCTGCTGATAAATGGTGTAGGCGCTTTGCCGGGCAACAGTGCCCGCAATGAAATATTTAACCGTTTCTCTGCCCTGGGTTACCGCTTTGCTTCGGTTATCTCCAGTGATGCGCTGATAGATCCTCATTGCACGCTGGGTCAGGGCGTACAAATTATGCCTGGCGTTATTATTAATGCTGACGCCAACATTGCCGATAACGTTATTATCAACACCGGTGCCCTGGTTGAACATGACTGTGTACTGGAGCGTCATACTATTGTCAGCCCCGGCGCTATCTTGTGTGGTGGCGTTTGTTGTGGTGAAAACAGTTACATTGGCGCCGGGGCTACCGTGATACAAGGGCTTAAACTTGGTAACAATACCACTGTTGCTGCAGGCAGTACCGTGGTACGTAACTTGCTAGATAATCAGAAAATTTATGGCGCTAAGTCGGTCATTAAAATTGAATGAGGCTGCATGATGAGTACCAGCTGGAAAAACACTGCCATTGCTCCTGACAGTAGCATCCGCGATGCGCTGTTATTGCTGGATAAAGAAGCGCTGCGTATCGCGTTGGTGGTAGACACCACTGACACCTTACTCGGTGTTCTTACCGACGGTGATATCCGCCGCGGCTTATTACGTAACTGTACTTTGCAAAGCACAGTAAGCGAAGTGATGAACCCCTCGCCGCTGACGGCTGAGTATGGTACGCCCCGTCGTGAGTTGGTAAAGCTGATGACGCGGAAAAAACTGCTGTCAATTCCGCTGATTAAAGCCGGTAAAGTCGTTGGTCTGGAGACACTGCAAACCGCTGAAGATGCTGTCTTGTATGACAACCCGGTATTTTTAATGGCGGGAGGTTTTGGCAGCCGGTTAAAACCCCTTACCGATGCCTGCCCTAAACCCATGCTAAAAGTAGGCGATAAACCGATCCTCGAGATCGCTTTAAACAGCTTTATCCGTGCCGGCTTTCACAATTTCTATATCTCTTTACACTATATGCCAGAGCAAATTCAGGCGTATTTTGGTGATGGTTCACGTTGGAATGTCAGCATTACCTACATTTACGAGCAGGAACCGCTCGGCACCGGTGGTGCTTTGGGGCTACTACCGGATTCAGTACCGGATTTACCGCTGATCCTGATGAATGGTGATTTGCTCACCACGATAGACTTTGAGCAATTGCTGCAGTTTCACAATAAACAGCAGGCCGATGCCACCATGTGTGTGCGCGATTACGAATACCAAATCCCCTTCGGTGTCATCAACGGTGAAGGCAACAAGGTTACCGGCATGGTGGAAAAACCGATACAACGGTTGTTTGTTAATGCCGGTATCTATGTTGTATCACCAGCCGTACGCAAACAGGTGAAAGCCAATCAGCGTATTGATATGCCTACTTTACTTGAGCAAAATATCGGCAACGATAAGAATGTGCTGATGTTCCCTATTCACGAATACTGGCTGGATATCGGCCGGATGGACGATTACCAGCGGGCACAAATTGATGTGATCAATCTGGGGCTGCATTAATGCAACTTGGGGTAATTGGTTTAGGCAACATTGGCCTGCGCCATCTGGCAAACCTGCATCTGTTGTTTCCAGATGCCGCTTTGCTGGCTGTTAGTGCCAGCGCTGCAGCCAATGCAACCGCCAGTAACACGTTGCCTGATTATGTCACTGCCTGCAGTATGCTGCAGTTATTAAGTGCACAGCCTGAGTTTGTAATAGTTGCATCACCGGCCAGTCTGCATCAACAGCATACCGAGCAGCTGTTAGCGGCCGGCATCGCCGTCTTGGTTGAAAAGCCGCTCACGGCTACAGCAGAGCAAACCCAACAGTTGCTTGCCATAGCACAAAACTTCCCTGACAGTATTATTGAAGTTGGTTACTGCCTGCGTTATTTACCGGCTGCACAGCAGCTTAAAACCATACTGGAAAACGGCCACCTTGGCAGGATATTTAGTGTCATCGCTCAGGTTGGCCAGTACCTGCCACACTGGCGCCCGGGTAAAGATTACCGTCAATCAGTGTCTGCCAGGCAAGCGCTAGGTGGCGGAGCCCTGCTGGAGCTAAGCCATGAGCTGGATTACCTGCAATGGTTATTTGGCTCTCTTACGCTTCGTTCTGCCCGCAACCGTAAAAGTGGTTTACTTGAGCTCGATGTTGAAGATATCAGCGAACTGTTCTTAACTACGGCCGACAATGTCAGCGCATTTGTCCATCTGGATTTTTTGCAGCAACATGCATTTCGCCGTTGCAGTATTATTGCCCAGCACGGCCGCTTAGAGTGGGATCTTGTCTCTAACACGGTGCACTTATATCAACACGACAAACAGCAAGTCTTGTATCAGGACGACAGTTACGACAAAAACAGCATGTACCTCGATATGCTTAGAGCCTTTTGGCAAAAAGTGCAGCAAAAAAATCGCTGCAAAGCGGCCCTGAATAGCGCCGCATCGCTGATTAAGCTTATTGAGCAGGTAAAAACCATCGCACCAGTGGAGACACTATGACCTGTGTTGCCTTTATCTTTGCCAGGGGTGGTTCAAAAGGTTTACCCGGCAAAAATATAAAACCGCTACTTGGCAAACCGCTACTGCACTACTCCATTGACGTAGCAAAGCAGGTTGCTGACATTACGCGGATTTTTGTCTCAACGGATTGTGATGAAATTGCTAATAGCGCTTTAGCGGCCGGTGCCACAGTAATAGCGCGCCCGGCGGAGCTTGCCAGCGACACGGCCCCCGAGTGGGCAGCCTGGCAGCATGCAATTACTTATGTGCAGCAACACTATGGCAATTTTGATAGCTTTGTCAGCCTGCCGGCAACCAGCCCGCTTAGAAGCGCTGAGGATGTTAGCAACGCTATTTACCAACTGCGGCAAAGCAATGCAGATTTATGCCTGGCGGTAACACCGGCCAACCGCAACCCCTATTTTAATATGGTGACACGCACCGATGATGGCATGGTGCAACTGGTCAGCCAGCTACCCAATGGCGTACACCGCCGGCAGGATGCGCCGGCTGTTTACGATATAACCACAGTGGTTTACGCCGCCAGGCCAGACTTTATTCTGCAGCACAATGCGCTGTTTAGCGGCCGCATCACCAGTATTGAGGTGCCAAAGCAGCGCGCGGTAGACATAGACGATATTTACGATTTTATGCTGGCAGAGGCCATTCTGAAGGTTGAACAAGATGCTGAATAATAAAACGGTGCTAATAGCCGGAGCTGGCGGGCTGATTGGCCGCTCAGTAGTAAAAACCTGCCTGGCACAGGGTGCCGCAGTAATAGCCAGTGATTTAGACACTGCAAACCTGCAAAAGCGCCTGCAAGATGATGGCGTTGTGACTGATATCCCAAAGCTCACGCTGGCAACACTGAATATACAAGACGCCGATGCCATTCAGGCATTACTGCTGAAATATCAGCCGGATGGCGCAGTCAATTGCAGCTATCCGCGTAACAAAAGCTACGGCAAGCACTTTTTCGATGTCAGCCTGCAAAGCTTTAATGACAATTTATCGCTTAACCTTGGCAGTGCCTTTTTGTTTATGCAGCAATGTGCCGCTTACTTTAGACAACAGCCGCGTGAGTTTTCACTGGTGAATCTGGCATCGGTATATGGTGTCGTTGCGCCAAGATTTGACGTCTATGCCAACACCAGCATGACAATGCCGGTTGAATATGCGGCAATTAAATCGGCGCTAATCCACTTGAGCAAATACGCAGCGGCCTATGTTGCCGACAGCCGCTTTCGCGTTAATCTGGTCAGCCCCGGCGGTATATTGGATAGTCAGCCCGAGCCGTTTTTGCAAAAGTATCAAGCCAAAACACTGGGTAAAGGCATGCTAGATGCAGCAGATGTAACCGGCGCTATAGCTTTCTTACTGTCAGATCATGCCCGTTTTACCAACGGGCAAAATATTGTGGTGGATGATGGTTTTACGCTGTGTGGCTAAAAGTCATTCAATAGTCACCATGACAAAACTAGCACGGCATTAACCATTAGAACTTAAAGGTAAAAGATGAAAACGATTTATAATATTGCTTTCGCCGAAACATTAAATTAAACATCAACGCAAAAGAGCAAATAAAAAACAAAAATATAGAATTAGGTTCAGAAACGGAAGCCGGAGCAAACTCTACATCTAAAATTAAAAAACTCGAACTATCAAAAGCACTATCAAAATTCAAGTTAATGAAATCATCACCAAAATCAAGATCAAACAATGAAACATTGAAAATATCAGACACTTTTACATTTTTTATTGTTTCACTAAAACCAGTAAATCTATACCCATCAAAAACATTTACGCTACCTAGAAAATAACTGCTACTTATCCATTGAATAGTGACGCTAGTGTCTTCAGGATCAATCAGCTCGTGTAAAAAAGCGTTGATTGCATCCGAGTTTCCTGCAGCCACGGTAGTTTCAACCGAAGGTTGATAATGCGAGTTTAAATTTGGGTAGAGCCTGTCAATAGTCAAAGTATCACCGATCATGCCAGCTTTCACATAAAAACTACAGCAAGTCACCAATAACATAAATAAGCTTTGGAAAAACAGGACTAACTTATTCATACAAAACCCTCCATTAACTAATAATAAAATACTCATCAAAAAGAAACGATATAATATTAGAACGGAATTTAAAAAATGCTAGTGAAATAACAAAATAAATTAAATAAAATTTAAAACCAAGCCTCAACCACTCTTATCTAAAATATTTTAAGTATCAATGAATACTCATTGAAAACCAACTTAAATCGATTCATTGTAATTTATTTTTATTAGCAAAGACGATATCCATACCCCAGTCACATTTTTTGTTCCAGCTTTGCCGGTAGTCCACTTTCATTGCGCTGACATAGTCTTTCCACAACGCCAACAAAGCAGTGAAGCAATCTAATGACACCTGCTCATCCTCATACTGGTATAACAGTGTCAGCATAGGGCAATGGTAATACAGTAAAGAGCCTTTTAGCATATGGAACAAATGAGCAAAACGGGTATTTCGGAACGCATAAACATAGCGCGCCTGCCGCTTTAATATGTCAGAGGCTTGTTGCCTGTTACTAAATGACTCACTGGCAATATCATTCAGATGATCACAAATCTCATCAAATAAATCGAAAGCCAGACGTGTATCATCTACTTTAAAATCAAGCTTTTTAAAGAAACGGCTTTTAATTGATTCTACAACTTCCGCTTTGGGCCCCCGTGCTGTGCGAACAAACACATCTTCCTCAATTAGCGGTATTGCCCCTTCGATATAGGCACCTTCGCCAACGTTATAAACGGAAATCTTTTTATCTGTTTTAACCAAGCCTTCCATAAATTTATGCGCTAACATCAACAAATTGGTCGCCATGACATCCTGGGTTAGATTACCCTTCAGCTTAATACGCGCGCCTTTATCTACAATTTTTTTGTAGTTTTCGTTATTAGCATAAATACTGTTGGCGGAGTGTGTCTTACCATCCAGGTAACCGTTATCAACACCAACCAGATAAACTTCACCAAAGCCCAACGTAAAAGCGTAGGATAATCCGGTGTTGGCTACTAAAGGGCCGGGAAAGGCTAAAGAAGGAAGTAACGTTTTATGGTCTTCCAGTGTTATTATCTGGCTAAAGACTGTCGCGGCTTCAGGACCTTTTAATCCCAGCCCAGCCCATTTGTATAACTCCACCGCATCAGGATAAATAACATCAACGGCTAACAAATTTAAATCGGCATAGAAAGAGGGATCAAAACTGTGTAACAGGGCGTCATAAGTGGTTCTTGGCCGCTCAACTAACACATGAAAGTCAGCCTTAATGCCCATCCGTGCCAAGGACCCCAGAGCCGTACCACACGCAAAGATAATGACGTTATCCTGGATCTGCTTTAACACTTCAGCAGCACTATCCAGTGAAGGGCCGTTGCCTACCACTACAGCCGGCATATCAAGATATTTACGCGGCACGACCGGCACATAAAAATGGGATTTATTTTTATAGTTCATCAAACAATGTGCTAAGCCGGTAATAGCATCATTGTAAAATCCGTAGCCAGATTGAATTTCGTAGTAGCCATTAAAAAAAGCAGATATTTGTTTGTTTACTTCAGCAGATGGATAATGTTGATAACAAAATGCACGGATAATTGAATAAGCGCCGATATCAGAGGCAATCTTTTTTACAGAATCGAAAAACTGTTCAACGCTTAAACCAATCTGTAAAAATAAGGTACCACCTTCGGCGTCTACACTTTCAATAATCGACGCCCAATCAGTACAAAACAAACTGGCGTAAAATATCTCAAGATCAGGCTCACTGATATAAATATAATCAAAACTGTGTTTGTTTAACAATTCAGTGACGATAAAACCCAAACCAACGCCAAATAAGATAGCAGTAGGAAAATGCTCCGGTAAGGCGGTTAGATTCGCCGGATTCGATTCTCGAAAAGACTTAATAGTATTACTCAGCTTTGCCATAAAGCGACTATGAATTCGCTGATCATTATCTGCGATATCAAAGCCGTACTGCGTTAAACTGTAGTAGCCTTTTTGCTCATTTTTTTCAAGCTGATCACGGGTTTGCTGTATCGGATCATCAGAGTAAATCGGCACCGGAACAGACGCCGGAATAAAATTACCAACGCCGGTTGAGGTAACAATAATGCTAAAATCTTCCCGTGGCTGATATTCTTTTATTGTCTTAGCAATATTAGGGAAGTATTTTTCAAGAGCCTGAATGTTACGTTCAAAGCGCTTTTGCGACTCTTTGGCAAATCGCTGCTCCCGCTCGTTCTGCTGCATCAATGCCGACAGGGCATGTTCCGCCTGTTGCAATAACTGCTCTAACTCAGTCATAACTTAGCCAATCTGGTAGGTTTTTTTTATCTTATTGGCAGACTTTACCGCAGCAATCTGGCCTAAGCTATCTTTTATTTGCTGCTGTTGCGCAGACAATAACGATAGTTGCGCATCGATCTGCTCAGACAGCAGTTGCAACCTGGCAGCCTGTGCAGCATCAAGCTGATCTGAGTTAACGAATATTTGCTGAAGGGAGGTCATCAGATTGGCGAGTTGCTCAGTTGCCTGCTCATAATCTGCTTTATCTACAGCAGCAGAAACAACAATAAGCTGTTGTTCTGCCGCGTTAATTTTATCCGACGTTTGCATGCGCCACCGTACGCTGTGCTTCGGCATCTTGTTGCGCACTTAGCGGTATTTCATCCCAGGCTGACTTTATTTCACGAAATAAATTGGACACTTCATCAATAGCGGTGGTAGTGTCCTTTTCAACACTGGCGTCAATCAAGCGTTCGATCATGTAGCTGTACAAGGCGTACAAGTTAGCTGCTAACTCAGGTGCTACCGTTTCGTCAAGGCAAGAGCGTAGCGATTCCAAAATTGCAGAAGCTTTAGATAAACATATAGCTTTTTGCTCATAATCTTTACGCTGCAATGCACCTTTGGCTAAAGCCAGATTATCCATCACTCCTGCCATCAGCATCTTGATTATCTGATAGGGAGACGCATCAGCCAAGCGAGTTTTGGTAGCCTCTTTTTGATAAAACTTAAGTTTTGCACCGCTCATGCGCTTGCTCTCCTATTTATTTTTTAGAACTGGTAAAACCAGGTAAACTAGCTAATTGTTGGGTAATATAACTGCCTGAACTTTTCATCGATGCAATTAACACATCTAAACTGGCGTATTTTGCCCGCAAACCAGCCTCAAGTTGCGTCATTCTGTAGTCATGTGAAGCTTTATCGTCTTCAATTTGCCGCAAAGATTTGTTTAGCGATTCTTCACGAAATTTAAAGCTACCTTCGGTTTCGAGGTGACTTTCTAAAAAGCTTTCAAAGGTTTTTGCCAAGCCTGTTTCGCCGGAAAACAACTTACCGACATCAGCATAGTCAGACGTTAGCGCTTCATTAACACTGCGCACCAAAGTAGACTTTTCCAACTTACCTGCTTTGGTTAAACCAATACCAACATCAAACAGTGTTTCAAAACCACCGGCACCTGAGACAGAGGTTGATAAGGTATTGATCAATTGGTTTTTCAGACCACGCATCGCCGAGTCACCATATAAAGCGGCACCGGCTTTGGTGTGGTATTCGATAGTACCAACCGCATTGTTAAAAGCGGCGATAAATTCATCAATAAGTTTTTCAACACCGGTTTTATCATAATCAACCGTCAGTTTGGCAGTTTCAGTACCTTCGCTGACTTTTTTCGCGGTGATAGTTAAATCCTGTACTGCGTCTTTAAATATATTGGTTTCGCTACTGACTGCTATACCGTCGACTTCAATAATGGCATCCCGGGCCTGATCGGCAACAGCAATGGTTAAGCCACCTGCTCCGCCACCAAAAGCCGTGGTAGAAATATTATCCAGCTCTGCATTGTCGTTAGTGATGGTTAAATCGTTACCTGTACCACTCACATTTGAGCTGATAACTAGCTTAGCTTCTGGTGTGGCACCGCCGGTATTAATGATATTGACCGACACACCAAAGTTGTCTGCTGAATCATTAATCGCGGCCCTAACTTCTTCCAGGGTTGCACCTGCTGCAACATCCACCTCAAAGCTTTTAGTACCGGCCGCTATGGTCAGTTTGCCACCAGCGGCGCTAACCACATCGGTAGGTGCGGTAAAAGCGGCATTAGTCGTTGCCCGGCTTCCTTGGGCAAGCTGGTTTACTTTAATATTGAAATTACCAGGTGTGGCGCTGCTGTTAGAGGCCACGGAGATTAAATCACCGGAAGCTGGTTGCGTAATGGTATTACTGCGTTTGCTGAAGTTTGCCGGATCAGCCAGCTTTTTGATGATGTCCTGAAATGCAGACAACGTTGATTTTACTGCCCCTAAACCAGATAGCTGCACGGAAAAACGGGTTTTGCTCTCTTCAAACCGTTTCATCCGCGGCAAATCTTCAGCATTAACCGTTGCCTGAATGATGCTTTCCAGATCTAAACCTGAACCTACACCAGCTGAAGTGATAGTTGCCATAACAGCATGCTCCTGAGTTTCGTGTCAGGCCTGAAAATTAATCAATGCGCCTGCCTTAGTTAAGTTATCGGCCATTTCACTGAAAGCTTTAGCCACTTTGACTAAATCTTGCGATGGTATTTCGCGGATCAGCTCATTGCTGGTTTTATCTATCACTTTAATGACTGGCGGGTCGCCTAGTTCATCAAATTCAAACACCAGCCTGGTGTTAGCTATCGGTATAACTTTGTTAATTTGCTCCAGCGTTTGCCGGATCTGATTATTATCGAATGATACCGCAGGTTCCGGTTGATTTTCTTGACCTTCTTGTCTTGTTTGTTCAACTTTTACTAGCGCCGCTTTTTCAGCTTGCGCAGCAAGTGTTAATTTATCAGCAAGAATAGCGTCCTGTTGCTGCAGTGCCGGCTCAGATTGCACAGTTTTCGCTGTGGCTGTTCTTTCTACCATGTCTGCAATGCGGCTGTCTTTGGCAAATAATGACTCCACAGACATAAAAACCTCCAAAGTAAAGCTGTTGGCCAGCAAGATACTGGCCAACTAACTATAGCTTATCCTAACAGCGACAGAGCAACCTGCGGACGCTGGTTGGCCTGTGACAGGATAGTGGTACTGGCCTGTTGCAAGATCTGGTTACGTGTTAATGCCGCTGTTTCAGCAGCAAAATCCGCATCCTGGATCCGGCTACGGGCGCCAGACAGGTTTTCAGCAATATTCGACTGGTTACGAATAGTTGACTGGAACCGGTTTTGTACCGCACCCAGCTCAGCACGCTTTTTATCTACTACGGCAATCAGCGAGTCCATACTAGCCATAACCAGCTGAGCATTTACCTGCGTTGATACTGAGATGGCTGATGCATTAAGGTTGGCAGCACTGAACGCCGCTCCCGCTAACGCAAAAGCAGTATCCATAGCTGATAAGCCAGACAAGCCAGCCGCACCTAATACATCGGTCAGAGCCTTGCCGGTTACTTCTGATGCAATAGCCGCCATACCTGACAGTGTAAAACCACCGTTTGCTGTCAAACTATGATCGCTGTCGCCAGCCGTACCACCAACTTGCTTCATTGAGAAGCTGATAGTTTGTACTGCATCCGCACCCACCTGGAAACTGGCTGAGTAACTGCCGTCCAGCAGATTTTGACCACCAAAGGTCGTATCTTTTGCAACGCGGTTAACTTCGCCCATTAATGAACGGATTTCTTCCTGAATTGCCAGGCGGTCTTCGTCAGTGTTAGAACCGTTTGATGCCTGTTGCGCCAGAGTACGTACACGCTGGAACATCGCGGTCACTTCTTCCATCGCACCTTCTGCAGTTTGCGCTAAAGAAATACCGTCGTTGGCGTTACGGATACCCTGGTTCAGACCATTGATCTGGCCGGATAAACGGTTGCTGATTTGTAAACCTGCAGAGTCATCTGCGGCACTGTTAATCCGTAAACCGGATGATAAGCGTTTAAACGATGTATCCAGCGCAGTACCGCTGTTCATCAGCTGACGCTGGCCGTTTAACGAGCTTACGTTAGTATTGACATATAAAGCCATATGTAGCCTCCAAATTTAACAGAACTGCTTTGACTGCAGTGGTTACCCCACCCCTGCGGTTAAACAGCATACGTATCGTGATTTTAACCATCCGGTCCCCACCATCCGGTTAAAACAAGGTCACTAATACAGTTCCCCTGTAACCTGTATCGGCGTGACTAACTAAAGCTTTAGGATTTTTTTTAATTTTTTTGCAGTTTATTTTAAGAGGGAAATTATTTGTTTTGAATCAACTAGTTGGGCAAGATGGAAGAGGTGAGATTTATCGTTGCATTTTTGAAAGGCCGGCAGCATTACCCCATGCTGCCGACACTTTTTTACTTTCAAACTATTGGGCTCCGCGCATTACGCTCTGCCTATTAACCCTGCAGTAAGCTCAGCGCTGCCTGTGGCCGCTGGTTAGCCTGCGACAGTATGGTCGTTGTTGCCTGTTGCAATATCTGGTTACGGGTCAGCATCGCGGTTTCTGCTGCAAAGTCGGCATCTTTTATCCGTGATTTTGCACCTGATAAATTCTCGCCGATATTGGTCTGGTTGCGGATAGTCGCCTGAAACCGGTTTTGTACCGCACCCAGCTCTGCCCGTTTCTTATCTACTACGGCAATCATCGCATCCATACTGGCTAACACTAACTGCGCATTAACCTGAGTGGATACTGAAATACCTGACGCATTTAAATTCGCTGCACTAAACGCCGCACCTGCAAGTGCAAAAGTGGTGTCTAACGCCGACAACCCGGATAAACCCGCAGCGCCCAGTACATCTGACATTGGTTTACCCGTTACAGCAGATGCAATTGCAGCTATGCCCGATAACGTAAAACCACCATTTGCTGTTAAGCTGTTAGCTCCATTTGCGGTTGAACCTACCGTTTTCATGCTAAAGCCGATGGTCTGTACTGCATCAGCACCGACCTGAAAGCTCGCAGCATAGGTGCCATCCAGCAAGTTCTGACCACCAAAGGTGGTATCTTTCGCTACCCGGTTTACTTCGCTCATTAACGAGCGGATTTCTTCCTGAATCGCCAGACGGTCAGTATCTGTGTTCGAGCCGTTTGCGGCTTGTTGTGCCAGGGTACGTACACGCTGGAACATCGCCGTCACTTCTTCCATCGCACCTTCTGCTGTCTGCGCTAAAGAAATGCCGTCGTTGGCGTTACGGTTACCCTGGTTTAAGCCCTGAATTTGTGATTCTAACCGGTCGGAAATCTGCAAACCCGCCGCATCGTCAGCAGCACTGTTGATACGTAAACCAGAAGATAAACGTTTGAATGAGGTGTCCAGGGCATTACCGCTGTTCATTAACTGACGCTGAGCATTTAATGCGCTGATGTTACTGTTGACGTATAAAGCCATGGTGTTTCTCCCGATTACCTTATCTGATTTCGAATCACGCTGATGCTGTTTTCGCGTTGTGATTCGTCTGATACTTAGTTATCGGAGTTTGGCTAGGAAACTTTAGTGAAAACTGTAAAAAGAATATTTTTCTGTTTAGTGCTGCGAGAATAAAATACTGACGCCAAAAAACTGACGTAAATTATTGGCACAAAATATGAATGCATAAATGCAGCTGGTGGCAACGCCGGCTAACAGATAAATGTATGTAGCCTCCGCGCATTGCGTTTATCAAATCCGCGCCCGGGCATTACCCCATCGCCCGGGCGCATTGCAACAAAAAGCCGGCAGCATTACCCCATGCTGCCGGCACCTTATTTTTTCCCATTCAAACTCATGGGCTCCGCGCATTGCGCATTAGCTTATTAACCTTGCAGTAAGCTCAGCGCTGCCTGTGGCCGCTGGTTAGCCTGCGACAGTATGGTCGTCGTCGCTTGCTGTAAAATCTGGTTACGGGTCAGCATCGCAGTTTCTGCTGCAAAGTCGGCATCTTTTATCCGTGATTTTGCACCTGATAAATTCTCGCCGATATTGGTCTGGTTGCGGATAGTCGCCTGAAACCGGTTTTGTACCGCACCCAGCTCTGCCCGTTTCTTATCTACTACGGCAATCATCGCATCCATACTGGCTAACACTAACTGCGCATTAACCTGAGTGGATACTGAAATACCTGACGCATTTAAATTCGCTGCACTAAACGCCGCACCTGCAAGTGCAAAAGTGGTGTCTAACGCCGACAACCCGGATAAACCCGCAGCGCCCAGTACATCTGACATTGGTTTACCCGTTACAGCAGATGCAATTGCAGCTATGCCCGATAACGTAAAACCACCATTTGCTGTTAAGCTGTTAGCTCCATTTGCGGTTGAACCTACCGTTTTCATGCTAAAGCCGATGGTCTGTACTGCATCAGCACCGACCTGAAAGCTCGCAGCATAGGTGCCATCCAGCAAGTTCTGACCACCAAAGGTGGTATCTTTCGCTACCCGGTTTACTTCGCTCATTAACGAGCGGATTTCTTCCTGAATCGCCAGACGGTCAGTATCTGTGTTCGAGCCGTTTGCGGCTTGTTGTGCCAGGGTACGTACACGCTGGAACATCGCCGTCACTTCTTCCATCGCACCTTCTGCTGTCTGCGCTAAAGAAATGCCGTCGTTGGCGTTACGGTTACCCTGGTTTAAGCCCTGAATTTGTGATTCTAACCGGTCGGAAATCTGCAAACCCGCCGCATCGTCAGCAGCACTGTTGATACGTAAACCAGAAGATAAACGTTTGAATGAGGTGTCCAGGGCATTACCGCTGTTCATTAACTGACGCTGAGCATTTAATGCGCTGATGTTACTGTTGACGTATAAAGCCATGCTGTTTCTCCCGATTACCTTATCTGATTTCGAATCACGCTGATGCTGTTTTCGCGTTGTGATTCGCCTGATACTTAGTTATCGGATGCGCAATACTATTCTTTAGAAAATTTACTTAATTTTTTTTAATTGTCTGTTTTTAATCTGATTTATATAGAAAACTGAGGCAAACAATAGGCCGGCAATTTTTTGCCGGCTTAAAGGTTATTAGCGGATATAATCAAAAAGCGAGGTGTTAGTAACAGTATTAAAAGTAGCTTGCACTGCCTGCAGCGCAGTTTCTTCCTTGGTCAGATCAGCAATAACTTTAGAAAAATCCACTTCGGCAATATCGGCCTGATACTGGGTAGCCAGTATTTCCAGATCAGCGTTCGAGCCATTGATACTATCCAACACATTAATACGCCCGCCTATGGCTGAGCGTGCCGAGGCGACACTGGTAGAGGCATCATCAATTTCACCGACCGCTTTGGCGACACTGGCCTGAAAGGCTGCATCGACCGGTCCGGGTGTTCTAAGTGCCGTCATTAGCTCTGTCAGCGTATTTAAGATATTGGTTTTCTCCGGCGCCGGCAGGTCAAAGTCTACCCGACCAGCCCCAGCCGGGCCGTTAACCACAATTTCCAGACCATTAAAGTTTATCGGCTGGCCTGAGGTGTAGGCGCCGGTTACCGGAGGTACCAAAGCTGCACCACCGCGCAGTATCTGATAGTTACTCGGTGCTGTCAGCTCAACGCTGATAGTGTTATTAGCCGGCGTAACTTTGTCATAATTATTGATATAAAAACTGTTAAACACGTCCGGGTTAATGACATTGACCGCTGCGCTGGTGGGCCCGGGTACTGCGATGACAGGAGCGGTCGGCTGCGGTTTCACCTGAATGCTGTCGAACACCTTTTTGCCACTGTCGTTCACCGGCAACGTCACCCCTGGCGATATCTGTAAGGCTTTTTGGCCATCGTCGCCGTTAAAAACGTACTGGCCTGTCGATGCGTCTAAACTAAAAGCCTGCAAGCCATCCTGAAAGCCAGAAAATAAATAGCCCCCTTCAACATTGCGGCTATTCATCAGGTCAAACAACTGCTGCTGAATGCCTTCAAGCTCTGATGCGACGGCTTCGCGCTCAGACTCCGCATAAGAGCCGTTACCTGCAGCAATAGCCAACACCCTGGCTCGGTCCATTGCAGTGCGGACAGATGCCAACACGGTTTCTTCTACGCCGAGGTTATTTTTTACCGCTATGCCATTTTGCTCAAACTGAGATAACTGTGACAGGTTTTGACCTACACCAAGCACTTTGGCGCTGCCGGAAGGATCGTCAGCCGGTGTCAGGATTTTGGTCTTTTTAATCATCTGATCCTGGGCGCGCAACAAGCGTTTTTGCGTATTGAGTATGCCATCCAGACTCTGATTAAATTTACTGTTAAACGTAATACGCATACATTACCTCACCGCTTGTATCAAGGTGTCAAAAATGGTTTGTGACGTCGAAATAATTTTCGCCGCTGCCGCATAAGACTGCTGAAACCTTACCAGATTGGCGGCTTCTTCATCCAGGCTGACACCAGACAAGGATTCTTTTAATTGCAGTGTCTGTGAGTATAGCGCTTCGGCTGCAGCCTGGCTGTTTCTGGCCTGCGCGGTCTTGTCGCCAACAAAACTTACCATAGTGCCGTATGCTTCGTTAAAGCTGACGCTGTTATCGGCAGACGGTGTCGCTACCGCGTAACGGCGCATTGTCTCTTCGGTTTGTTGTTTGGCCAGCTCCAGACCATTGCGGTTATCATTAAAACCACCGGTATTATACTCGATCGTAAAACTGTCGCCGGTTTGCGGAATGCCGGTAATATTAAAATCAAAGCCATAAGCGCCTAAACCCGCCTCTGCCATAATGTTATTAAACTGGCCATTGGGTAGCGCTGCAGTCGTACCTAACAAGGCGTTTGTGTTATCGCGTACTTCAAACTGATTGCCACCAATATGCGTCACGGTAAAAGGCGCACCATTAATAGACGATGGTGCAACAAACTGCGATGTTGCCGGATTGGTATTTGACACTATTAACTTATCGACCTGGCCGTTGCCCAGATTATCCTGTGCGACCAGACTACGTACCGGCGAAGCCAGTGCAATATCTTCCGGGCGGGTTGTTGCCAGATTAATATTGCGAGCGGCGCTGGAGAGCGGCTTTAACGCAAACTGATCGCCGTCATTCATCGGGCCTGTCACGACAAGTGATAAACCATACATATCCGGAAAACCGGCGCCCAGCGTTTCTCTGTTAAGGGTTGCCGGAAACGCCACGCCTGGAATGGTTATCGCCGAGCCCGGTACCACATTGCCCGAGGTGTCAGTGGCTTCCAGCGTCAGCGTATTTGGTGCAGTAAAGGTTAACAGAAAGTCATTTGGCGGCAACTGTGAGGCCCGGCCCGGTTCAATACTTACTGCAACAGTACCGGCACCGGTATTGCCCTGAAATGCAAAGCCGTTGCTTTGTGGCAGCACAAATAAATCCCCACCCAACTCGCCGTTAGCATTCATGCCCAGCCTGTTTTGCGTGTTTAATTTATCTGACATTGCCAGTGCCAACTGGCCAAGTTGCATTTGAGTAGGAATTAACAAATCGTCACGAAATTTCAGCAAGCCGCCAAGCTGACCGCCCATTTCTTCAATGCCTAAATTACGAATAACCGAAGGTTTGGAATTAAGGCTCAGCTGTACATTACGTACATTCGGGTCCGGGTCACCGTTCAGACTTAAAATACTAAACTCGCCGTTTTCAACCACCAATGACTGGCCAGTTGCCATAAACACCAGTTTTTCACCATTGTCAGAATCGAGTACTTTAATGTCGAGCTTTTCTGACAACAGGCGCATCGCCTCATCGCGCCTGTCAAGTAAATCCAGCGGCGGCTGGTTATTATCGCCCCGGCCAAAGCCGGCAATACTGCGATTAAGCTCAGATATATTACGGATTAACGAATTGGTTTGGGTTAAGTCTAAATCCAGTTGCTGGTTAACATAGGTTGCCTGATCCAATACCAGATTCGATAAGGTAGCAAAGCGGTCGGTTAATGATTCACTGCTGCTGATAATTAATTGCCGGGTCGAGATGGCACTGGGATCGTTATTGGCCGTTTGAAATTTTTGAAACAGGTCATTCATTGCCGATGAAATGCTGTTGGCCGGATTAGAAAACAAGCCATCAATCCGGTTTGCTTCAGCCGTATACTGACTGGCAAATGCCAGCTGCGAGGTATCGCGACGAAGCTGGGCCGAGGTAAATTCGCTTACCAGCCGCTCTGTCGTGCCCTTGCCTACACCCAAACCTAACGTCTGCGCTTCAAACTCAGTGCGTTGCCTTGAATAGCCCTGCGTATTGACGTTGGCAATGTTATTACTGGTGGTGCTAAGTAAAGTGCTGTTAGATAACACAGCGGATGTACCTATGCGCAGTAAATTATCAGACATTGCTCTCTCCGGCGACACCGCTGTCGGGTGTCAGTTGACTATTAATCGGCGTTAGGTGCATTTTCTTGAGCCTCATTAAGCTCAGATCGCACCTGTTGCATGGCAGGGCTTTGATACACCGCCATAATTTTTTTTGCATAAGCCGGATCTGTGGCATATCCGGCGACCTGCAATTGTTCAAAATAAGCTTTTGGATCATCGCTGGCTGTAACTGCCTGCTGATAACGCGGGTTTTCGCGGATAAAAGCGACATAGTCAGACAGGCTGTGTTCTAACGAGCCATAAGAGCGGAATTTCGCCTGTTCTTTTTGCGCTATGCCCTGGCGGTATTCCAGGGTGTTTACTACCGCAGTATCTCCTTGCCAGCCGTTGTTTGCTTTTATACCAAATAAGTTAAAGCTGTTGCCGCCCTTGGCTGTTTTAATCATCCTCTGTCCCCAACCGGTTTCCAGCGCGGCCTGAGCAACCAGCGCCAGCGGATCTAACCCCAGCAGTTTGGCACTTTGCTGCGCCGCAGGCAGCAGTTGTTTCACAAAATCCAGCGGGCTGGCAACCTGCCAGCTGGTCTCTGCAGACAGATTATCAGCTTGCGTCTGTTCAGACTTCATCTTTGAGCCATCAGTTGGCTTAACAGCTACTTTGATAGCAGGTTGGCGATAAGCCGGCATAATTAAATCTGTATTGATTTTATTCGCTGAGGCTTTATCACTTTTGTCTGCCGCTGGGCGGCCAGATAAAGCCGGGCTTAACTGCTGCACCAGTATATCGGCTAGGCCTAAAGCGCCATTTTTGGCTAATTCTGTCGACATCTGACTGTCATGCATGTCACGGTAAAATTTGGTGGTCTGGCTATTCATCATGCCGTCCACCTCAAAAGCTTCGTTGGCTTTGCGCATGCTGCTAAGCAACATACCGAAAAAGATCGATTCAAATTGCTCGGCAGCCTGACGCAACGCCGCCTTTTCATCTTTACCGGCCTGGCTGCGAATGTTTTGCAGGCTGGTTAAGTCATGATAAGACATCTGGTTGCTGCCCGGGCCCATTTCAGATCACCACCAATTCGCCGTGAATAGCACCGGCTTCTTTTAATGCTTCCAGAATTGCCATTAAATCGCCTGGCGCAGCACCAACAGCATTAACCGTGCGCACCAAATCATCCAGTGTTACGCCAGGGTCAAATTTAAACATCCGCGACTGATCCGGACGCACATCGATAATAGTATTTTCCTCAATAGCCGTTTGCCCCTGAGCCAAAGGGTTTGGCTGCACCACGCGTGGGTTTTCCGCTATGGTTACCGTTAAGCCACCATGGGTCACCGCAGCCGGAAACAAGCGTACTTCTTTACCTATCACGATAGTACCGGTACGGGAGTTGATAATAATTTTAGCGGCGTTATCGCCTGGTTCAAACGTCAGATTTTCCAGTGTCGACAAATAAGATACGCGCTGGCTGATATCACGCGGTGCCCGTACCTGTACTGACGTCGCATCCATTGAATAGGCGGTATCAGCGCCCATAAAAGCATTTATCGCCTCTGCCAGCCGTTTTGAGGTCGTAAAATCGGATTGCTTCAGGTTAAAGGTAATAAAATCACCCTGCGCAAAAGGCGATACCACTTCGCGCTCTACCATAGCACCATTAGGAATACTGCCCACAGTTGGGGTGTTGACCAAAATACGCGAACCGTCCAGGCCTTCGGCTCCCAAACCACTAACAATTAAACTACCCTGCGCAACCGCGTAGACATTACCGTCCAGACCTTTTAAAAAGGTTTGCATTAAGGTACCGCCACGCAGTCCTTTGGCACTGCCAACCGATGAAACAGTAACGTTTAGCGTCTGGCCTGGTTTGGCAAAAGCCGGCAGTTCAGCATGCACCACTACCGCGGCCACATTTTTGGTTTGCGCTTTCAGATTCGCCGGCAAAGTGATACCAAAATTGGTCAACATAGTGCGAAAACTTTGCTCGGTAAAAGCGCCCTGCTCACCGGTACCTGGCAAGCCCACTACCAGGCCATAGCCAACCAGTTGGTTACTGCGTACGCCTTCAATATCGGCTACATCTTTAATTCTTGCTGCCTGCACCGGTAACATCATCAACGCCAGCGGCAACAATACTGCTAATATTTGCTTCATTTGCGCGCTCCTAAAATGGCCACAGTGGGCTATTAAAAAACCGGCTTAACCAGCCAGGAGACTGGCCATTGTGATGCGAGCCAGTGCCACTGTACTCGATGCGGGCATTGGCAATTTTGGTCGATTCAACCGTATTATTGACATCGACATCCTGCGAGCGGATAACGCCGGTTAAGCGGATATATTCTTTACCGGTATTTAACGTCAGCCATTTTTCACCGCGGATCACCAGATTGCCGTTTGCCAGTACCTGCAATACATTTACCGAGATATCCCCGACCAGCGAGTTACTCTGATCGGCTTTTGCATCCCCTTTATAATTTGACGCTGAATTAGCACCAAACTGCAGCACATTGCCGGCCACTGAAATATCGCGCCCACCCAGGCCCACCATGGGGTCAAATGACGCTGAACTGTCTTTCTTTGTTTCCGTTTTAGCATTTTTACTGGCCTGAGTACGCTCTTTCAGTACAACAGTAATAATATCGCCTTCATGTCGCGCTTTATTATCGGAATACAGGCTATTGGAGTACTGCTGCGCAAACAGGGAGCCATTTTGTACCAGTTGCCGGCTTGGCACTTCTGGTTGCAACGGGGCAAAATAAGGATCGTTTGCCTGTGGCTCCTGCAAAGCAGCACAGCCAGACAACGCCACCGCTAAACCAACACCAATAATAATGCGTAACATAACGCCTCCGATTACAACTGCTGAATGGCAAAGCCCAACATCTGATCGACAGATGAAATGACTTTTGAATTCATTTCATAAACCCGCTGGCTTTCAATTAAGCTAACCAGTTCTTCGGTAACATTGACGTTGGACGTTTCCAAAGCGCCCTGCACAATAATGCCAAGGCCTTCCAGCCCGGGAATACCCTGCACAGGGTCGCCACTGGCACCGGTTTCCCGAAACAGGTTTTGCCCGACAGGCTCAAGCCCGGCCGGATTGATAAAATTAGTTACCGTAAGTTGGCCCAGCACGGCTGGCTCGCCCTGCCCCGGCAGCTGCACGGAGACCTGACCATCTTGCGCAACGGTTAAGCTTTGTGCATCCGGCGGCAGCACTATATTGGGTTGCAACTGGTATCCGGCACCTGAGGTGACCAGGTTGCCCTCGTCATCAACAGTAAACTGGCCGTTGCGGGTGTAAGAGATAGTGCCGTCCGGCATCAGAATTTCAAAAAAACCGTGGCCCTGGATCATGATGTCCATACTGTTATCAGTAGTAATCATATTGCCCTGAGTGAAGTTTTTTTGCGTTGCCACGACCTTGGTACCGGCACCAATCATTAAGCCATTGGGTAGCTCCGTATTTTGTGACGACGCACCACCTGGCTGATTCACATTTTGGTACAGCAAATCTTCAAAGATGGCACGGCTTTTCTTAAAACCGACAGTACTGGCGTTAGCCAGGTTGTTGGAAATGACCGATATGTCACGCTGCTTGGCGTCTAAACCGGTTTTACTGATCCATAAAGCTGGATGCATAGCTGCCTCCCGGGCCTTAACCCGTTATCTGGTTATTAACCTACGATCCGAAGTAACTGAACTTGCTGCCGATCCATATCTTCAGCGCTCTTCATCATTTTTACCTGCAATTCAAACTGACGCTGCAAGCTGATCATGTATGTCATTTCGCCCACTGCATTAACATTACTGCCTTCAATGGCGCCATTGAGTAAATTCACATCTGGCGCCGCTTCGGCAAGTTGTCCGTCTTTGCGGCGGAATAAACCATCGTTGCCTTTTTCCATCTCGCTGTTTAGCGGCTTTACCAGCTTAATGCGGCCAACTGCTGCGATTGCGTCTGCAGGTGCACCTTGTGGTAAAGCGCTGATGGTGCCGTCATTACCAATTTCCAGCTTTGCCAGCGGAACCGGTAGTTGAATTGGGCCATCGTCTCCCATTACGGCTAACCCGGAAGATGTTTCCAGCATTCCCAGTGCATTAAGTTGCAAATTGCCACCGCGGGTATAGGCTTCAGTACCATCCGGAGCTTGCACCGCCAGCCAGCCATCGCCCTGAATGGCAACGTCCAGATCACGCTCGGTCATGATGATAGCGCCGGCGTCAAAGTTTTGACCTGGCTGCTCTGTTAGCGAAAATACCCGGCTGGGTAAGCCATCACCAAACGCCTGCATAGAGCGCGCTTGTTCAAAATCTGCTTTAAAGCCCACAGTACCGGTATTAGCAAGGTTATTTGCCCTTACTGCTAAACCATTCATATTTTCTTTAGCACCGCTCATGGCGATATATAGCAGACGGTCCATTTGGCTCTCCGTGATCTGTTGCTACGGCTTATACAGATAGTTAAAGCAAAATTGATGCCACAAAAAGGTGTAAGGGGTAAACAGAGGACAAAAAAACACCACCCGCAGGTGGTGTTTAATACAGCTGAGGTGTATTTACCGAATTTGCAGCACGGTTTGTTGTAAGGTGCTGTTTACTTCCAACGCCCTGGAGTTAGCCTGGAAATTACGCTGCGCGCTGATTAAATCAACCAGCTCAGTTGTCAGGTTAACGTTTGATTGCTCTAACGCCGACGCATTTACGGCACCAAAGGTACCTATATTGGCCTGACCGCCAATAGGCTCACCGGAAGTAATGCTTTGCTTCCAGGACGTATTACCGACCTGTTTTAAGCCTTGTACATTGGCAAAACGCACTAAGGTTACCTGCGCCAGATAAGACGAGTCGCCATTGCTGTAGCTGGCCAGTACCCGGCCAAATGAATCAATATCGACACCGGTCAAACTGCCCACTGTCGTACCATCCTGGCTCAGGTTTGACACATCAAAGTTTGAGGCATATTGGGTTGGTAACCGCACACCAGACGCATCACGGTAATTTACCGTAACATCCTGGGCGTACTGGGCACCATTGGTCAGATAATTAGCTGTAGGAGCGCTGAGTGCTTCTGCCGGCAGAGTTAAATTCGGTGTGGTTAACACCGGCACCACCGGCGGTACCGCAGGTAAAATCAGATTACCATTGGGATCAAAAAACAGTGAATCACCTATAAAGACACCGCCATTACCGTCATAAGGCAGAGCGCCGGTACCATTACCCCACTCACTCAAATCCAGGCCAGGATAACCCGGAGCCGTTGGATCCGAAACATAAGCCGGCGCAGCTGGCATGGCGGTATTATCGTCAAACACAACAAAGGTTTGCCATTCATTCCACGCTGGCGGGTTTAACGGATCGTCCGGCTCAACTTTACGGAAGTAGGTTGTTACCGTGTGCGCCTCACCCAAGCTGTCATAAACAGTTACTGAGGTTGAATGGGTGTAGGTTGAGCGGTCACCTGGGTTAAAGTTACCCGGGTTTCTCGGAAGTTCAACCGCGCGTGAATCTACGTTCATACTCAGGAAAATATTGTTGGTTGCCCTTGGCGCCCCGGCCGATGTAGGAATGGCAATTGGTTGCGTGGTGCTTAAGCTAACCGACTGGTTTTCACCGGTTACGGCATCAACAGCGAAACCCTGTAAATAATTGCCATTATTATCAACAATAAAATTGTCTTTATTCAGCTTAAAAGCGCCCGAGCGGGTATAGGTAAGATCCTGCGATTGCCTATCCGGTGTCAGGGCAAAAAAGCCTTCACCGGTAATGGCTAAATCCAGCGAGTTATTGGTAAATTGCAAAGCGCCCTGGCTAAACTGTTGCGCTACCGTTGAGGTTGTTACACCATCACCCACTTTGGTGCGGCCTGATGCAAAAATTGATGTGGCGTACACATCAGCAAACTCTGCCCGCGATTCTTTAAAACCTGTAGTATTTACGTTAGCGATATTATTCGCAGTAACATCCAAATCTTTTTGCGCCGCGGCCAGGCCGCTCAATGCAATATTAAAACTCATAATTCACCTCAGCTCGCTTAACTATATGAAACTTCTAATACATCACTTAATTTAACCTGCCCTAAACCCAGCAGGTTAAGCATAATGCTGCCACCCTGGCCATTAAGGCTGACGCTACCGACCGGGGTATAAACGTTTACCGGTAAACTGGCGTTGGTCCCATCGGCGTAACTCACATCAACTTTGACTTTATACACACCAGCTTTCACCCGGTCGGACACCTCACCATCTACTTCAGCAGCACTACCTGCGCCTGAAGGCATATAGGTACCATCCCAAATAAACTCGTTTTTACCCACTTGCGGGTTTTCCACGCTGAATGACTGCACCAGCTCGCCTTTTTCGTTTTCTATCCGCACTTTCATCAGCGTCGCGGCTTTGTCCAGTTCAATATTGCCGCGCGATAAAGTTTCGCCGGTAAACACGATTTCATCCGATTGCGTCAGCACAGTGCGCCCCACCAAAGAAGACGCCTGCAACGCCTGATTTGACGTCATGCTTTGGGCTAACCCCTTGAAGCTTTCATTGAGCGAGCCTATTCCATCTGCCATAGTGAAATTGGTCATTTGCGCAATCATTTGATCATTCTCGACCGGTTTGGTCGGATCCTGATACGCCAACTGCTGGGTTAGCAAAGCAAAAAAGTCGGCCTGGGTCAGCGCACCATTGTTTTTATCCGGTGTTTTTTTGCCGTTGTCCCAGTACATGCCATCCAGAGCAGAGTTGTTATTTACACCCGTAGTCATGTGCTACTCCTTATCCCTGTTGTCCAAGCCGCAGTGTCCGCATCACCATCTGCTTGGCAGCATCGGCAGTTTGCACATTGGTTTCGTAGGAGCGTGACGCCGAAATCATATTCGCCATCTCTTCCATAATGTTGATATTGGGCTTATAGATATAGCCATTGTCATCCGCCAGCGGATGGTTTGGCGCATACTCGACATTTAGCGGCGCGTCGGATTCGACAATGCCCAGCACTTTGACCCCGACGCTGGCATCGCCTTGCATACGTTTAGCCTGCGACAGTTCAGCGGCAAATACCGGATGTCTGCCACGATAGGTTTGCTCAACACTACTACTGACACTGTTGGCATTAGCTATGTTACTGGCGGTGGTGTTCATACGCAGTGACTGCGCCGTCATACCGCTGCCGGTAATATCAAAAATATTAAAAGCACCCATGGTTATTGTCCTCCACCGGTGATGGCTTTTTTCAGGCCGCCAATACGGGAATTAAGAAAACCTAAGCTGGCCTGATATTCCAGGCTGTTTTGCATAAAGGCATTACGTTCGCGATGAATATCAACGCTATTGCCGTCGCCGGTATCAGGCTGATCAGGGTTGCGAAATTTGGTTTCATGCCGGCTGGCTGTAGATATGTGGAAATGTTGTTCATGGGTGCGCTGCATGGCACCGGCTTGTCTGGCCTGAGCATTATTCAGTGCTTGCTGAAAATCCAGATCCTTGGCTTTATAGCCCGGAGTATCTGCATTGGCGATATTTTCTGCCAATACCTGAGCCCGCCGATCCCGCACCAGCATGGCTTCAGGGTGCATACCAAATGCTTTTTCAAAACTGATTGCCATTTTTTTGCCACCTGTCTGTTACCGATGGCAATTCAAATGCAAATCTCAGGCCAAATTTTCAGCGCGATATTATTCAGATTTTTTTGCGGTAGATAATACCCGGATTACAGCGGATCATTTCAAAATCACTGTTCAGGCTGGACAACGACTCAGACGCACCAAGAAACAAGTAGCCGCGAGAGTTAAGCGATTGGGAAAACTGATGAATTATTTTCGCTTTTACATCAGCAGAGAAATAAATCAGTACGTTGCGGCAAAATATAATGTCAAACTTACCCAGCAAGGTGTAGCTATCCAGTAAATTGAGATGACGAAAATTGACATTTTTACGTACGTTATCTTTTATACGCATCATGCCTTTGCCGCTGTCTTCAAAAAACTTAGTCCGCCGCTCGGGCGATAAACCGCGCGATAGTGCCAAACCATCATATTCAGCGCGCTGGCAATGTTCCAGCATAGTGTTTGAAATATCTGTGCCGAGTATGTTGACGCCCAGACTAAAAGCGCCGGGCCTGCTTTGCTGGTACTCCAGGGCGGTCATAGCAATAGAGTATGGTTCCTGTCCGCTTGAACTGGCAGCCGACCATATTTTGACGGTGCGGCAAGTTTTTTCCAGCTCCGGCAAAATCTGCTTTTTTAGTAGCTCATAAGGATAAGTATCGCGAAACCATAAGGTTTCATTGGTTGTCATGGCGTCAATAACTGCAGAACGTAATTGGCGCTCAAAGGGGCTTAGTGTTTTGCTTACCAATTCAGACAAAGTTGCCACACTAAAGCGCTGCATCAGCGGCGCCAGCCGGCTTTTTACCAGATATTGTTTGTTGTCACCCAATACAATACCGCATTGCTGCTCGAGAAAATCCCGGAACAACACATATTCTTTGTCTTGTAGATCTTTATTTGCCACCGTTCATCCTTAAAGGTTATTCCGCATGCAGCCACTTCTGAACAGACTCAGCCAGTTCATCCGGGTTAAACTTAGCAATAAAATCATCTGCGCCGACTTTTTGAACCATCTGCTGATTAAAGACGCCACTTAATGAGGTATGCAGAATAACATGTAATTTCTTAAGTTTAGGATCCAGCTTGGTCTCAGCCGTCAGGGTATATCCATCCATTTCCGGCATTTCAATATCCGAAATCAGTAAACCCACTTTTTCCGTTACCGATTCCTGACATTCCTCAGCAATCTGCTTTAAAAAGTGCAGCGCCTCTTTACCATTGTTCACCAGATGCATCTTTACACCCAGACTTTCCAGTGCCCGTTTCACCTGGTTACGGGCTACTACCGAGTCATCAGCGATCAGAATTAACCTGTCACCTAAATCTGCGGTAATGCTTTGTGTATCCAGTGCTCTGGTTATCGCTGTAGGTGAAGGTGAAATCTCTTCAAGGATCTTTTCTACATCGAGAATTTCTACCAGCTCTTTATCAATTTCAGTGACAGCGGTCAGATAACTTTGCTTGCCACTGGTACCTTGAGGCGGAGCCATAATGGCTTCCCAGTTGATATTTATAATCCGTTCTACCGAGTTGACTAAAAAGCCCTGCACCGAACGATTATATTCAGCAATGATAATGAAACTGTCTGTGGTATTGTCAATGGCACGGCCACCGGTTGCCAGGCTTAAATCAATCACTGAAATAGTCTGGCCACGAATATGGGCTATGCCTCTTACGTATTTATTGCGCTTAGGGATAGCGGTAAGTGGAGGGCATTGCAGAACTTCACGAACTTTAAACACGTTAATGCCATAGCGTTGGCGGCCTGCCAACTTAAACAACAACAGCTCAAGCCGATTTTGTCCGACTAACTGTGTGCGCTGATTCACCGCGTCTAAAATACCGGCCATCTGCCGCTCCTCTGCTACGTATCGGATCGATTCTTGCTAAATTGCTTAAATCCGATGTGGAATAGCAATTAGCGTCAAATTATCGCCGTATGTTATAACCACCAGCAACTAAAGCATAGCCGAAACTATATGAAAAAGTACGAAAATTTAATCAGACATAGTCTTATCTGGCTTTGCCTTTGCAGTAGTCTACCGCTTTATAGTCAACCGGAAAGTTATAGCCCTGAGCAGCTCACCACGTTGGCGCAGCAATGGCTTGATGCACAATTGGCAAGCGACACGACAACAGTGTATCAAACAGATATCAGCAGCTTAGACCCACGTATTGGTTCAAAACACTGTGAGCAGGCATTAGATTTTAGCTTATCGCAGCTACTAACACAGCGGCAAAACACTATAGTGATCCGCTGCAGCGACACCACCGCCTGGCAGTTATATGCCCCGGTCAGAATAGATGAAATTGTTGCAACTCTGGTGCTTAGACAAAACATTTCTACAGGAAGCATGATAACAGCCGATATGCTGGAAACAACAAGCCGGGCACGCCGGTTTGTTCGGGGCAATCTGGTGGCGGATGCCAATGCTGTTATTGGCGCTAAAACTAAAAGATCCTTGTCGATGGGACAAATTTTAACCTTCCAGGATCTATGCCTTGTGTGCAAAGGAGATGTTGTTACAATAGCCATCAGGGATAATGGCCTGGACGTTTCAGCGTCAGGAATTGCAATGTCTGATGGTAGCCTGGGAGATGTGATCCCGATACAAAACAGACAGTCTAAACGCACCGTAAAAGCTGAAGTCGTCGCCGTTAACCGCGTCAGTATTACTTTTTAAAAATTATGCTAAAGTTTTGCTGTCTGCTGCCGCTAACCTGAGCATAGGGAACTGTAATAAGGTAATGAGGTCATATTATGGCTATTAATGTCAACAACCTGCAAAATACAGGGCAGGTTAAAACTGACAAGGTTGAACAAAACCAGCAACGTCAGCAAACCACTGTACAGCAAAATGCGACTCAGACCGCGAATCAAAAACAGGATTCAGTGTCTATTACACCGCAAGCGCAACAATTTGCTAAGTTAACAGACAAAGCAAGCAACAGCAGCGGCGTCGATCAGGAAAAGGTCGACAAAATTAAGCAAGCTATTGCTGAAGGCAAATACAAGATCAATGTTGAGCAACTGGCACGGCGTATCGTGCAGTTTGAAAGCGAAATATTTGGCAAAAAATGACGCTAATCCCTGACAGCATTGCCTCTTTGTTACAACTGCAACAACAGCACCTGGATGTGCTGTTGTCGTTATTACGGCAAGAACTTGCCGCCCTCGCCAACCGCGATATAGACAGCCTCGAACAGCTAACAGTAGAAAAAGTGAAGCTGCTTGAGCTGATCCAGCAAACAGACAACCAACTGGCTAACACCGCCGAACTGGCGCAAAGTAAAGAGCAAGACGACTTTAAGCAACAGGTAGCGGTACTCGACGCCTTACTGGCGCAATGCAAACAACAAAATGACGTGAATCAGTTAACGATGGAACAAAGCCAGTTAAGACTGGCTCAGTTTAAACACGAATTGTTATCCAGCCGGGGTAAATCCGGTCTTACTTATACCAGCAAGGGCCAGCCCGCCGTCGATAGTAAAGGTAAAGGCATTAAAGCCTGAGTGATCAGCGCTTAGAAATAGCGAACCCGGTTAATTGTCTGTCTTGGCTGTACATTCTGATACAAATGTTGCACCTGTTTAAAATCCAACTCTAACTCTGTAATGTAAGTGCCGTTAACGGCATAAGTCTTGACCACTCTGGCACCACGTATCACGCCTTGCACCTGTACTGTCAGTTCGTCATCACGCAACAACATGGCGCCCAGTCTGTTGCTTGCGTCAATTCTTTGACCATACACCATTTCAGTAAGCTCACGATAGGCTTCAAGTTTGGATGCCTTCATCGCCTGCAGCATTTTGTGTTGCTCAGTGTCACCTGATTGCAACGCTATAGGTGCATAGCCCAACGCCCTTAGCACCGGGTAGTTATCCGGTTTAACATCAGCATATTCGACATGACGGTCATAAAACTGGCTGCAACTCACGGCTGACAAAGCCAACATAGATGCAATAAGGCTACGCAACAGGATAATTTTACGCATGGCGGTTCTCTTTTAACGGTTGTATCTTTTAATCAAAAAGCAAAAATTGCGCCACTATTCCGTCAAGCTGATAATAGGCACGTAATTTGCTTTCATAAAGAGTAATAAACAACAGCCACGTACAACAAAATAGAGCCGTTAATGTATGAAGAAATATTCACTCAGCATGATACTGCTATTAGTATTCAGCCAAACCGGCTTCGCTACCTGGTATGAGGTAAGCGGCCAGGCTGCAGTGGAGCGCGGCAATCTGGTGCAGGCCCGTGAAGCTGCCATTAACGATGCATTAAAACGCGCAGCCCTGTTTTCAGGCGCCAGTTTCAGCGCCTCACAGCAATTGGTTAATGGTATTTTACAAAATGAACAGTACCAGCTGGACAGCCATTCAGAAATACAACAAGTGCAGTTGCTGTCAGAAACTAAAAGTCAGAACATGCTGACGGTGACATTGCGAGCTGAAATCCTGCCTCTGCAACGTCACTGCCAAAGCAATAATTATCGTAAAACGTTGCTGTTAAGCCCGTTTAAGTTACTGCCCCGTCAGGATGCTATTCATGGCAATTTATTTAACCTGCCGCGCGATGCAACTCAGCAATTGGATAAGCAGCTGCGAGATTACAGCCCGGTTGCCATGGTCAGTGCAATAGCAACCCATATCAGTTTGGCGCAATTAAACCATCAGCTGACACAGCAACTGTTTAGTGAAGGCAGTCAATACTTACTTACCGCGCAAATCACTGATTTATCTATGGGCAACACTACCAATAGCTTTTGGCAAGATGCCAGTAAAGAGCGCTTTTTTGCGCTGGATGTAACCTTGTATGATTTATTTGAACAACAGATAGTATTTCAGCAGGAATATCGCACAGCAGCGCCCTGGCCTTATAAAGAGCCAAACACACCAGACAGCCACAGCCAGGCATTCTGGAATATGCCATATGGCAGTAAAATCGCCACCATATTGCATGCTGTTGCCGAAGATGTGCAACAGCACTTGCGCTGTCAGCCATTACTAAGCCAGGTTAGTCAGGTACAGCAACAGCAACTAACACTAAACATGGGGGCCGCTCAGGGTCTGAAAGTGGGTGACACTCTGGAAATTATACAAATACAGCGTCACCCTAGCCAACCGGAAATCAGGCAGTTACTACACAGTCCAATCCGCCTGACAGTGCAAAATGTAAACCAGCACCGTAGTTGGGCCATACCGCAACAACAGCAGTTAGTCAGTCATATTCAGGCAGGGGATTTAGTCACTATAGCGCCGCGCTAACAGATATGGCTGCCCCAGCAGGAATCGAACCTGCAACTGCCCCTTAGGAGGGGGCCGTTATATCCATTTAACTATAGGGCAACAGCGGCGTAAGTTAGCATAGCCGGCTGGATGAATAAAGCGTTTACTATCATTGGCTTTTGCTTAAATTTTCAGTTGCCGAAAAAATCGGCAGCCCGTGAATCAGCGTTAGCTAGCCTTCAGTTATTGGGTACAAGGCGCTGATAACAAAATGCGGGATCAGCTGCTGCGCACTGGCCGCCACCACTTTGCTGTTAAAATGAATCACTCTGGCATTCACCATTATACCCTTTGGCGTATACAGCATAGTGCCGGCCAGTACATAATCAATTTTTTGTGATGTCTGCAGCCGGCTATGCTCACGGCTGAATATAAAATCGCCATGCTTTGTTACCCTGATATTGTTAGTAGTTTTAAAATCGGCCACCGCTAAACCATACTGCTGCATTTGATGAATAAAACTTTCAGCTAACTGGTTACCCAGGCTGTTGCTAACATCCAGTTCAGGGCCAAGTTCAACAAAGGACGCTATGGCTATTTTTGCCCCTACAGGGAAAGCATGCAGGGTTTCAACCAACTGCATAGACATCTGGCTGGCATAATCAGACAACTGCTTATGTGAATGCTGATTGCCGGTATAAGGAAAGAATACCGTAGCACCGTATTGGGGCTCAGGCTGTTGCTGGCTGGATGTTGCCGCTTGCACTGATGACTGTTTCACCTCAGCCGGCAGGCCTGGCGTGTCGCTATTGCAGCTGGCTTTATTGTTACATTCGATGTAACTATTACTGCTTCCATTAAGGCTGTGGCAGGCTGTCAACAAGCTGGCTACGGCTATTGTCAGTAAGATGTTTTTCATGCAGCGCTCTCCGATAAATTCAACAGCAAAAGCAGCTAGCCTGATGTTGCTGCTATTACCGTATCTTATCGGTGCAAAACGCCGATTCTTGAATGCAAACGCTTAAAATTGCCCGCTTATTTATGCCGCGCTGGCCTATTAGCCCTGTTTCAGCCGTAACGTTTGCTGTTGTTGCCATTGCTGCAACGCCCGAACTATATGATTCGGCACAAAAGTTCTGGCGGCAGATATTACTCTTTTAGTGTCTATTTGGATCAAGCGGGCGTTGACCAGTAAACCTTGCTGATGCATGGTCATAGTGCCGGTAATTACATACTTTATCGGCAATTCAGCTTTTAATTCTTCAAAGTTACGGCTGAGCACAAAGTCACCATCGGGCGTGACACGGATATAATCTGTCGCTTTGTAATCCAGTACCGGCACACCGAAGCGATGCAGATCATAGATCATTGCCTCACTAAAGTGATGACCAAACAATGAGCCCTGATCCAATGTAGAGTCGGTGTAACTAAGGTCAGTAACCGCCACCATCGCATTATCATCCAACGCCTGATGCTGCTGCATTAGCTCATGCACTATATTACGTGAGTACTCGTTTACCGTTGTAATAGGTTGTTGCCGGTAAAACTGATCTGGCGCGCTGTGCCCAAGCCCCTGCTGCTGTTCGACGCGCTGGCTGCGTTCTGCCGGCGGTTCACCCGTTAGCCGGACATTATTTGCCGGGCCTTGCTGCACACAGCCACACAGCAGTAGTACCAAAGTAGGAATCAGTTGTTTCATTATTTTTCTCCCCTGCTGCTGCGATACAGATAGTCGCCGCGTTGCTTAACCTGCTGCTCACTCCAAAATACATTGCCGGGAATGTAATCGGTTACCGCTGCCAACACTTGTTTAGTGCTAACGTCGATTATCCGCGCATTAATCACATAGCCGTCTTCCTGCATTACATAGCTACCAGACAAAATAGCATTGGCCAGCTGCACAGTGGACAACTCTGATGCCTGGCGCGACAAGGCTTGCTCATGACCGGACAACAGCAGCAACTCACTGCGTAACCTGTAGTCGTAGGCAGTATAGCCCTTGGCCAGAGCATGGCTTAGCATGCTGTCAGCAAGTTGATTGGCCAAAGCCCGCTCATCGGCATCTGCCGCACTTAACTCCAGCGAGTTTAATGGCAAAAAGCTGGCAACAGACAATTGCGGAGCTGCAACACGCGGTAATAGCTCGGTAGTTAATTGGCGAAATAAATTGTCGGCTAAGCGATTAGTGTAATAATCCAACGCATAGCGGCTGAGTTCCGGTTGCGACTTTTGGCTGCTGTCATGCCTGGCAGCGGCTAAAGCCGGCTGCCACCATTGCAGTAGCAGCAATACACTGCATAAAATTAACTGTTTCATACCCACCTCAGATACTGGCCTGGAACTAACAAAGCAAATTTCAGGCCAGCATTTGACGGCGAAGTTTTGACAATAGTAGTTAAACCGAGAACGGGTATTGAATTGCCGGATGGCACTGATAGCCACGCACTTCAAAATCATCAAGCGTGACCCAGGTTTCCAGATCATTCAATGATTTAATGTCCGGATTAATTACTAATTCAGGAGATGGAAATGGCTCACGTTTTAGCTGCACATCGCGCATCAGCGATAGCTGATCTTCATAGATGTGGGCATTAACGATTTTATGATAAGCAATACCCGGTTTATGTCCGGTAATTTGCGCTACCAGTGCCAATAAGGTAAACACTTGAATTTGATTAAAATTAAGCCCTAAAGGCACATCGCAAGAACGTTGAAAGCTGGTCAGGTATAAGGTATCGCCCAGTAACGAGAAGTTGTGCGTGTGCATACAAGGCCGCAAACAGCCCATGTCAAACTCGCCGGGGTTGTAAAATGTCACTATCTCGCCACGATCATCTATACCACGGCTTAGGTTGTCGACAACCTTTTTCAGCTGATCAAGTGTGCTACCATCTGGTTTAGCCCAGGCCCGGCCCTGCACGCCATAAACCCGCCCCATATCATCAGCACCTTTGCGATGCGGGTTTGCTAACCAATCAGCGTTGTCATTAGCATTGGCATCCCAGGTCTTAGTGCCCAGCGCCCTGAACTCAGCGGCACTGCTGTAACCTCGAATGTAGCCGAGTAATTCTGCTATTGCCGCTTTCCAATAACTTTTGCGGGTGGTTATCAGTGGGAAGGCATTCTGGTCAACCCGGTATTCCAAATCGGCATTGATAACGGTCAGGCAGCGCTTACCTGTACGCTGGTTTTCGACCCAGCTACCGTGTTCGATAATACGCTGACACAGCTGCAAATATTGTTTCATGTTTCTGATACCCGTTTGTTTACTTTGCTGCCAGTGCTATAAGCGTAAATAATAAGACCTATACCCGCGATTATCATTGGCAAGGATAACCACTGCCCCATCGACATCCCCGCCGATAACACGCCCAGGTGCGCATCCGGCTCACGATAAAACTCAACATAAAACCGCGCGCTGCCATAGCCCGCTAAAAACAAGCCGCCCAGACTACCTGTTGGCGGGTTGACACGCCGATACAGCATTATCAATGCAAACAGCACTAAACCTTCCAGGGCAAATTCGTATAACTGAGAAGGATGACGCGGCGATCCGCCGGCGTTTGGAAACAACACAGCCCAGGGCACATCTGTAGTGCGGCCCCATAGCTCAGCGTTTATAAAGTTGCCCAGTCGGCCGGCGGCCAGGCCAAGTGGAATAAGCGGTGCGACAAAGTCTCCTAATTGCAGAAAGCCTTTATTATTGCGTTTGGCAAACCAGGCCATTGCCAGCAAAACTCCGAGCAAACCGCCATGAAATGACATGCCACCGGTCCAGATTTTAACCAGATACAAGGGCTCGGCTAAAAACAAATCAAACTGATAAAACAATACGTAGCCAACCCGACCGCCGAGTATTACCCCAAGAAAGCCGATAAACAACAGATCACTGACCTGTTGCTCAGTCCACCCCGAGCCCGGCTTTTTTGCTGCACGGTTTGCCAGCCACCAGGCCAGGCCAAAAGCGACCAGATACATTAAGCCATACCAACGCAGGCTGACTGGACCCAGGCTATATATCACCGGGTCAATTTGTGGAAACGTAAAATAACTTGCCGACATAACTCCCCTTAACTGAGTATCATTTTTAGCGATACCAGCAATAAAAATACGCCAAATACCCGCTTAACGGTCAAAAGCGGTAAACGTTGTGTCATACGCGCCCCAAGCGGAGCCGTAAATACAGAAGTGGACACTATACCTAACAAAGCCGGTATGTAGATATAACCAATAAACCCATGTTCAAACTGGTAGTGCCGCCAGCCGGCAATTACGTAGCCCAGAGTACCAAAAATAGCTATTGCTATGCCACTGGCTGCAGCACAGCCAATAGCCCGGCGCATATCAACAGAATAATAATTTAATACCGGTACAAACAACGCGCCACCACCAATACCCAATAAACTGGCTAGCCCGCCAAGCACTACAGAAATTGCGCCGGTAGCGCACCGGCCAGGTAAAAGTCTACTGCCTAAAACGGAGCGTGAGCCAAGCATTCTGGCCGCCAGCAATAGTACGGCTATGCCAAAAAACATCTGCAATAGCTGGCCACCAACTAAATGGGCAAGGTATCCGACAAACCAGGCACCACAGGCCGCACCTACCACAACTGGCGTGGCGATAGCCCAGGGTACATTGTCCATCTTATGGTGTGCCCTTACAGAAGAGGTCGCGGTAACGATAATCGACGCCAGAGATGTCGCCACAGCGACTAAAATTGCATCTGATTGGCTGACAACATCAAAGGCTGGTAGCAACATCACTAATACCGGCACGATCAAAAGCCCGCCGCCAATCCCAAGTAAGCCAGCCATAAAACCAACAGCGGCACCGAGGAACAAGGTGATAATAAAAATACTAAACACTATAAACTCAACCTGAAATTGGCCGTTTAAACGCACAGCAACCTAACGGAGCCTTATGCCCGAAGCTGAGTAAGCAACTGCTTTTGTTCAAGAAAGCGATGAATATGTAGCCTTACATGCTTGGCAGAGGTACATGCTAGCACTTCGGGCAATAGTAATGCCAGTTCAGACATTTCAACCCGGCGTAGCAACCATTTTATTTTTGCTAAATTACTGCTGTTCATACTGAAGCTGCTATAGCCCATAGCGGCTAACAATAGCACCCCTGCCGGCTCACCGGCCAATTCACCACACACACTGATGGCAAACTGCAAGCCTTGCGCTTGTTGCACCAATTGGTATAAAGCTCTAAGCACTGCAGGATGCATGGCATCATACAAGCTGGCAACTCTGGGGTTATTGCGATCTACCGCTAACAAATATTGGGTTAAGTCATTAGTACCTATGGAGCAGAAATCTACCTTGCGGGCAAGTTCCGGTAACTGATACATAATAGACGGTACTTCAATCATTACGCCAACCTGCGGTTTGGGCAATTCTATCGCCAGCTCGTCACTGACTTCAAAACAAGCTTGTTTAATCAGCCGTAATGATTCATCTACTTCTGCCAGATCAGAAATCATCGGCAGCAAAATATACAAATTATCCAATGCCAGATTGGCTTTCAACATTGCGCGTATTTGTACCAGGAAGATTTCCGGATGATCCAGTGTCAGGCGGATACCCCGCCAGCCCAAAAACGGATTTTCCTCGACAATACTAAAATATGGCAGGGCTTTATCGCCGCCAACATCCAATGTCCGCATAATAACCGGACGGCCAGGATACATTTCCAGTACCTTGCGGTATAACTCTACCTGCTCTTGCTCGGTCGGAAAGCGGCTACGCATAATAAACGGGAATTCCGTGCGGTACAGACCCACGCCATCAGTATACTGCGGCGCTGTCGTTTCCAGCTCAATCGCCAGGCCAGAGTTCACCATCAGGCTAAATCGCTTACCGCAGGCAGACTGCGACGGTAAGCCAATTTCCTGCTGATAAGCTGCACTGAGCACTGCATCTTCAGTGATTAGCTGTTGGTACTCATTACAAATGGCTTCTGCCGGTGATAAAAGTATATGGCCATGATAACCATCGACAATCAACCGCTGACCCTGCCAGTGTAACAGGGGTAATTCATCCACCGCCATTACGGCTGGTATGCCTAAAGCACGTGCCATAATAGCAGCATGGGAGTTTACCGAGCCTTTTAGTGACACTATCGCTACCAGCTGCTCACGCGGTACTTCTGCCAGCATAGTCGCGGTAACGTTGTCGGCTACCAGCACCACTTTATCTGGCAATTTTATTTTGCGCTGTTCGGTATCCAGCAAATTGTTTAACACCCGCTGGCCAAGATCGCGGATATCAGTACCACGCTCGCGCAGGTAACTGTCGTCCATATCATCAAACTGGCGGGCGAATTTCTCTACTACCCTTTTTAAAGCACTTTTGGCGCACCAACCTTCTGCGATTTGCTGTTCAATTTCACGGCCCAAACTGGCAGCATCCAGCAACTGGTGATACACATCAAATATTGCCAGTGCATCGGGCGGCAAATGGCCGCTCATTCGCTCTGCCAGCCGGTTAAATTCAGCTTTGGTAATTTTTACTGCCCGATAAAAATGTGCCAGTTCCTTGTCCGGCTCATCAGAGCGTTTCAATGATATGGCATTAAAGTCGTTAGCTGGTTCAAGAATATGGGCCTGGCCAATCGCAATTCCCGGCGCACCGGGTAAGCCTTTAAGTTGGCCATTTTGTGTTTGATTTTTATTGCTTTCACTTGCTGCCTGACGCATTTCGGCATTGGCCAGCACTGAGGCTAGTTGTGCCGCCAGAGTAACAAGAAAGGATTCTTCGTCTTCGTTAAATACCCGATCTACTGCCTGCTGAATCGTCAGCACGCCTAAGACCTTACGATGATGGATGATCGGACAACCAAGAAAAGCGGAAAAACGGTCTTCGCTGACCTCAGGTGTCACTTTAAATCGGGGATGTAACTGGGCTTTAGCCAGATTAATAGGCTCTTCGCGTTGGCCAACCCAACCTATCAGGCCTTCCGAAAAGCCAATAGCAATTTTACCGATGGCATCAGGGTTCAGGCCGTCAGTCGCCATTAACATAAAATGCTGTTGTTCATAGTCAGCAAGGTAAACCGAACAACACTCGGTTGTCAGTGCCTGTTTCACGCTGCTTACCAGGCCAGTTAGCGCATTCTGCAAAACTGGTTCCTGGGCAACATCCTGAACTATGCGCCTTAACTGGCCTAACATAAGAGCCCCATTTTCAGTTTATTGAATGGACTGAACGGTTTAGCTAACTCTTTTTCCTGACATCACGACGGATAAATGGCAAAGCAACCGGGGCAAATTCTTTCATCACTTTACGGTAAACTTCGCGTTTAAACGCTACCACCTGTCGCACCGGATACCAGTAGCTAACCCAGCGCCAACTATCAAACTCCGGGTGAGTAGTCTTTAACAAGTTTACATCTTCGTCAGCACAAGTCAGTCGCAACAAAAACCATTTTTGTTTCTGGCCAATACAAACCGGGTTGCTGTCTTTACGAATGAGCCGCTTGGGTAATTTATACCTCAACCAATGTTTGGTTGTAGCAATAATTTCCACATCTTTAGCGGTAAGCCCCACTTCTTCGTGCAACTCTCGGTACATGGCTTGCTCGGGCGTTTCACCGTCATCAATGCCACCTTGTGGGTATTGCCAGGAGTGCTGACCATACCGTTTTGCCCAAAACACCTGTCCATGGTGATTACAAATTACTATGCCGACGTTGGCGCGAAACCCTTCGGCATCGATCACACAAACCTCTGGCGGATCATAAAATACTATGTAAAGGATTCTTTCATAAAGTCACCAGTTCGGCAAACGGAATTTACACCGGCAGTTTTACATAGTTATCCACAACTATGCCTTATCTCGAATAGGCCATGTGCACTTTTTCACAGACTCTGTTGATAAAATCGTGCATAACCACATTATAGTCACTGCATAACTTCGTTTGCCTAGTAAACACCCAACAAAAAATATCTACATTTTAGATATAAATCATATAGTTAGATAAACAAGCATGGCTTAAACAGACAAAACTGACTGTGCACAAGTTAGTTTGCTGCGTTTTTAAGCAGCGTTGCAGACAAAAAAATGCTAGCGTATTCAAATCTGTAATCAGTGATCCCTATATGCCCACCGCACCGCAATCAAGCACCGAGTTATTGCAACGTTGTCAAGCGTTGGCCGGCTTAACGCTGGGACAAATTGCTGCCACAGCAGGTGTTACTGTGCCAGCCAATCTGCAACGCGATAAAGGCTGGGTGGGCCAGTTACTGGAGCATACGCTGGGCGCAACTGCCGGCTCAAAAGCAGAGCCTGATTTCCCTACTTTGGGTATTGAATTAAAAACCCTGCCGATTGATCAGTCCGGTAAACCTTTAGAAAGCACCTATGTATGTGTGGCCCCGCTAACAGGTGTCGCCGGTTTGCAATGGCAAGATTCCTGGGTTTGTCAGAAACTGCAACATGTCCTTTGGTTGCCTATACTGGCAGAGCGGCAGATCCCCTTAGCACAACGTATGGTAGGAACCGGCTTTTTATGGCAGCCCAGCCCAACCCAGCTGCAATTGCTGCAACAAGACTGGGAAGAGCTAATGGAGCAAATCACACTGGGTGGCATAGCCAATATTCGCGGCGCTCAGGGCAAGGTGTTACAACTACGACCCAAAGCCGCTAACAGCAAAGCCCTGACACAAGCGGTAGGCGCATCGGGCGAGCCCATTCTCACCCTACCACGGGGCTTTTACCTTAAAGCTGGTTTCACTGCCGCTATTTTGCAACAACACTTTAATAGCGTTTAATTGCTGTATTTTTCCAGCAACCGGTTGTAAGCACCGTCGTTGCGCAACTGCTGCAAGGCCTGATTAAACTGCTGCACCTGCTGTTCTTCCACCGATGCCTTAGAAAACATTACAAACACATCGGAACTGCCCATGCTGATACTGTGCGGCTCGATATATTTGTCCAGTCCTTTACGGCGCAAAATAGAAGCGCCAACAAAACTGTCTTCCAGCAAACCATCTATTTCTTCATCCAGCAAGCGCGCCATATTCAGTTCGCTGATAATAGCACCGACAAACTTACTGCGTAGTGCTTCATCGGCATACAGGCTGGCCACTTCATCGCCATAGTAATACTCATTGACGATACCAACTTTATGGCCTGCGGCTAAAAAGCTTTTTAAATCAGAGAACGGTTGCTCAGCATCATTTTTACGCACGTAGAGCTGAAAGCGCTCTTGCCGGTATGGCTCTGAAAAATAAGCAAACTCTTTACGTTCTTCCGTCTGTGAGGCTCCCAGCACAAAATCTATTTCACCGTCTTTCAGCAGTTTCAACAGCTCCAGCCAACTGCCTTGCACCACATTAAGGTTACAACCCATTTTATCGGCTACCGCTTTTACCAGTTCGACATCTAAACCTGTAGGTGAATTGCCAACAGTCATATATTGATAGGGCTCCCAGGCATCCATCCCAAGAGTCATCACACAGGATGGGGCGGCGGGGGCAGCGGGCTCTGTAACCGTAACAGCGTCAGTTTGGATAACAGGCTTACAACCGGATAATAAAACAATAACGACAACCAGCAGCTTGTACATTTTCATATTACACCTCAAGGCGTTATAAGCTTGCTACAAGCGTAGTGCATAAAATTCTGCCTTGCCGCTTTCCTGCGATAAAGTGCGCAAAGATATATTTACACTGTCGCATTGGGCCTTTAGTTGTCGTCGTTACCTGCCTTTTTGGGTGCACCAAACAGCACCGCAGGCAACTGCCTTACAGAGCTCAGTTTCAAGGCGTCAGACAACATTTTACGCCATTCGTAAAAGGTAATGGTAAGAGGGTTATCAGAATTAAAATCCTCAGTGATACCATAACGGCAGGGTTCATCGGCGCGCTCCGCAACAAAGGTACCAAATAAGCGATCCCAGATGACCAACACGCCGGCAAAGTTTTTATCAATATAAATGGCGTTACAAGCATGGTGTACCCGGTGATGTGACGGTGTATTAAATAGCCACTCCAGCCAACCCAGCCGTTTTACTGCCTGGGTATGGACAAAAAACTGAAACGCAAGATTAAGCGCTACAACCGCAAATACTAATGCCGGAGTAAAGCCCAGCAGGATCATCGGAGTCCAGAATAACCACATGCCAGACAGCGGATAGGTCAGGCTTTGCCGTAATGCCGTGCTAAAGTTCATCTGGCGCGAACTATGGTGAGCAACATGCGAAGCCCACAGCCAACGGATATGGTGCGATGCACGATGAAACCAGTAATACAAAAAATCCTGCAGCAAAAACGCCAACGCAACAGTAGCCGCCGTTAAGTCTATCTCAAACAGTCTAAACTGATGTAACCAGAGAAAAAATGGCATCAATAACAGCAAGGCCAGCATGTCACTGCCCTGGTGCAGCAACGCCAGTACAGCGTTGGCTAAGCTGTCCTGCCAGCGATAGATGCCGTTGGCTGCCTGATGTGAGCGGTACCACTCCCAGGCGATAAATCCGATAAAAACCGGGCTTAACGCCAGTAAGATCAGTTCTACCGGTATCATTGTGCACTTCCAGATTACGACTTAGATAAAATGATAGTACTGCAAACTAACTGGCTGTACC
Organism: Rheinheimera muenzenbergensis; assembly: GCF_036984005.1. Taxonomy (NCBI): domain Bacteria; kingdom Pseudomonadati; phylum Pseudomonadota; class Gammaproteobacteria; order Chromatiales; family Chromatiaceae; genus Rheinheimera; species Rheinheimera muenzenbergensis. Next base: position 400,193 of record NZ_JALAAR010000001.1, read on the forward strand.
AGTGCTGCTAGGTTAAGTTAAATTTCTGAAAAAGGCTGGAGTAACAGCAGGCGTTACAGCAATTAAAAAAGGCGCCTGCAGGCGCCTAAAAAATACTATCAGTTAGTAGCGGGCAAGAAACTCAGCCCGGGTACGGGCATCATCTTTAAAAATGCCGCCCAACGCCGTAGTTTGGGTTTTCGAGTTAACATCCATGACACCGCGTGATTTAACGCAATAATGCACGGCTTCCATGGTTACGGCTACATTACTGGTTTGCAGCAAGGTTTGTAGGGCAATCAGGATCTGTTGCGTCAAGCGCTCCTGTACTTGTGGCCGCTGGGCAAAAAACCGCACGATACGGTTTATTTTTGACAAACCGATAATGCGTTTTTCCGGAATATAGGCCACCATCGCACTGCCATCTATCGTAACAAAGTGATGCTCGCAGGTGCTGGTAAAGCTAATATCCTTTACCTTAACCATCTCTTTTACCTGCATTTTATTGTCAATCAGTGCAATTTTTGGAAAGTTGGCGTAGTTTAAACCACCAAATATTTCATCGACATACATTTTAGCAATACGATGTGGTGTTTCGCTTAAACTGTCATCAGTTAAATCCAGCCCCAGTGTGCTCACTACCTGAGTCATCAAGGCGTTGATTTTTTCGTACTTCTGATCACGCGATAAGCCATTGTCGCGCATAGGCGTTTCCAGCCCCTGCGCTTCCAACGCACTGCGTACCAACATTGCTTCTTCTGCTAACATAACTCAATCCAGACCGGCGTGAAAAACCATTATACGAAGTGTCAAAGCCGATAGTTTACGGGGAAAGTCTTATTTTTGCCATTTTTGTGTAACCTTGCCGGCCAGCGACAAAGTTACACGGCTGAATTATTGCACCAAAGACAGCGCTTCAAGTAGTTCACGCGGTTCTACTTCCGGGCCGTTTAAACTTTCATCCCAGTTAGTACCAATTAACACGCCATCGTCATACATTTCTTTTAACCAGCCCTCGCAGAATACATCCAGTGGAATGGCTTCAGGTTTGTAAACTGCCCACTCGTCAGAACAATGCGCTTTTGCAGAAGCTTCGTCAGACCAGAATGGCATAACATCGGTGTCTTCAAATTCTACTGATTCCACCACCAGCAAATCTTCACCGTCGGCCAGCACGTATACCACACCATGGGTTTTAGCTTCTTCGACAAAACGCTGAAAACTTGGATCTTGCGCAAACTGACTCATATTAATTTCCACCTGGCTAAAATATTGCCTGCTATTAGACCAGAAAGCAGGACGCAAAAGCGAGTTTTATCTTGTCAAAGCCGCTGCGCCTTTCCCTGCGGCAAAAAAATAACGTACAATTTGCCGCACAGTTTCAGCTAACGAGACCAGACAACATCATGGCGCAATATATTTATTCAATGTACCGCGTGTCTAAGGTGGTTCCACCTAAGCGCACAATTTTAAAAGACATTTCTCTGTCGTTTTTCCCGGGCGCCAAAATTGGTGTACTCGGTTTGAACGGTTCCGGTAAATCAACCCTACTGCGTATAATGGCCGGTGTTGATAAAGAGTTTGAAGGGGAAGCTCGGGCCCTGGCGGGAACCAAAATTGGTTACCTGCCTCAGGAGCCTCAGCTGGATACCAATAAAACTGTTAAAGAAGTCGTGGAAGAGGCCGTTGCCGATGTTAAACAAGCTTTTGCCCGTTTAGATGAAGTGTATGCTGCCTATGCTGAAGAAAATGCTGACTTTGACGCCTTAGCACGTGAACAAGGCGAACTCGAAGCTCTGATCCAGGCGAAAGACGGTCATAACCTGGAAAATACGCTGGAGCGCGCCGCCGACTCGCTGCGCCTGCCGCCCTGGGATGCCAAAATTGAACACTTATCCGGTGGTGAACGTCGTCGTGTGGCAATTTGCCGACTGGTATTAGAACGCCCGGATATGTTACTACTTGATGAACCAACCAACCACCTGGATGCAGAATCTGTTGCCTGGTTGGAGCGCTTTCTGCACGACTACCCGGGCACGGTAGTAGCGATTACACACGACCGTTACTTCCTCGATAATGTTGCAGGTTGGATCCTCGAGCTGGACCGTGGCGAAGGTATTCCATGGGAAGGCAACTACTCGTCCTGGCTGGAACAAAAGGATGCCCGTTTGCAGCAGGAAGAGAAAACTGAAAATGCCCGGCAGCGCTCTATCAAGCAGGAATTGGAGTGGGTGCGCACTAACCCCAAAGGCCGTCATGCCAAGAGCAAAGCACGGATGGCACGCTTTGAAGAGCTGCAAAGTCAGGAATTCCAAAAACGTAACGAGACTAACGAGCTGTTTATTCCGCCTGGACCACGCCTGGGTGATAAAGTGCTGGAAGTTAGTCATTTGCGCAAAACTTTTGGCGACCGTTTATTAATTGACGATCTGAGCTTTAGCATTCCTAAAGGTGCTATCGTCGGCATTATCGGCCCCAACGGTGCCGGTAAATCAACCCTGTTTAAAATGATCAGCGGTAGTGAACAAGCCGACTCCGGTGAAATCAGTGTTGGCGATACCGTACAACTGGCCAGTGTCGATCAGTTCCGCGACAGCATGAATCCAAAAAATACCGTGTGGCAGGAAATTTCCAACGGTCAGGATATGCTGCAAATCGGCAACTTCCAGATCCCAAGCCGCGCTTACGTTGGCCGCTTTAACTTTAAAGGCAACGATCAACAGAAATTTATCGGCGAGTTATCCGGCGGTGAGCGCAACCGTGTGCATTTAGCTGCACTGCTCAAAGCGGGCGGCAATATGCTGTTACTGGATGAACCAACCAATGATTTGGACGTTGAAACTCTGCGGGCACTGGAAAACGCTATATTAGATTTCCCGGGCTGCGCTATGGTGATATCGCATGACCGCTGGTTTCTTGACCGCATAGCCACCCATATTCTGGATTACCGCGACGAAGGTAAGGTTAACTTCTTTGAAGGCAACTATTCGGACTATGAAACCTGGCTTAAAGCCACTTATGGCGCTGAAGCGTTACAGCCGCACCGCATTAAATACAAAAAAATCTAACCGGTAAAAACGCCCGCAAATGCGGGCGTTTTGTTAAGGTTTGGCAGTATAGCCAGATTGCATCAGCTGCTGATAAAACGCCGTTTTTGCAATCACCGCATGGGCCTGCTGCAATCGCCGAACTAATTCTGGCGCGGTTTGCCGGCTGGCGGCAAGCCAGGTGTGTTGTGCCAGCTCAGGTATAGCGTAAACAAAGCGCACCTGCTCGGTAGATATCGCCAGCAGCCTGGCCATTTCCGTTAACGCCACCGGATCATCAATCACTAAATCGACTTTACCATGCAGCAATAGCTGCCAGGATTCGATAATATCAGCCGCGATTATTAGCTCAGTCCCTACTTCAAAGCCCTGCTGCTGCAAAAAAATAGCCGATAAATCATCCCGCTGAATAGCGATGCTATAACGCCTGGCATCGTCCAATGTGTTAACGGCAATATCCTGTCGGTGTGCTAACGCAACAAAACCCAAATTATAGGACGCGACAGTGCCAATCCAGTGAAACTGATTTTCACGCTCTGCAGTGCGTGCCATATTGTAAATCAGCATATTGGCGTGGCTACTGGCAAGACGAAATGCCCTGGCCCACGGAAAAATCTCAATTTGGGCACTGAGGCCCGCTTCGTGCAAAATCTGTTGGACTAAGGTGGTGCTTAAGCCTGCTACTTCGCCATTTACCAGGGTTTGGTGCGGTGGTGATAATTCCGTTACTACCCGCAGCGGCTGCGACGCCCAGAGCGGTTGACTAATCAAGCACAGAACGAACAACCAGCAGCAGTGAGATCTTCGCATAGTGTATCAACATCAGTATGTAATCTGGTTTATCTGTACCTTACTGTAATTCAGCCTACCAGCGCTACTGTTTTGACTAAATGTTGGTCAAAGTGGCTAAACCAATACTATTCAGCCATTAGATAATTTAGCCATGCCGCCGCCAAAAATAAATTTAAAACTATATTATTCAATTAGTTATTAAATATTTTAATTATGGCATGCGAATTGAATTAGCAATAGTGTAAACAACACTAACCCGAAAGGAAAACACCATGAAAACTCTGACTAAACTGACCCTTGCTACACTATTTGCTGTTTCTGTTGCCGCTCCTGCCAGTGCAAATACCCTGACTGAATCGCTGAGTGAAGTAGTCAGCAACCAATTAACTGACATTAGTCAAAGCATCAAACTGCAGGCTAAACAGCAATTGGAAAACACCATCAGTGAATTATTTTTTAACCTTGGTAGCGAGCAAGCCGAGCAGGCAGTACAAAATACCACAGCGCCTGCTATCTCGGCAGCTACGGTAACTGACGACGCCAGTCAGTCACAGCAATAAGGCCGGCCCTATGCAGTGTAACGCGGTGACGCTTATGCAACAGATCTGCAATAAGCGTCTGCCCGCTACTGCTCTGACCAAACCGCCAGCTCATTGCCGTGCGGATCGGCAAAATGAAAACGACGACCACCGGGAAAATTAAACGCCGGTTTTACAATCACTCCACCAGCCGCCTCAATATTAGTTTGTGTTTGTAGCAAATCTTTGCTGTACAACACGACCAGTCCTGCACCGTCAGCGGTAACTGAGCATTTGCTGCTACGATAAAAACCACCATCCAATCCAGAATTAGCAAAAGCCACATAGTCGGGCCCATAGTCTGCAAATACCCAACCAAACACCTGGCTATAAAATTGCTTAATTGCTTTAAGATCACTGGCCGGCAATTCAATGTAATTAATTTTTTCCTGTCCGCTCATCGCTTTACCCCTGGCTATTGCACCGCTAAGGCTACTCTACTGCATGCCACTTAAGGCGACAAGTAACAGAAAAAGAAAAGCCACGCGGGTTGGGGACGCGTGGCTTTTCCGGGTTAAAACCGTTAAGTTTATTTCATTCTGCCCATTTGCGCTGTGTTCAGTGCCTGGCCCATTAGCGCCAGCAACCGGTTTAAGCGACGAATGAGTAAAGCACGGCCAATAGTACTGTTACGTCTGGCAACAGTAGCTTGTTTATTTACAGCAGAATTTAATGTCGTCATACGTCACCTCGTCATTACAGCTTGCTTAGATGCTGAGCATTATGCCGACTTTTTACACAACGCACGAACGAGATTAATTACCACCAAAGCATTAGTATTTCTAATCTTTAATTTTAAAACATTCATCTTACATTCAAACAAATGTTATCTGCCCAAAGTACTACTCACTGGCAAAACCTTATGATATATGCAGATAAAATAGTATTTTATGCAGTTAAACATTAGATAAAATTAGTTAACCATAACAAATATGCCAGCCTGGCAGACTTTAGCCTGTATTTTTTTTGCTTAGTTATTCTAATCAAAAAGCCGATAGAAATGCAGCAGCATCAAGATAATGCGAAAAACGGCTGTTATTTGGCTATAGGCGAGTATCCGCTTCTGTGTTAAATTAGTTGCGAAACGTTCTCATTTGTATTTTTGGAGTCAATATGAAACAACTGTTAACTGCGATAGGTGTTGGTTATGTGCTATTTGCCTCGGCTGTGTTGCACGCAGATGAGCGGCCGGATCACTATAAAGGCAAGCCAGCTGAAACCCTTGAGCAGGCGGTAGCAAATTTCAGTGAATATAACCGCAAGCTACAAACATTACTGGCGGCAGAGTTAACACCGCTGGCAATGGTAGAAATACATGAGCTTACTTACAGCATCGAAGTAGCGCTGGAAAAAATTCACAGCGAAACCGCCAAGCTAAAAGATACACTGGAAGAGGTGCATGTTGCCTCTGAACATATGGACACCGCTACGGCAAAGGCGCGTGGCGATGCTTATATCAAGGCTGCACAAACGCTGGTTAAGTAACACTGTTGTCGGTGTCAGAAAACAAAAAAACCGCAGCGAACTGCGGTTTTTTTACAGTGCAGCTAAGTCAGCTTAAGCTTTCAGTACTGTTGCGACAGATTTGGCAAAATAATCTATATTGCTGTGATTTAAACCGGCAATGCTCACCCGGCTGGAATCCACCATATAAATACTAAAATCGTTACGTAAACGGCCAATTTGTTCTTTGTTGATGCCTAAAAAGCTGAACATACCATGCTGACGGGTAATAAAACTAAAATCCTGCTGCACGCCCTGGGCAGCCAGTTTATCGATAATCAACTGACGGTAGCTGTTAATACGGTTACGCATTTCAGCCAACTCTTCATGCCATAAGGCTGTAAGCTCTTTGCTATCAAGAATATTAGCTACAATAATGGCGCCATGCGCCGGCGGCATTGAATAGATGCTGCGTACTACACTTAACAGGTTTACTCTGGCCACGTCAGCCACTTTGCTGTCAACTGCAACAATAGACACCGCTCCAATACGCTCCCGGTATAAGCCAAAGTTTTTTGAACAGGAGCTGCACAGGATCATCTCATCAACGTGATCTGCCAGGTGGCGTAAACCTTTAGCGTCTTCGTCTAAACCCGAGCCAAAGCCCTGATACGCCATATCAACCAGTGGCGTAAAACCACGCTCTTTCGCCACGGCAGTAAAACGCTGCCACTGAGCAAAGGTTAAATCCATACCACTGGGGTTATGGCAGCAGGCATGCACCAACACCACGTCACCGGCCGGCACGGTGGCCAGATCAGCAAACATGCCGTCTTCATTCAGGCCTTTAGTGTCGTAATCGTAGTAGCGGTATTCTTTTACGTTCAGGCCGGCGGCTTTAAACAATGAAATATGGTTTGCCCAGGTTGGGCTGGTTACCCAAATAGTGGCATTGGGGTTAGCTTTTTTAATAAACTCTGCCGCAACGCGCAATGCGCCGGTGCCACCAGGGGTGTGCGCTGTGGTCACCCGGTTAGCCAGTAAAACCTGGTGGCCAACACCAAACGCCAGCTTTTCAATATGGCCGTTAAAACTTAAATCACCGGCCATGCCGATATAAGTTTTGCTGTCTTCCTGCTTCAGGCGCAGCGCCTCGGCTTGTTTTACGCATTTCAGTACCGCCGTGTGGCCCTGCTCGTCTTTGTATACGCCAACACCAAGGTCGACTTTATTCGGGTTCGGGTCTTCTTTGTACGCTGCCATTAAACCTAAAATCGGATCGGTGGCCACCGGTTGTAACTGAGCAAACATAATGTTCTACCTGAGTTAAAGTTGCATGAAAGGCTGTGCTTAAGGCAAATAGGCCGGTACAGTTAAACATACCGCCACCAGCAATGCCATGGCATCTGCAGTAAACACGTTTTTATTAAAATCTTCGGCATCGACAATGCCGGCTATTTTGCCTGATTGGTCAAACAGAGGCAAACAGGCTTCGGCCTGCACTTTAGGATCGCAAGTGTAATACTCGCCGCCGCTGTCCAAATAAGCAGTTACGTCATTAATTACCCTGGCTTTGCCCGTTAATCCAACAGTGCTGTTATTACTGATTTTGGCAAATTCACTGTTAAGCGGAAATTCGGCCCGCGAAGCTGCGCCATAATAGGCCAGCTTGACTAAAACTGCCTCTGCGTCAGTATTAGTACGCGCCTGATAAACACCAAACCAGTCCAGCCCGGAGTGTTCACGGTAAAATGCCGCTATATTGCCAAGTGCTTGTAGCGCAACCTGATTATGCTCAGTTTGGCCACCCAGAATAGCAGTTAAATCATAAGGTTCGTCAGCCAGCTGGCCAAACAGCGAACAGGCACCGCCCTCGCCCAGTTCCGGCACCTGGTACTGCCACTGCACTTGTACAGAGCTGGCCTGCTGCAAAAATTGCTGCAAGTTAAGTTGGTACTGTTGCACCTTTTCAACAAAAGCGGTCTCAGTAACAGCGCCAAGCTGCTGAGTTAAGCCAGCACGGGTAATATAGTCGGATACAGAAACATCAGCCTGCGACATTATAGCCATCCAGATTTCTATAATTTGACAAGCATTTTACCAGAAGCGATTAAAAAGCCAAGCCAACACCGTACAAGTTAAGGAAATTGTTGCTGCCACTGCCGCGGATGTTTAAGCTGACACTATTGTAAAGCAACAGACCCAATTTATGGCAGGCAATAAAATTTCATTGGCCGACTGGCAAGCGCAACTTAAACCGCAAGGCAGCACTCCCGCTGCCAAACCGGCAATAACAGACGACAACAATCTGGTGTACAGCACCGACGGCGGAAAAGTAAACGCTAAGCCTGCAGCCAAAGCAGTGGCGGAAGCATTTGCTGATGGCGCAGTGCGGATAAGACGCGAAACCAAAGGCCGTGGCGGCAAAGCGGTACTGACCATCAATGGTATTGCTAAACCACATGATGAACTGGTGCTGTTAGCAGCGAAATTAAAAAAGAAATGTGCCTGTGGTGGCGCGGTAAAAGACGGTGTGATTGAAATTCAGGGTGATAAGCGCGAGCTGGTCGAGCAGTTATTGCAAGCTGAGGGCTTTAAAACCAAATGGGCCGGCGGTTAATAACAAGCAGGGCGCCTATGGCGCCCTGCTTGTTATTATTTACTTTTCGGTTTCACGGTTATATGGCTGGCCAAAAACGCGGCTAAAAAAGCTGTCTTTTAGCCAGTATGGCCGCTGCTCAGTGTTAGCCACATCCAGGGCAATATTAAAGTTAATATCGGCAAATACCGCACCTGCGTCGTAACGGATAGCGCCGTAATCTTTAATTAAACTTGGAATATCATCCGACGGCTTATGGTAATGCTTGGCAAAAAAGCTGGCCCAGACTTTACCACCATCCTGATCCGGCAATTGAGATTTAAAACCGGTCATTAAAAACACCGCCGGTACACCTTTTTTCACCAGCGTGTAGTGATCGGAACGGGTAAAAATCGCCTGCTCCGGCATAGGATCAGCACTTAATGCAATCCCTTCTTTGGCGGCAGCTTGTTGCACCACAGCGCCAAGTGAGGAGTGATTGGCGCCAAACGCGATCATGTCGGCAAACGGATACAATAATACCGGCATATCCAGGTTTACATTGGCCACCAACTTTTCAATAGGCCGGGTAGGATTGTTTGCAAAATAGTCGGCACCGAGCAGACCTTTTTCTTCCCCGGTTACCACCACAAATAAGATAGAACGTTTCGGTTTCTCCGGCAGCTGAGCAAATAATCGCGCAGTTTCCAGCAGTATCGCTACGCCTGCGGCGTTATCCATAGCGCCATTGTTAATTTTATCGTCGCTACGGACATCGTTGCTGTATCCAATATGATCAGAGTGCGCAGTGACCACAACATACTCGTCTTTCAGTACTGGATCAGAACCTTGCAAAACCGCGATCACATTAGGGCTGGAAATATCTTCATGGCTGCTATTACGGCTTAAGGTTGCCGATACGCCAAGTTCAAAGCCGGCAGGGTTTTGCTGTTTGTCCTGTTGGGCAAAAATATCAGCCAGCGAACTGGGCGCGTTAGCAAATAAAGCCGCTGCTGCATCGTAATGCACATAAGCACCGGCTTTTAAATTCGGATAGCTGTCGGCCGGAGTGCCGCTAGCATCTAACCATTCCATTGACGGCGTCGTTAAATACAGCAAGCTGCTGGCGTAAGGCCGCACTTTTTCCTGTTTCGGCGTATGCACGGTAATAATGCCTACGGCGCCGCGTTCTGCCGCCAGACGGGTTTTCAGGCTACTTAAATGCGCCGCTTCTTCACTTGGCAGGCTGTCTGGCCGGCCGGTTAACAGCACGACAATTTTGCCTGCCACATCGAGGTTAGCATAATCATCCAGGCCAAATTCTTTTGATACCAGACCATAACCGGCGAATACCAGAGGCGCCGTTACCTCAGTTTGGGCAAACTGCAGGCTGGGGCCGGTAAAAAAGGCCTTGGGATAGGCTAAGTCGGTACTGCTACCATTTACATGCAACGTAAACCTGGCGCTGTCTTGCGCTAAGCGGGCTTTACGCAAAGGTACCCGCTGCAAATAGCTACCGTTATCACCGGCCGGTTGCAGGCCTAATGCCTGCAGCTGTGTGGCAATATACAAGGAGGCTATTTCATGCTCGTTACTGCCGGTGTCACGACCGGCCAATGCGTCAGCAGCTAAAAACTGCATATGAGCCTCTATTGCCTGAGCATTAGCAGCAGAAACAGTGTTAGCTGTTTGCGGTGTGGTACTGGCACAACCGACGATAAGGCTACATGCCAGAGCGCCGGCAAATACGTTTTTTTTCATGAGTTTTCCTTAAAAACAGCAGTGCCAGCACTAAGCTGGCACTGACATTAAGGCAACAGATTACGCTTAGTTTATCCGCTGCTGATATTTATCGTGTAACTGCTTGTGGCGGTTATTTAAATCAACCGCACGGCCGTCAATCCACAAATGAGTGACCTTGTGCCCCAGATAGTCGAAGATATCGCCTTCTGACACCACCAGGCTGGCGGCTTTACCCACTTCTATGCTGCCTATTTTATCGGCAACACCGGCAATTTGCGCGGCATTAATGGTAACAGAACGTAACGCCTGCTCTGGCGTTAAACCAAAACTGATGGCCTGGCCGGCGGCAAATACCAGATTACGAGTATCCCAGTAACCATCCAGCGACAACGCGTACTGTACACCGGCATCCTGCAGGGTTTTCGGCACCACAAAAGCCTGACTGTAGTTTTCATCGGTGCGACTTGGCAAGCCATAAGGTGCGGTGTAAATAACGGCAACCTTAGCCGCGGCCAGCTCACCGGCCAAGCGCCAGCTGTCACGCCCACCAACGATGGTCAGCTGCAAACCGTACTCTTTGGCCAGTAACATCGCCTGACGTATTTGTCGCTCATCATTAGCATGTACAAACAGCGGCCGTTTGCCGTCAAATACCGCCAGCATTTCATGCCAGCGTGAATCTACTCCGTGGTTTAAACCTGCTTTTTCTGCGTCATAGTAAGCTTTAGCGTCTTTAAAATGCTGCTGCAGTTTTTCCAGTTGTTTCAGGTTAGCTTTACGCACCTCGTCTGCAGGTTTCGGGTTCCAGCGCGAGCCCAGGGTACTGGCATTAGGCCAGCGTACATGCAGCCCTGTACCGTCGGCGACCAGCGCATCCTGATAGTTCCAGGCATCCAGCTGCATTAAACTCGACTGCCCCATCAACATGCTACCTGACGGATACACCATGCTGTAGGCAAAACCGTTACTACGGATAGTTGGTATCACTTCAGAGTCGGCGTTGTATGCGAGTCTGGCTTTAATGTCAGGGTTAGTTTGCGTCACCTCGGTTGAATCGTCGGTAGAGCGTACTGCCTCTATTTCAATTAAACCCAACTGATTAGCCAGCGCGATCAACCCCGGATACAGATGTTTGCCATCCAGTGCCAGCACTGTGGCGCCCTCAGGGGCAGTTAAATCCTTACCGACGGCGGCAATTTTACCGTCCACGATCAATACATCACTGTCGGCTTTAACCCCGTCAGTTACCGTGTGCACCGTCAGGCCGGTTAACAACAACGGCGTAGTCTGGGTCTTACCCGGCACCATATCGTGTGCCAGTGCAGTCGTGCTGATGCCAGCGGCTAAGGCAGCCACCAGGCTTAAACAGGTTTTGCTAAATTTCATCCGGCTGCTCCTTAGTGGCTATGGTTATGATTGTGCTTAAGACCATGAATATGGCTACCGATTTGCCACCAGTCGCCCTGATCTTCACAGTGCCACTCGGGTTCATCCTGCTTGTAAGCGTCTTTATCACCAGCCTTGGCTTTATCGCCGGCAGTTAGCACTTTTTGGATCAGTGCCGCTTTTTCGGTTGCCAGTTGCTGCTGCAGTTGCTTGTCAGTATTGATATCAAAGTATTTGCCACCGGCAATCCAGGTTTGTTGTGCCTGGCTGTATACCGATAGCGGATGAGTGTTCCACAGCACGAAATCGGCTTGCTTACCGGCTTTAATTGAACCGGTAACGCCGTCAATTTTCAGCTGCATTGCCGGGTTTATCGTCACCATCTTTAAAGCGTCATGCTCGCTCATACCACAGTACATCACTGACTTGGCCGCTTCCTGATTCAGCCGGCGTTGTAAACCTGCATCATCTGAATTAATACTGACGTTAACGCCCTGCTGTGCCATCAGACAGGCGTTAGTCGGGATAGCGTCCTGCACTTCCATTTTGTATGCCCACCAGTCAGCAAAAGTAGAAGCACTGGCACCATGCGCGGCCATTTCTTTGGCGGTTTTGTAACCTTCCAGAATATGGGTAAAGGTGGTAATGCTAAAGCCCATCTCATCGGCTAATTCTATGAGCATCAAAATTTCAGACGCTACATAAGAGTGCGTATGAATAAAGCGCTGCTTATCGAGAATTTCCACTAAAGCCTCTAAGCGGTAGTCGATGCGTGGCGCGGCAACCTGCTCGCGTTGGCGTTTGGACAATTTATTGTAAGCTGCCAGCTTGGCTTTATATTCTTTTGCTGCGACAAACGCATCACGAATGGTGGTTTCAACACCTATACGGGTTTGCGGATAGCGTTCCGTAAAGGCGTCGCCCCAGTTTGACTGTTTAACATTTTCGCCCAGCGCAAACTTAATACTCGGTGGTGCCGCCTGCATTTTCAGCCCTTGTGCATTTTCGCCCCAGCGAAACTGAATAACCTGTGCCTGGCCACCAATAGGGTTAGCACTGCCGTGCAATAACTGCGCTGTTGTCGTACCGCCCGCTAAACCACGGTACAAGTTGATGTCTTCCGGATTTAACACATCACCGATACGCACTTCTGAGGTTACCGCATCAGTGCCTTCGTTGACACCGGCCTCAATCGCTACGTGCGAATGTTCATCTATCATGCCAGGCGTCAGGTGCATACCGCTGGCATCAATTACAGTAAAACCGGCTGGCGTACTGAGATTTTTGCCAATTTTATCAAACTTACCGTCACGCACTATGACGTCGGTATTTTGCAATACACCAGCGTCTTCCGCCGTCCACACAGTGGCATTTTTAATATGTACATTTTGCTGTTTAACTAAAGCGGGCAAGCCATAAGCACGGTTAGGAAAGGTTAACTGCGATATTAAACTGCTGTCGGCTTTTGCCTCTTCAGCCGGCTTATTGCTTTCTGTCGCGCTGAGCTGACGCTGTGCGCTAACAGTTTCTGTCGCGCCGCCCTGTTGCCACTTGCCGGTTAAGCGGTTATCCAGTAATTGGCCGCTAAACTGGGCAACCTGCTTATCACCGGTTAGCTCAGCCAGATTAAGGTTAAACTGTAGCTGTTGTTGCTGGTGCTGCAGATGCTCAAGCTTAACTGCTTTGGCGTCAGTGGCTGCGGCCAACAATACTGCACTGCCGCTAAGTTTACCGGCTTCATCGGTTAAAGTAACTTTCAGTACTATGCCAGCTACAGCCAGCTGATACTCGCCGGCAAACTCAACCGGTGCCACGGCTTTAATGCTGTGCTGCTGACCACGTATCCAGGTAGCGACAATTTCACCGTCAGTAAATACATCACCGCTGGCCAGCACTAAATCGGCCTGATAACCGGGCGCGATCTTACCCAGTTTGTCGGCCACACCTGCAATAGACGCCGGCACTGTGGTTAGCGCGGCAAGTGCAGTGTCAGCAGGCAAGCCATGCTCTACCGCTTTGCGTAAGTTAGGCCAGAAATCCTTTTTTTCTTTCAGTTTAAACGTTGTCAGCGCAAAGGGTACCCCGGCTTTGGCTAATGCTGCCGCGTTAGCTGGCGCCCGCTCCCAGTGACGTAACTCAGCCAGATTGACATCCAGTTGGTCGGCCAGCTGTTCAACGGCCGGAGCCGCCGGAAAGTTTAGCGGTAAAATCAACTTGCGTTGCATTGCTTTTACTTCATCCAGGCGCACATATTCGTAACCCGAGCCCACCATAACTGCGTTTGCTATACCAAACTCATTGAGCAACTGGTGAGCACGTAGCAAGGAGCGATCATCTGCCGTTTCGAAAATAGCGCCTTGCGCTTTAATATTTACCAGGCTTTGCAATGCTGCATTAAATTCGATTGGCTGATTAAAATACCGAACATCGGTTTTACCATACGCCTGGCTGTACCAATTGGCATCGCTTAGCGTCTGACGAACCAGCGCCATGCTCCCCATTAACGAAGACGGGTAGCTTTGCTTCGATGAGCCTTTGTTAAACGCCATAAATTGCGGGCCGGCAGCATTTAGCACTAAGTCGTTGGGCAAACCTTCGGTTAGCGCACTCACAAAAGCCTGACCGCGGAAGATACCGTCAAATCTGGCCGACTGCGCCGCGGTAAAACCTAAATTGCGCAGCTCTTCAGCCAGTTTGGCATCGGGTTTAAACTGGTTTACCCACACTTGCTGCGCATGGATAGCACCGTTACTGGCGTTGCCACCTTTGCGGTCATTTTTATATTGCGGTGCATCGCGGTAACTGCCGGGTTTTGCCGGCGACGCAGCGTCAATGCCATATTGGGTATAAGGATCTATAAAGCCCGGATACAGGGTATAATGGCTGGCATCAATTTGTTGGTAGCCAGCGGGCACTGTGACTTTAACCCCCACAGCACTGATACGGCCATCGGCAATTAAAACAGTGGCATTTTGCAGTTTTTTACCCGGTTCGGTATAAACGGTGGCGCCGGTTAACGCAATAAAGTTTGGGGTTTTATCAATAATCCCCTGCAGCGGGGAAGTTTGATCGGCGTGGCTGCTCACACTAAGCGTCAGCAAGGCTGTGCTTAGCAACGACAAGCGGGCTTGGGTCATAACATGTTCCTGGATTAACTATTAATATTGTAGCTCAGGCGGCTTAGCTCCTGTTCGGCCAATGGCACGCTGAAGTAATAGCCCTGAACCTGATAGCAAGCATTGTTTTTTAGAAATTCGACCTGTTCAGCAGTCTCTACCCCTTCGGCCACGACACGCAGGTTCATCTTTTGCGCCATGGCAATAATTGCAGCAACTATATCCATGTCGTTGCGATCATCCGGGATATCTTTAACAAATGAACGGTCTATTTTCAGCTCGTCTACCGGAAAACGCTTTAAATAACTAAGCGACGAATAGCCTGTACCAAAGTCGTCAATAGATAAAGCGACACCGAGGCGCTTTAACTGATTTAACTGACTAATAGCCGCATCAGTGTCGCCCATCAGCATGCTCTCGGTAATTTCAAAAATGATATTAGCCGGGTTAGCGCCGGTACGTTGCAAAATACGCTCGACTATTTCCGGCAGATTGTCATCGCGGAACTGACGCACTGACAGGTTAATTGACACGGTCACATTGTGACCGCGCGCTTGCTGGCGTGATAAAAACCGGCACGCTTCCCAAATGATCCATTCCCCTATTTGCACAATAAGGCCGGTACTTTCTGCCACGCCGATAAAACGCAGTGGTGGTATCAAAGTATTATCAGGCCTGAGCCAGCGCAGCAGGGTTTCGTAACCAACAATACTGTTATCGCGCAGGTCTATTTTAGGCTGGTAATACAGCAAAAACTGATGATCGCGGATCGCCTCGCGCAATTGGTTTTCAATCAGCAGGCGCTCGTTTGCCGCTTCATTTAAATCCGGACTGAAAAAATGGAAGGTATTTTTACCGCGCGCCTTGGCTTCGTACATGGCCAAATCGGCATGTTTAAGTAACAGTTCTTCTTCGGCCGCATCTTCCGGCGCCACGGTAATACCGATACTGGCGCTAATCGACACCTCGTGATTGCCCAGTTTTACCGGTGCAGCAAAGGCTTGTTGCAGATTTGCCGCTATGTTTGATGCCTGCGCCCTGTCATTTATGCCACTTAAAATGACCGCAAACTCATCACCACCCAGCCGGGCTATAGTGTCTTCTTCGCGCAGGCGGCTGGTCAGGCGGCGCGACACTTCTTTTAATAATTCATCACCGGCATCATGCCCCAGCGTATCGTTAATACGCTTAAACTCATCTAAATCAAAATATAACAGCGCAAAGCTGTAATAACCACGATGTGACATTGCGATGGCTTTACGTAGCTGATCGCGAAAATAGCTGCGGTTTGCTAAACCGGTTAACACATCGTAATAGGCCAGTTGCTCCATTTTTTTCTGGCTTTGCTTGATAAACGAAATGTCCTGCATGGCACAAACATAGTTGGTGATATCACCTTTATCATCGCGGATCGGCGCTATCGCCAGCGACACCCACAACTGGCGGTCCTGATGTTGCAGCAACATATCGCCACGCCAGTGCTGACGTTCAGTCAGGGTTTGTTCTATCACTTCTGCCACATGAAACATTTCTTGCGCAAACAGATTATGCAGAGGTTGCTGTTGCAGCTGGGCGGCGCTGCTGCCCATCATTTCAATCAGAAAAGGATTGGTATATTCAATATTAAGCTGGGCATCGGTAAGTACGATGCCAGAACTGGAAAACGACACGGCTTTACTCAGCTTACGCGCCGATCGCTCGGCCTGCTCTTTTTCCTCAATACGGGCATTAAGCCCTGCCACCAGCTCGGAAATTTCACCCGACATCCGGCCAAACGCCTGATTTAACCTGCCTATTTCATCGGCGTTGTTGTCAAGCAATGCCGGTTCCAGATCGCCACGCGACAGCCGCGGAATAGCTGCCGACAAACGGTTTAACCGTTTTAGGATCAGATGATAAACCACCAGCTGCAACAGTAGCGCTATCAATACGGCTACGGCGACAAAGCTTAGCACCAGCTTGTAGCGAAAACTGACCAGCGACGCCATGATATTGCTATTGTTCGTATAAACGCCAACCTGCCAGTCCAGCCGCTCTACCGCTGCCGACGCGACTAACAGGCTGTCTAAACGCCGGCTATCCGGTTTCCGATTGTCGGTTGCGGCAGTCACCTGACGGATATACTGCTCCAGCTCAGGCTGATTTAAACTCGCGCCCTGAAAACGGGTATTCATTGCCAACGGCTGGCCAGCTGCTGGCGCTTGCGGTTTAAGTACAGTCCCGGTGGCATCAAACAGAAACATTTTGCTCTGATAGTTGTTGTCGGCTAACTCCGGTAAGGTGTCCAGAATATCGCTTAATACATAATCGCTGCCCGTTACACCAACAAACTGGTCATTGATATACAAAGGGATAATCAGACTGGTCATCCATTTCTGCCAGATACTGTCATAATACACCGGCGTCCAACGCGGTTGTCGGGCGGGATTTTGCTCCGGCGTCGCCAGCTGATAAAAAATGTCTGCACTAAAATCGTGCTGGCTGTCGACCTGCATAGCCCAGTCGCCAGGTGCAATACGAATAAAATGCTCTGTAGAAATAAAGTAGAAGTTAAAAAAATCCTGTAACAACAGCGGAGACAATTGCTGCCATAGCACGCCAGTGCGCTCAAACAAAGCCGCCGTGCGTTTGTTGTAGCGCTGTGCATTAACAAAGGCCGCCGAATAATCATCCTGCATTCTAACGCTGTTATCCGGATTAACCGGCAGGCGCAAGGCTGCCTGCAATTCCTGCCGGGCCAGAGCCCGCATTACAATTTGATTGGCAGCAATAGCTTTTTGTTCTTTATGTAAAAATGTATCACTTAACACTTTGGCATTGTGTGTGGCTTGCTGACGTAAAAATTGCTGCTGCTGGGCAAACACTATGTCTTGCTGCTGCCAGATCACCAGATAACCCACCGCCATACCGGCAAACACAATAGCGAGGAATACTACCAGGGCAAACTTGCGGCCAAGTGAATCTATTTTAGTGGGTCTGTTAAAAATGACGTCTTTCACCTGCTCTGCCTGTTATAAGAAAACGCTTAGTTATTGGCAAGATACCGCATTCTGTTAAGATACCGCCCTGTCATTATTGCATGTAAATTCAGCAAAAGAGAACGCCACAATGAAAAAACCCTTAATTAGCGCCATCCTATTGTCTTTGATGTCGTCGTCAGCCTACGCTGGCAGTGCCTTTACCGATGCTAAAGACAGTGTCGACTATCGCCAGGCGGCATTTCAGTTAATCCGTCACAATATGGCTGATATCGGCGATATGTTAAAAGGTGAAGTTAATTACGACGCCAGCCGTGTTACTCAGCGCGCTACTGCGCTGGCAACACTGACAACCTTGCCATGGCAAGCCTTCGCCGTACCGGGCACTGAACAAGGCGGTGGTGATGCCAAAGCTGAGATCTGGCAAAACCTGCAGGACTTCAACAGCCGTGGCGATAAACTGGCACAAGATGCATTGGCATTAAAAGCCGCTGCCGACAGCGGTGAACAAGCAGAAGTACGCAAAGCCTTTGGCGCTTTTGCCCGCAACTGTAAAGCCTGCCACGACGACTACAAAAACTGATTTTTATTGGCACTGTGTTGTTAATGGTGCTGTGCTATAGCAGCGCCATTAACTTACTGCCCTGCCAGTAGTACAGCAGCACTAACAACGCAATAAATACCAGAAAAAACCAGCCGCTGTGCCGCATTTTTACCGCTTGCTGCGCCGTTTTATCCTTACCGGTAAAAAGCGCCGTCAACACATTATGCACCCGAAAGCTGTGCCACAATGCCGCGACAACATGCACCGCTATAGCTGCCAGCAAAATGTTGATATTTATTTTGTGAATATCTGACGCCAGCTCTACCCAATTGGCCGGCAGCAAGGCAACCAGCGGGCCGTCACTCATATAGCTGTTATCAAACGTCGCCAGCCCGGTGAGTAATTGCAGTAATACCAATGTAATCAACAGTATGATCATATAAAACGAGGCCGGATTATGGCCGGTGACGGCATAAGGCTTACGCAAATAACGCAATGCCGCTGTTGGTGTTGCCGCAAAACGGGAAAACTTTGCGCTGTCACTGCCGGCAAATCCCCAAACAATACGCGCAACAACTAATGCCAGCAACGTATAGGCCAGCAATTGGTGCTGTGCCGTTAACCCTTCCTCGCCGGTGTACCACAGGCCCGCAATCAACAGTAGCTGGCTCCAGTGAAAAAACCGTACGGCCAGGTCCCACACCTTTACTTTTTGTGACATTGAGCTTTGTCTCCGTTATGCTAAGTTTTTGATTTTATAACAGAGAAGCAAAAAGATGAATTGGTGGAAATGGATAATCGGCGTAACAGCCGCCCTGGCAGCTCTGGCTGCTGCAAGCCTTTATACCGTTTTATTTCTGAGTTTGCCGCAATACGACGGCGAACAAATCTCATCGATCGGCAGTACCGCCAGACTGGAACGTGACGCCACCGGTTACCTGAGCATTCATGCTGCCAACCGCAACGATGCCGCCTATGCACTGGGTTTTGCCCATGCACAGGAACGGTTTTTCCAGATGGATTTACTACGCCGTAATGCCGCCGGCGAATTATCCGCCCTGTTTGGCGAGCGTGCCCTGAAGGCAGACCGGGATTTACGCCAACACCGCTTTCGTGCCAGAGCCCAACAGGCACTGAGTTTGTTAAGCAAGCCAGAGCGCCAGCTGCTTATTGATTATCGCCGCGGCGTAAACGAAGGGCTGAGCGCGCTTAGCTTAAAACCCTTTGAATACTTGCTGCTACAGCAGACGCCAGCACCATGGCAGGATGAGGATGCCTTTTTGGTCATCTACTCAATGTATCTGGACCTGCAAGGTAAACTGGGGCGGGATGACTATGCCATGACCATACTGCATAAGGCTGTGCCAGCGCCGTGGTATGCCTTCTTGCAACAGCATTCTGATAGCTGGCAGGCCGCACTGGATGGCAGCATAGAGCCGGTTGTGGCAATTCCAGATCTGCCCTACCCGGCACTGCTGCGCGACAGCAGCCTGGCCTGTACCAATTGCCAGTTGCATGATGCCGCCGACATTGGCAGCAATAACTTTGCGGTTGCCGGCAATTTAACCGCTCATGGCAGTGCCATTCTGGCCGACGATATGCATCTGAGCATCCGAGTGCCAGGTACCTGGTACAAAGCCCAGCTAAACTGGCGTGAAAATGGCAAAATCCGCACTGTCACCGGCCTGACTCTGCCCGGTGCTCCTGCGGTAGTAGCAGGTTCCAATGGCAACATTGCCTGGGGCTTTACCAACAGTACAGCTGACTGGCACGATTTAGTATCACTGCAATTATCGGAAGACGGTAAGCGCTACCTGACGCCAGACGGTTGGCAGGCGCTGCAATACCATTACGAAACGATTAAAGTAGCAGGACAACCAGATCAGACACTGAAATTGACAGAGACCATCTGGGGGCCGCTGGTAAAGTTTGGCGACAGCCCGGCTTATGCACTGCGTTGGGTAGCCTATGATGACGTGGCAGTAAACTTTAAGCTGATGCAATTAGAGCAGGCTAACTCTGTCCAACAGGCCTTAGCAATAGCCCCCAACGCCGGTATACCAGTACAGAATTTGCTTGTTGCAGACAGCCTGGGCCAGATTGGCTGGAGCCTGATGGGACCGGTGCCGCAGCGGCAACTGACAGATTTTGATATTGCCCAGGACTGGAGTAACGGCGAGCAGCGCTGGCTGGGTTATGTCAGCGCCGGCCAACAACCACAATTAACCGGTGCCGAACGTTTATGGACGGCGAATTCACGCATGATAGGCGGTGCAGCTTATCAGCTGATTGGCAATGGTGGTTATGATTTGGGCGCCCGTGGCTGGCAAATCAAACAAGGCTTAGACGCATTGCAACAGGCAGATGAGCAGGCACTGCACAGTATTCAGTTGGACAATCGTGCCCTTATGTTGCAACCCTGGCATCAGTTACTGCTCGATACGCTTAGCGCCGACATTGTGACACAGCATCAGCTACAGGCCTATCGCCAGCACCTGATTAACAGCAACCAGCAAGCTGCAATTGATGATACCGGCTACACGCTTGTACGCGCCTTCCGCCTGAAAGTACTTGAACTACAGTTCGCTCCGCTGTCATCCTTTTTGGAGCAACATGGCGCCCGCAGCCGGGATTTGAAATTTTCACTGGAAACGCCGTTCTGGGCGCTGTTAAAACAAGGTAGTCCCGACACTTTACCAGCCAATTATGCTAACTGGCAGGCATTGCTACTCGAGGCCATACTGCAAAGCAAGAGCGAACTGGAGCAGCAAAATGGTAACCTGAGTGCCAGCAACTGGGGCGCCGTTAATCAGGCCCATATCCAACACCCGCTGGCATCCGCTGTGCCACTGCTGGGCGGCTGGTTAAATATGCCGGCTACACCGTTAAATGGCGACAGCCATATGCCCAGAGTACAACGGCCCGGTTTTGGCCAGTCGCAGCGCATGGTAGTAGCACCAGGGCAGGAACATTTGGGCATTTTAACCATACCAGCGGGCCAATCCGGCCATCCGTTATCGCCATTTTACCGCGCTGATCATCAATACTGGCTCAACGAAGTGGCATTACCGTTTTTGCCGGGTGGGAAAAAATATCAACTGCTGCTGACACCGCAGGGTTGACTTTAGCCATCCGGACGGATTATGTTAGCAGCCATGAACACCGTATTTATCGCGCTCAGCTTTTTTAACTTTACCACCCCCAACGGGAGGCGGTGAGCTGCGCGCGCAGTAAAACCAGAAAACCTCCCTCACCGGGAGGTTTTTTTTTGCTTATTTTACCAATACAAAGAGAACTTACATGGAACTGGACGAAATACGCCACGCGATAAGCGATACCGACCAACAATTGCTGGCCCTGTTGGCAAAACGGCGGCAACTTGCACTGGCGGTAGCCGACGCTAAATTGGCACAGAACAAACCAATCCGCGATCAAAAACGCGAGCAGGAGCTGCTGGTGTCCCTCATCGGCCAGGGCAAACCGCTGGGGCTCGACGCCCAATATGTTACCCGGCTATACCATGTAATCATTGAAGACTCGGTATTACAGCAACAGGCTAAAATTCAGGGCCAGCTTAACGGCACCGACAGCCCGGCAGTGCGGGTAGCCTTTCTTGGCGGCCAGGGCTCGTACAGTTACTGGGCAACACAGAAATACTTCACCCGCCGCGCCGAGCGTATTATCGAGCAAGGCTGCGACAGTTTTAACGAGATAGTACAGGCGGTAGAAACCGGCCATGCTGATTATGCCCTGTTGCCGATTGAAAACACGTCGTCCGGCAGCATCAATGAGGTGTATGACATACTGCAGCATACACGGCTGTCTATTGTGGGCGAGCTAACCCATCCAATCGCCCATTGTCTGCTCGGCCTGCCAGGCACCGATTTAACGAAAATCCGTCAGGTGTGTGCGCATCCGCAGGTTATCGCCCAGTGCAGCCAATATCTGCAAGGCTTGTCGCAGGTAAAAATTGAGTATTGTGACAGCTCATCCGACGCCTTTAACCGCATTAAGCAGCAACAAGACCCGACAGTCGTTGCCATCGGCGGCGAAGAAGGCGGCCAGCTGTACGGCCTTGAAGTGCTAACCCGCGACTTAGCCAACCAGAAAGACAACGTCAGCCGCTTTATCGTCGTCGCCCGCAAGCCGGTAACCGTTGCCAAGGCCATACCGGCAAAAACCACCTTTATTATGTACACCGGCCAGCAACCGGGTGCGCTGGTAGACGCCTTGTTAGTGCTGAAACAGCATGGTATCAGTATGGGTAAGCTGGAATCACGGCCCATTAACGGCAACCCGTGGGAGGAGATGTTTTACGTTGACGTATTTGCTAACCTGAACGACTACGCCATGACACGCGCCTTAGAAGAACTGAACAAAATCACCAAATTTATTAAGGTATTAGGCTGCTATCCCAGTGAAGATATTGAGCCAACGCAGGTAACTGCCGGCTGATAATATAACACTAAGGGGCATGCGCCCCTTAGTGTGTTATCCAATAGCGCTGCATTTCAAAAAATAAAAAAGACGCCGACCAGGTAATTAACACCAGCCCGGTCAGCGATTCTATGCCGGTTAAATAGCGCAAATCGCCGATTGGCACTATGTCGCCAAAGCCTACGGTACTGAACACTGTAAAAGAGAAATACACGCAGTCCATCAGGCTACCGTTAAAATTACCGGTAAGCTCGCCCCAGCCTTCGGCTTTATGCATCAGATAATACGCCAGGGCAAACAGCCAGATTTCAACCGCATGGGCAACCAGCGCCCCAAATACGCCAAATACAATTTTATAACGATGTTTTATCTGTATTTTCGGGATAACTGCAGATAAGCGGAATAAAAACTCGTAGTGCACCAGCACCGCAGTGGCGACCACCAGGCAGTTAATCAAAAACACATAAAACATGTTATACCTCAGTCCGTGACAGCCTTAACCGGTAGCCCGTTTATTCAGATTAAAAAGGTTCAACAGACGTTAAGGCCTCAGCGAAACAGTAACGGTTACGCCCTTCTGCCTTAGCGCGGTAAAGCGCTTTGTCAGCTAGCATGACCAACTCTTCAACGCTTGTGTTTTCGCCTCTGAGTTCAACCACGCCGGCGCTAAACTGCAGCGGATAATCAGGCGCCAGCGTCAAGCGCACCTCTGCAGCAGCGCTACGCAAGCGCTCCAGTACTCTGGCAGCGGAATCTTGATCAATGCCCTGCAACACCAACAAAAACTCTTCGCCGCCCCAACGACCTAACAGATCCCCTGGGCGCAATACTGACTCCGCCACCCGGGCGAACTGTTGTAACGCTTCATCGCCAGCATCATGGCCGTATTGGTCATTACATGACTTGAACCGGTCCAGGTCTATCAAAGCAATACATAAATGTTGCTTTCTTGCCCGCGCATGTTCAAATGCCTCCTGCGCACGCGCCACTGTATAGCGACGGTTAGCCAGACCGGTTAGCGGGTCGGTAAACGCCATACTTCGGTAAAGGCGTCGATGCCTTACAAGTATCACGACGATGACGCACAGCAAAGCCAGCACGATCAAACCGGCTATAAACAGTATTCGGTTGCGCCGCTCTCTTTCTTCAGTCTGTTGGGTCTTGAGCTCAAGGTCCTGTTCTAATTGCTCAACCCGGAAACGGGATTGAAACAATCTATTACTGCGTGCTCTTCTGTTAATCTCATGACTGACCAATTCACGCAACGCAGTTTTGAAATCGTTCATCGCCTCTTTAGTGTTGCCAAGAGTCTCGTTAATTCGTCCCCTGGTGTCGTGAAAACGATAGCCCCAATAACCTACGTCCCAATCCGGCCAGTCTCGCAGCAATGTTGAAAGCTGCTCCATCGCGTCACCAGGGCGATTATCTGCCAACAACGTCGCTGCGTGATTAACAACGGTACTGTATACCGTAATATGACGAACATCTTTAAATTGCTGAAGGCTGGAGACACAATTTGTTAGCGCATCTTGCACCTGCCCCAACTGTTGAAATACGTCACAAAGCCCAGCTTCAGCATAGGCTACAGCAAATGAATTTTTTGCTAAACGTCCTGCTTCTATAGAGCGGAGAAATTGTTGCACAGAGTTTTGCATCGATTTCATATCCCGCTCACCAAGCCAGGAGATAGCCATCATATATAACTCGTTAGCAGCCATATCGTGCATTTCTTGCGATTCGAAGTAATGCAACGCTTCTTCGCTTAACATCCTGCCATAACTACTATCAGTTCTGACCACTATTTGGCCCAGAACAGACGCAGCCTCGGCACGCTGCCATGCAAGCAGTTCAGTATCGGCATTGCGATAAGCACGTGTAGCAAGCTGAAATGCTTCACCATTGAGTTCTACATGATCAGCCATCACAGAGGCAAGGCGGACTGCCAGGCACAACGTAGACGGTTGGTTATCAGGCAATTTGGCAATCTGATGCTTCACTGAATCCATTTCCTGTCGGGTAGACTCTGTCAAGTCTGCCCCATACAAGCGAGCAATCTGTAATTGCAGCAATGCCGGGTGGTCCGCCGGCAACGATTGCGCATCTTTTATTGCTTGCGGCAGCTCAGGCTTTTCCAGGCCAAGCATGCGTTTAGCCTGGGCTCTGGCGGCTTCGAGCCAGGCACGGCGCTCAACCGTCAGACTTAAGTCAGGATCCAATGCCAATTCTATCGCTTGCAAAGCCTGGTGTGGTTGACGACCTATATTCTTGGCTAACGCTTCTATTTCAGTATCGCCGCTGCCCAAACAGCTTGCAGATACCGGCATGCCAACAGACACCAGACAGACTGCGAGCACGAGCATTTTACTACATAAGATCATCCAGCCTCCCGTACTTCAGATTTTCTGCATCGGCCATTCTCACCTGTATCTAAGCGATTAGTTGAAATTACTCAATGCTGTATAGGAAGTGAGTACCAATCCTCTGACCAGTCTAGGCTAGTGTCTTAAAGTAAATCAAGAAGGTTGATTTTAGATACAACACCAAGTTAAGTGTTTGCAACCTGTTTTTATGCTACACATTTGCCTTTTACACCATAATGCGCATAAGCTATGCACATAGCAAAGTGAGAGAACCACGATGAGCCATGCATACAACACACTGGCGCCGAAAAAGCCGACCAATGTCAGCATTAACAGCGACTTACTGGAAAAAGCGCGCAGCTTGAATATCAACCTGTCGGCCACGTTGGAGCAAGCGCTAGCCGAGCAACTACGCAGCGCACAACGGGTAAGATGGCTAAACGAAAATAAAGACGCTATTGCAGCGTATAACCAGTTTGTTGAAACCCATGGCGCTTTCAGTGACAGCGTCAGGAAATTTTAATGGCGCAGTTTACCGCTTACGCTAATAGCAACCCCGTTACACAAAAGCAGTATCCGTACTTGCTGGATATTCAAAGCGACTTATTAAGCGAGTTAAAAACTACAGTAGTGATACCACTCTCCCCCGCCAAGCTCGTTGCCGCTATTAGCCTGAGCCGGCTTAACCCCAGATTGACACTAAACGGTGAACAGCTTATCGCCATGACACAGGATCTAGCCGGGATAGATCGCCGCCAGCTCGGCGCTATAGCAAGCGATTTATCCGCCTATCGCAGTGAGATTATTGCCGCACTGGATTTTGTTATTTCAGGTATTTAGCTGGACGTCATATCAATGCCTTCACAAATCACGGCACCGCAGGGGCGCATGTTTTTGCGTCCCTACAGCTATCAATGCTGATACAACTCTAACGGCAGGCCGTCGGGGTCTTGAAAAAAGGTAAAGGCTTTGCCGGTAAATTCGTCAATGCGAATGGGTTCTACTGCTACGCCCTGCGTCGTTAAGTAATCGGCAAATTCGGCGACGTTGCCTACCACAAATGCCAGATGACGCAGGCCTTGCGCTTCGGGTTGGCTCGGCCTTGGCGGTGGGTTGGGAAAGCTGAATAACTCGATTTGGTTACCGTTTGGCAGGGCTAAATCCAACTTCCAGGAGTCGCGCTCACGGCGGTAGTGTTCAGCGATAACCGTTAATCCCAACAACTCTGTGTAAAAGCGCTTTGAAGCGGCGTAATTACTGCAAATTATCGCCACATGATGAATAGCGTTAAGGATTGGACGAGTCATAAAAAAGGCCTGAAACATTCAGGCCCTTAGTTTATCAGAGCAACTTTTTCAGCTCATCTTTTAATTTATCGTCTGTTGTTGCCGCCAGCAGCGGTTGCATTATGGCATTGGCTTTGGCTTTATCGTCGGCTAAAAGATGTAACTGCGCCAGACGAAACTTAGCCCAATCAATACGGGCTTTATCCGGCGTTTGTGCAAGATATTGCTGCATCGCTGCTATGCCTTCAGCTACTGCAGTTTTGCTTAGCACAGCAATTCTGCCCAGTTGATAACGGCTTTCAGCCTGGCTTGCAACAGCATCATCATCGGCTGCCGGTTGGCTTAGTGCCTGCTGCAGCGCACTGATGGCAGCACTGTAGTTTTCAACATGGGCAAACTGCATAGCACGCTGAAAATACAGCTCCGGCCTGGTACTGAGCAATTCAGTTTCGGCCAGTAGCTGCTTAAAGCTGGCGTCGTCGGCTAAATCAGACACTCTTAACTGCAGCAATTCGCCTTGTAGCTGATCCAGCTGTTTTAACTGCGCCACCAACTCTAACGCCTCGTCTCTATCGCCACCGGCGATGCTTGGTGCCTGGGCAAGAAAACTGCCCAGCGCTATATAGCTGCGAGGGTTTTCCGGCGCCAGTTTAAGCGCAGCTTCGTAGGCTTTTTTACAACGCTTGGCATAACCCAGAGCGCTGAACATACTGGCACTGCCAGCAAGGTTACAACTTGCCGTCGCGTACCAGTGTTGGTAATCAGCGTTGTTGGCATCATACTTAATAGCTTTTTCCAGCAACTCTTCAGCACGCTGCATATTCTGCAAACCGGCCTGGGTACGTCCCAGCAATGCCAGCAGCTGAGCGTCTTTAGTTTTCTTCGTCACTAACGGCGTTAACAACGCCTCGGCTGCCGCATAATCATTAGCCTGCCATAAAGCTTTAACCTCGTCGGCCAACACCTGAGGCTCAGCAGTATTAGCCTGCAATGCGCTGCTTAGCAACAACAGGCCAGAAAATAACAAGGGGCTTCGCATAAGTGCTCCGTAAGCGTTTGGCTGAATTAGTCAGCCAGCACTATAAAGCAGCCACTTGTGCCTGACCATAGGCCAAAAGTAACAAAATATATCCTACCGCTTACAGCGAAATTACATCACCTTGGGCCGGAATTTGCGCCTGTATACCCAGCTGCGCCAATTCCTGTTGCAGTGCTTGCTGCGCCTCTGGCTCGCCATGCACCAGATAGAACTGCGGCTGGCCACCTATCGCCTGCGCCCAGTCCAGCAGTTCACTCTGGCCGGCATGGGCGGAAAACCCCCCAATGGTATGCACTTTGGCTTTTACCACTATTTCCTGGCCAAACAGTTTTACCCGCCGCTCGCCGTCTACCAAACGCCGCCCCAGGGTGCCATAGGCCTGAAAACCAACAAAGATCAGGTGATTAGAGTTTTTCCATAAACTGTGCTTGAAGTGATGCACGATACGGCCACCATTGCACATGCCGCTGCCGGCAATAATAATAGCGCCGCCGCTAACGCGGTTTATCGCCATTGATTCTTCTACTTTTTCAGTCAGGCGCAGCATGGGCAGTAAATCCTGCAGTTGCATGCCTTTTTTAAAACCAATAGCCGCTAAGTCTTTTTGATCCAGGCAGTGCAGATAATCGTTGTAAATATTGGTAATGCTGATAGCCATCGGGCTGTCAAGAAACACCATGCGCTGTTTTAGCCGGCCCTGATGATGCAATAACGCCAGGTAATATAAAATTTCTTGCGAGCGGCCAAGCGCAAATGCCGGTATAAATACATTGCCACCATCTTTGTCAGCCTGTTGCAATGCATCAGCAAACTCATCTAGTGAGCTGTCCATATTTTGATGATTACGATTGCCGTATGTGCTTTCCATCAACACAATATCGGCCTGGCCTATGTCGGTAGGGTCATACATTAATACTGTTGCGGGGTTACCCAAATCTCCGGAGAACACTAGCTT
This sequence comes from Rheinheimera muenzenbergensis, assembly GCF_036984005.1. Lineage (NCBI taxonomy): Bacteria > Pseudomonadati > Pseudomonadota > Gammaproteobacteria > Chromatiales > Chromatiaceae > Rheinheimera > Rheinheimera muenzenbergensis. The sequence continues at coordinate 428,454 of NZ_JALAAR010000001.1, forward strand.
GCGCATTGCCTGGCTGCCTTTTAACCACAATTGCACTATTGCCGAGCCAAGAATATGGCCGGCATCGGCAAATTCCAGCTCTAAGCCCGGTAGCGGTATAATGCGTTTTTTATAAGCTGCGGTAGCGCAAAGTTGCACCACCCGCTCTGCATCAGCAATTGATAACACCGGATCTTGCAGTTTTTTGCCGGCCCGCGCCGCCTTTTTGTTTTGCCACTCCAGATCCTTTAAATACAAATGCACCGAGTCTTTTAACAGTACCGGCAGCAATTCTGCCGTGCCCGGCGTACAGATAATCTTGCCGGTAAAACCGCGTGCAACTAGTAGCGGCAGCAGGCCACTATGATCGATATGCGCATGCGACAGTATTACCAGATCAATATCCTTTGGTTTAAAGGCAAAGCGGAACTTATGCCATTCGCGCACCTGATCAGCACCTTGCACCATGCCACAATCAAGCAGGATCTGTTTATTATTCAGACGGATAAGATAGCAGGAACCGGTAACCTGCTGAGCGGCGCCGATAAATTCCAGCGTAGCAGAAAGAGGCATGAGTAATATCCTTGTCAGTATCGTAGCTGGTGTTATACCGCATAGCGTGACGTTAAAGATTAGCCTATATCAAACAAGATGTTAGTTTTCACACTTTTGCTTTAAGCTTATTACAACAGCTATAACAGTGCGTTTTGGGAGAACAGATAATGGCATCGGATCCACATCAGCTACATCAACGTCATCTGGCGTCGGCACAACAGTCTGTTGAGGCGATAGCCAAATTGCAGCACCACAGCTCATACCGGCTGGCATTTGCCGACAATGAATTTTTAATGCAAGACGAGCTGCGCCATGTGCGTTTACAGTTAGAATACTTAAAACCGCAGTTAGTGCTGGAGCAGCACAACATTAATGCCACTATAGTGGTTTTCGGCAGTGCGCGGTTTTTATCGCCAGAGCAGGCAAAGACCGCACAAGCCCTGGCAGAACATCAGCTGGCTAACGCCGATACCGCAGAAAATAAACTAGCCCTGCAACGCGCCAATAAACAATTAGCAAACAGCAAATACTACACCGCTTCTCAGCAGTTTGCGGCGCTGGCCACCCGTTACAGCTGCTGTAACCCCAGCTGCGCTATGACTATTATCAGCGGCGGCGGGCCCGGCGTAATGGAAGCCGCCAATCGCGGCGCCATGGACGCCGGCGGTGAGAGCATAGGCTTAAATATCGTACTACCGAAGGAGCAGCAGCCAAACCCCTACATTACGCCGCAGTTTTGTTTTCAGTTTCACTACTTTGCTATCCGTAAAATGCACTTTTTGCAGCGTGCCCGCGCCCTGCTGGCCTTTCCCGGTGGCTTTGGCACCTTAGATGAGCTATTTGAAACCCTCACCCTTATTCAAACCAAAAAAGCCGAGCGGGTACCGGTTATCCTGTACGACCAGGCTTTTTGGCAAAAGCTGATTAACTTTGACATGCTGGTAGAGGAAGGGGTGATCAGCGCCTCGGATCTGGAGTTGATCCAGTACGCCGATACCCCAGAGCAAGCCTGGCAGCTGATAATGGATTATTACCAACTGCCCGGTTAACACACATCTGTTCACTGCTAACTGCGGCTATCTGCGGCTTTTTGCAGTAGTTGTTTACTCTCTTGTAAAAATTGGCCGGCCAGCTCACCAAAAAACTGCTGGCCTTTACCAAACTGCGCCATTAAGCCGGCTTTGTCTTTAGCTTGTAGCAGTTGCAGCAGAGCGGTAAAACGTTGCTGATAACGTTGCAGCAACGCTGCAACTTCGCAGGATGACAACATAATATCGGCATATAGCTCAGCATTTTGCGCAAACAAGCGCCCTACCATCGCCAGCTCCAGCCGGTATATTGGCGAGCTTAGCTGCAGAAGCTCATTAAGATCGGCGTTTTCATCGGCCAAATGCACACCATATACCAGAGAAGAAAAGTGGCGCATCGCCTGAATAAGCTGCATAGCGCTATCGTGCTCAGCCGCCTGCTTTACAGCCAATTCTGCGCCCCAGACATTCAGTTGCTTTAGCAGCCAATGGTATTGGCTTTCATCACGGCCGTGGCATACCACCACCACCTGCTTTACCAGGTTGGTAATATCCGGGCCAAACATAGGATGCAAGCCAACCACGGGGCCCTTGTGCTGCTGTAACATGGCGTTAAGCGGCTGTTGTTTAATACTGGTAATGTCTGCCAGTACACAGTTGGCTGCCAGCATTGGTAACTTATTAATCAGCTGAACGGTCAGCGTAATAGGTACCGCCAGCAACACCAGCACGGCATCGGCACAAATTGTTTCAGCCTCTGGCCAGTCTTGCTGCTCCAGCAGTGCCACCTCGTAGCCAGAGCGCTGAAACAGGCTAACAAAGCGGGCACCAAGCGCGCCAGCGCCACCAACAATAACAACCTTGCCACCGCCGTCACGGCAGCAAACAAAGCCACTTTCCTGGGTTTGGTAAGACTCACGCATAATGCGCCGCAGCACATCTTCGGTTAAATCGGCCGACACACCAAGCGCCTGAGCCTGTTCCCGCCGGGCCGCCAGCAGCGCTTGCTCGCGCTCGGGTACATATACCGGCAATGCAAACTGCTGCTTAATTTTACCAACCTGAGCGGTAACTTTAGCGCGCTGCGCCAGCAGCGCCACCAGTTGGCTGTCGATACTATCAATTTGCTGGCGCAGTGGCGACAAAGCCTGCGCCGCTTGCGAATTGGTCATACTAGGCCGCCGCTACTGCCGGTTGCATTTGCTGATGTAAACTGGCTAACAGTGTTGCCGTTGTGTCCCAGTCGATGCACGCGTCGGTAACCGATACGCCGTATTTAGCCGCTTTACCGTCAATTAGATCCTGCCGGCCGGCATGCAAATGACTTTCCAGCATAATGCCGATTATAGCGGCGTTGCCGGCCAGTCGTTGTGCCAGCACGTTTTGCGCTACCTCGCCCTGACGGTTGTGATCTTTGTTCGAATTACCATGGCTACAATCTACTACTATACCGCGTGGTAAATGTAATTTATCCAGCTTGGCCAATGCTTCACCAATACTGTGCTCATCGTAGTTTGGCTTAGCGCCGCCACGCAAAATAATGTGACCATCCGGATTACCGGCAGTTTGCACCAGGCTCACTTCACCACGCTGATTAATACCAATAAAGCTATGGCCACTGGCAGCGGATTGCAGCGCATTTAAAGCGATATTTAAGTTGCCGTCGGTGCCGTTTTTAAAGCCAACCGGCATTGATAAGCCGCTGGCCATTTCGCGGTGCGTCTGCGATTCAACGGTGCGGGCACCAATGGCTGACCAGCTGATTAAATCGGACAAATATTGCGGACTGATCGGGTCCAGTGCCTCAGTCGCGGTAGGCAACTGCATATCCACCATCTTCAGCAACAATTCACGGCCCCAGGTTAAACCGGTTTCCAGATCGAAAGAGTCATCTAAATGCGGATCATTAATAAAACCTTTCCAGCCTACGGTAGTACGTGGTTTTTCAAAATAGACCCGCATGACGATGTACAGACTATCTGCGTAGTCCAGCTGCAATTGTTTAAGCTTTTGAGCGTACTCAATAGCAGCAACGGGATCATGAATGGAACAAGGCCCGGTTACCACCAATAAGCGTTTATCGCGGCCATGCACTATATCGGCTATGGTGTTGCGCGCCTGCTGCACGAACTCTGCGCCCGACTCAGACAAAGGTAATACTTTTTTCAATACCGCCGGCGGACTTAACGGCTTTTCGGCCACTATGCGTAAATCATCTACTATTTTGCTCATGCTACAACTCCACCATAAAATTTATTAAGCATAGGTAAAAACGCCAAAGTTGCTAAGCACGCCCTTACGTAAACTTATCTATACACAACGTAATTTATTAAATACACTTTGCGCATAATAAAGATCAGGTCATCAGGCGTCAACCCATTGCAAGCCAATAAAATCAAGATGCCGATAAAAAAATCAGCAAGGAAAATTTCGTAAATATAAATGTACAAGGTGATAATCAGAAATGTTGTAACAACTGCTGATAGGCCTGGCGTAACAAAATAAATTGTTGCGGCTCCCCGCCGCGATCCGGATGCAATTGCAATGCTTTAGTGCGGTAGGCTTTTTTCAGCTGTTGCGGCGTAAACGCAGCGGGTAAGTTGAGTAAAGCCAGCGCTTCGTTGTGCGCCAATGCATTTGGTTGCACGTTTGGCCGTTGTAGCTGCTGCCAGAAAGCGTCCAGATGTTGGTCAAGTAATTGCTCTGTCATGGCATAGAAGTTCTGCCAATTTAGATAATAGTTTTGCCGGCTAATGTCTGTGTCAGGCGGCAAAGCGTCAGTTGGCGGTAGTAACTGCAGTTTGGCCAGGCCAATGGCTAAATAGCCGTAGCGCTGTGTCAGCCAGTGCTGCTGAATGCGGTATAACAAGTGATACAGCACAAAGTGTTGTTGAAAACGGGCAAGATCAGCACTTTGCAGCGTATCGCTGTGTAGCTTTAAGCCCAGCCGTGATAGCAAATACTGTTCTTCTATCGGGCTGTGCTGCGGCTTAAATGCCAGGATCAGGCTTTCCAGCTGGCCTTGCAACAAATTAAGAATGGCTGTGCTAAGCGGGGCTTGAGTGTCGGTCATAGCGTGCACTATGCCAAAAAGAAAAAAGGCCGACAAGTGTCGGCCTTAAAGGTAGCTTAGTTAAGCTTTTCGCGGATACGCGCTGATTTACCTGAACGATCGCGTAAGTAGTAAAGCTTAGCACGGCGAACGGCACCACGACGTTTAACGGTGATGCTGTCTACCATTGGGCTGTGCGTCTGGAATACACGCTCAACACCTTCGCCATTAGAGATTTTACGTACGGTGAATGCAGAGTGCAGGCCACGGTTACGTTTAGCGATAACTACGCCTTCGTATGCCTGTAAACGGGTTTTATCACCTTCTTTAACTTTAACCTGAACCACTACAGTGTCGCCCGGCGCGAACGCAGGAACGTCTTGCTTTAACTGTTCGTCTTCAAGCATTTTGATGATGTTTTGGCTAACTTTGCTCATAACAATCTCACTTTACCTGGAATTAACTGTCTTCTTGCTGCCCCGTCCGGCACTCTTGCTGATGTTCACGTTGGAATTCAGCCAGTAACCGTCGTTGCTCCTCAGTCAGAGCCAGGAGATTTAACATATCCGGTCGTCTAAGCCAGGTTCTCCCAAGAGACTGCTTTAAACGCCAGCGTCGTATATTTTCATGGTTACCACTCAGTAAAACTGACGGCACCTGTTTGTCTGATAACACTTCAGGCCTGGTGTAGTGTGGACAATCCAGCAAACCGGATGCAAAAGAATCCTGCTCTGCTGACTGGTCATGCCCCAGTACACCTGGTACTAAGCGCGACACTGCATCTATCAATGTCATCGCTGGCAATTCACCGCCACTTAACACGTAATCACCTATTGACCATTCTGCGTCAATTTCGCTTTCTATTACGCGCTCATCAATGCCTTCATACCGGCCAGCTACCAAAAGTAGCTTAGAATACGTCGCCAGTTCAGTAACACCTTGTTGGTCTAGCTTGCGGCCTTGCGGCGACAAATACACCGTGTGTACACCTTCACCTGCAGCTTGCTTAGCGGCGCGTATTGCGTCACGCAGCGGCTGCACCATCATCAGCATACCGGGGCCACCACCATAAGGCCGGTCATCTACAGTGCGATGCTTGTCCGTTGTGAAATCACGCGGGTTCCAACATTGCAACTGCATAATGCCCTGCTTAACAGCACGGCCGGTTACCCCATATTGCGTTATTGCCTGAAACATTTCCGGGAATAAGGAGATAACCCCTACCCACAGCTTAGTGTCATCCGGCATTAAAACGCGGGATCCCAGTCTACGATAATGCGACGCTCGGTTAAATCAACGCTTTTAATCACTGTATGCATTAAAAACGGCAACAACCTTTCTTTCTGACCAAATGCATCGGTACGGTTGGCTTTAACAACTAACACGTCGTTAGAACCCGTTTCCATCATGTCGGTGACTTCACCTAAGTGGTAGCCTGCCTCGTTTATTACTGCTAAGCCCATCAGGTCTTTCCAGTAATATTCGCCCTCTTCTAATGAAGGTAGCGCCTGGCTTGCTATGGCAATGTCAGCATTTACATAACGCTGCGCCAAGTCCCGATCATTGACACCGTCCAGTTTCGCTATCAGGCCATTACTATGGCGCTTCCAGCTGGAAACCTGCACTGGTTGCCAGTTACCCTGAAATTTAACTTGCCAGGGTGTGTAATCAAAAATCCCTTCCGGGAAGTCGGTGTAAGCGTTAACTTTAAGCCAGCCATTGATGCCGTAAACCGCACCAAATTTGCCAAGAACGACTAAATCTTTCTCACTCAAGCTGACTACTCCACACGACCGTTAGCTGATTAAGCAGATGCTTTTTCAGCAGTTTTTACCAGGTTTGCCACGCGATCACTCAGTGAAGCACCTTGTGCTACCCAGTGATTAACGCGGTCCAGGTCCAGACGCAGTTTCTCTTCAGTACCGCCAGCGATTGGGTTAAAGAAACCCACGCGCTCAATAAAGCGGCCATCACGAGCAAAACGGCTGTCCGCTACCACAACTTGGTAAAATGGACGCTTTTTCGCGCCACCACGTTGTAAACGAATAGTTACCATAAGGCCCTCTAATTTTATCGTTCAGGTTTTATCAAAAATAACAAAGCCCCCGGTTGGACCGAAGGGCTGCAGCATTTTACTGATTTAGGGCGCAATTGCAAGGTATTTCGCGGTTTACGCCCTTAGTGACGCAATATAATCACAGCTTAACTACTTGGTCCAGATTGCGGCAAAGCGGTGCACATTCAACCCATCTATACCGGAAACTACGTCAATGGCAAAACCCTGTCCGCCCAGCATATTAAAGTTATTTTGATAGGTTGCAGAGCTCTGGCCATGCCGTGCCTCCCAAGTTTTCAGCGGAAGCTGTGCAAATACCGCGCTGTAATTAACGTCCCCCTGATGCATATAGGATGTGACGTAAATGGGTCGCCGGCCTGCGGCTTCCTCAGTTAGCACTTTATTCTGATAGGCGGCAGAAGATAATTGCGAGCTTAAGGTCCAGCTACCTACCGGGTGTTTGTGATACAAGGTGGTATAACGACGTTCACCGCCACTGGACACTACCGACACACTTACCGGCCGCATACCTAAATCTTTGGCTTGCTCCATAACCTGCACATGCTGAGCATAGCTTAAGTTATGCCGGGCCAGCGTCGCTAAGGCTTTTTTCTCAAATATTACGCTGTAACGTGGCCCGCTCCCGGTAATGTGGCTGTCAACATGCACCGGCACAAAACCATCGGCAATTGCGTCATTAAATACTGCCTGATACGACGCAGAGCTACGGCCATGGTATGAACGCCAGCCAATGTTAGAGGGTTGCCACACCATATTGTAAAACACGTTACCGCTGACGTTATATCCGTCCAGCCAGCTGGGTTTAAAGCCAGAATCAGACAAATGGGTAAAGAGGCTCTGATACGCCTCAGCCTTTACTGCGTGGCGTGCATAGCGGCTGCTCACCGTGCGCGGAGCCCAAATCAGTTGCGGCCCGGCAGGGATAGCACTGCCAGCAAACCGCACCCAGGGGCCGCCGTAAGGTTTAGTGTTATCTGGCACGGTAGCAATACCGCGGCTAAAACTTATGGGTTGGCCTACGCCGCTACTGTTTTGCAAATGCACATGTAAATGTGGCCCGGTAGAACTGCCGCTATTGCCAACCCGGCCCAGATATTGCCCTTTACTGATAACTGCCTGCTGCGCCGGCTCCACACCGACATAAATAAACTCACTGTTACGCCCCTTCGGGGCCGGAAACAGACTGGCATTGTGCGGGCACAAGTCCTGGCCAATTGAGCCTGGGATCATATGAGCGTATAGCATCCGGCTGCCGTCATCATGCTCTACCCACAACATATTGCCTCCGCCGGGGATCAGTCCGGCTTTAAAGTCAGCATGTAACCATGGCCGGGTCACATCAGAATCAGCGGATAATTTCGGCCGGGGATTTTCCGGTGCATTGCGCCAGCAACCAACAACTCTGCCGGCGCGCATAGCGTAAACGGACTTACTATAAATGGTATGCTTGTTGTTCGTCGGCGCGGCGTCATAAACAGCCAGTGTAGTATTTACCGACGTCCAGCGTGAATTATCAAAATCATAACGGCGGCCACTAAAATCGTAGCCATATTGCTGTGACGTGGTGACAGCATGGTCCCGGGTGTAGATTTTTTCATTGTCAGTAAAATTTTGTCCTTTAAACGGCAAATCATACTGTACCGCTAAAGCCGGCATTGCCAGTCCAATGGCAGTTAAGGTTGTTGCAATTGCGAGCAGTTTCATCTGAGCCTCCTGTTTGCTACTTGTCCACTCGCCTTAAGTTTAACCAGCGACGCAAACACAAACTGCTAACAAAGTGCTCATTTAAATTAACGTAGCAACAATTCGGCTTGCCACAGTTGCTGCAACAGATGCTGCTGCGCCAGTTGCTGATGACGCCGCAAGGTGCTAAATGCCATGTAGTGTTGCTCGGCCAGAGACAACTGGTCACATTTTTCCAGATAACGGGCTGACAAAATGCTTCCCCACAACCGGGTAGCCGTTTGTTGCTGCATAGCGGTGATCGCATTAACAAGCTTTTGCTGCAGTGCCGCTTGTTGCAGTGCGGGTTCATTGCCCTCGTCACGTAACAACGCCATCTGTGCCATAGGTAAGGTTTGCCAGCGTTTTTCGCTGTAAAAATGCTTTAGCGCCTGCAGCACAGTACTGTTGAACTGCTGCAGCGACAGCCAATATTCAGAACAGACACTGGCTGTCGCAGCCTGGGCCACGCTGCGCCTGAAATAACGCCGGCGTTTGGCCATCCTCCGGCGTGCAGCCAGGTTTGCCAGCCGTGGCGCCAACATTGCCGCCAGCGCTTCGGTAAATTGCTGTTGTGCCGGGCCGAAAAAACCAACTTCGGCATGCTCTGCATCCAGTACGCCCAGTATTTCCCCCTGATAGACAATAGGCACGCTAAGCTCTGCCGAACGACAGGCGTCATCACAAATATAGCTGGGCATAGTGCGGGTATCAGCAATGCAAAGGCTTTGTGCCTGAAGCGCTGCCAGGCCAACCACACCTTCACCGTAACACAGCCGCAATGGCGACAATACGCCCGTACCGGGGGCAAACTTAGCGCCCGCCGCCGCCACCTGCTGAAGTTGCTTACCGGCGTTACTAAGATAAAGCACCTGATCCGGCAGTTGCAGCGCTTGCGCCAATAGCTCGCAGCTGCGCTGTGTAAGCGCAATGACATCGTCAATAGGGTCGATAATCTGAGAAATGTGCAATAACTGACTAAGAGATACCTGCATACAAAACCCTCCATGGTTTTACATACCGGAAACATACTCTTAAAGTCAGCAACAGAACAGAGCAATAATCGTCAGTTACTGTGAGATATTGCTGACATACTTCGTGGATCCTAACTCTCTACTTTTATGGATTCTCGTGTTTCCATCATCACAGTTTTATAATTGTGATAACCAATAAACGTCATAAAGCCAGCTACCCCGAAGCCCCAAGTTCTTGCAGCATAAAATAAAGCCAGTTCATTACTGCCATAGGGCAAGCCTATTGTGTGAAGAAAACCATCCAGAAAGCTGTTTTTTGCACCAACATATAGCATTAGAAACACGTTCGATGCCGCCAATGCAATGTAAAAGAGCAAAGTAACTTTGAACATCTGAGGGAAACACACTGCGATAACAAGCGGTAAAATTCCAAGCCAACCTGCTACAACACTACCCGTTATCACATAGACCAATGACACTAAGAAAATTAAAAATACTTTTGTTGATAGCTTACTCACACTATTCGTCCTTGCAAAAAGCCCTGTAATAAACAGGGCTTTTCATCTGAATCTAGCGCGGAGGTAACATGCCTGGCGGCATCTTGCCACCCATGGCGCGCATCATCTTCATCATGCCGCCTTTACCTGACATCTGTTTCATCATCTTTTGCATCTGGGTAAATTGTTTCAGCAGCTGGTTAATGTCCTGCACCTGAGTGCCGGAACCTGCAGCGATGCGTTTTTTACGCGAACCTTTTAATAAATCCGGAAACTCGCGCTCTTTGGGCGTCATAGAATTGATAATGGCTTCCATTTTTACAAACTGTTTATCGCCCATCTGGTTCATCGCGCCGGCCGGCAGGTTTTTCATACCGGGCAGTTTATCCAGCATCGACATCATGCCGCCCATACCGCGCATTTGCACCAGCTGCTCACGAAAATCTTCCAGTGAGAAGCCTTTACCCTTCATTACTTTTTGCGCCATCTTGGCAGCTTTGTCTTTGTCGACCTTAAGTTCCAGCTCTTCTATCAGGCCCAGTACATCACCCATGCCCAGAATGCGCGATGCCACCCGATCCGGATGAAACGGCTCTAAGGCATCGGTCTTTTCGCCGGTTCCCAAAAATTTAATGGGTTTGCCGGTAATATGCCGAATTGATAATGCCGCACCACCACGGGCATCACCGTCAGTTTTTGTTAGCACCACACCTGTCAATGGCAGGGCGTCATTAAAGGCTTTGGCGGTATTAGCGGCGTCCTGGCCGGTCATCGCATCTACCACGAACAGGGTTTCTATCGGTTTTACTGCGGCATGCAGGGCTTTAATTTCGTCCATCATGTCAGCATCGACATGTAAGCGGCCGGCGGTATCAACTAACAGCACATCAAAAATACGGGTACGGGCATGATTAATAGCCGCATTAACTATATCAATTGGCTTTTGCGAGATATCGCTGGGGAAAAACTCTACGCCAATATCTTTGGCTAAGGTTTCCAGTTGCTTAATCGCCGCCGGTCGGTACACGTCAGCCGATACCACTAATACTTTTTTCTTTTTACGCTCAGTTAAAAACTTTGCCAGCTTGCCAACAGAGGTGGTTTTACCCGCCCCCTGTAAACCGGCCATCAACACGACTGCCGGTGGCTGAGTGTTTAGTTTTAGCTCTTCATTGGCCTCGCCCATGGCTTCTTCTAAAGCTTTACGGACGATTTTCAGAAACTCCTGGCCTGGCGTTAAACTTTTGCTAACTTCAAGCCCCATGGCGCGTTCTTTTACGTTGGCGACAAAGTCACGCACTACCGGTAAGGCTACATCGGCTTCAAGCAGTGCCATGCGCACTTCGCGCAGGGTGTCTTTAATATTGTCTTCGGTTAAGCGGCCACGGCCAGTGATGTTTTTCAGGCTCCGGCTTAAACGATCAGAAAGATTTTCAAACATAGCGTTGCACTCAATAGTGGTAATGTTGCCGAGTATACCAAACCACAGCGCGCGCTGCAGCCGTTACGAAACTGTTGCCTTCGATGCTGGGCATCTGCTAAAAGTTGCAATACAATACCAAGCTCGCCTAACCAAAGGAATTGCTATTAATGTCTACCGGCTTGTTAACCACTCTGGCCTTATTTGCTTATCTGGTTGCCACCGGCTCGGTATTGCTGCGTATTTTCCATCCGCAGGGCCCGCACTTTAAAACCACCTTTACCGCCGCGGTAGCCGGTACAGTGCTGCATATGCTGGTGCTGGTGTCCATGTTGTTTGCCGGGCCCGGGCAAAATTTTAGTTTATTGAATGTCAGTTCTTTAGTGTGCTGGCTTATTACTGTTGCGGTAACTTTAACTGCACTGCGCACCCCAACTATTTTATTATTACCCGTGGTATATGGCTTTGCGGCGTTAATGCAACTGGCGGTTTTACTGTTGCCGCACAGCGTAACAGTGCAGCATTTTGAACACCACCCAAGCCTGATGTTGCATATATTGCTGGCGTTTATTGCTTACGCGGTGTTAATTATGGCTATGCTGTACTCTTTTCAGGTAAGCTATATCAGCACTAAGCTCAAGCAAAAAGACTTTAGTGCGGTAACCCGGCATATGCCACCGTTGGTACAGGCTGAAACATTGCAGTTTCGGTTACTGCTGGCCGGTACATTAATATTGGGGCTGGCGCTGTTAATTGGTGCGGTGTTTTTAGATAACTGGCTGGCAAAAGAAAACCTGCATAAAAATGTGTTTAGTCTGCTTGGTTTTGTGGTGTTTGCAGTTTTATGCTGGGGCCACGCCCGGCTTGGCTGGCGTGGCAGAGTCGCTAACCTTTTAACCATTAGCGGTGCTTTTTTGTTAACACTGGCCTATTTTGGCAGTCGTTTTGTGCGCGAAGTGCTGCTTAATACACTTTAATTCTTGACTCACCTGCCACTTCGTAATATCAAGTACAGGTGTTTGGCAATACAGGTATTTAACTCTTGGACGACATATCGACGGGTACGCTTTTTATTATTCTTGGCGTACTGTTATTCATATCTGCCTATTTCTCAGGATCAGAAACAGGCATGATGTCAGTTAACCCCTATCGTTTAAAGCATTTAACAAACGAAAATCATAAAGGGGCTCTGCGGGTCAGCGAACTGCTAAAACGGCCTGATCGGTTAATCGGCTTAATTCTGATTGGCAACAACCTGGTCAATATTGCGGCCTCGGCTATTGCAACCATTATTGGTATGCGTTTGTATGGTGATGTCGGCATTGCCATTGCAACTGTAGCGTTAACGATGGTGGTGCTGGTGTTTGCCGAAGTCACACCTAAAACCATTGCCGCTTTGCACCCGGAACGCATAGCCTTTCCCAGTTCAGCTTTGCTGACACTGTTGCTTAAAGTATTTTACCCGCTGGTTTGGTTGGTTAATTTTATTACCAACGGCATTTTATCTATGATGGGCATTAGCCCGGAGAAACACAGGGGCAACAGCTTAAGCGCTGAAGAGTTGCGCACTGTGGTGCATGAAGCCGGTGCTCTTATTCCTGAGCAACACCAAAGTATGCTGGTAGGTGTACTGGATCTGGAAAATGCTACCGTGGAAGATATTATGGTGCCGCGCAATGAAATTGTTGGCATTGATATCAACGACGAGTGGAAAGATATTGAGCGCCAGTTAGCCAATATGCAGTACAGCCGTATTCTGCTGTACCGCGACACCATAGATGATGCAGTAGGCTTTGTGCATCCGCGCGAGTTAATGCGGCTTTTAATTAAAGAGCAGCTGACTAAAGCGTCGTTGATGCGTGCCGTTAGCGAGATTTATTTTATTCCCGAAGGCACACCGTTAAATACCCAGCTGCTGAAGTTTCAGCGTACCAAAGAGCGCATCGGCCTGGTTGTTGACGAATATGGCGATATACAGGGCCTGGTAACACTGGCAGACATCCTTGAAGAAGTAGTGGGAGAATTTACCACCGATGTCAGTGACGACAGCAGCGAAGATATAGTGGCGCAGCCTGATGGTTCTTATCTGGTTGATGGCAGTATTAACCTGCGCGATTTAAACCGTGAAATGCAATTAGAGCTGCCAACCGATGGCCCGAAAACATTAAATGGTTTAATTCTGGAATATCTGGAAGAAATTCCGCAGGGCAAGTTAAGTATTCGTCTGGCCGGTTACCCGATGGAGGTGGTAGACGTGCAGGACAATATGATTAAAACCGTGCGCCTACTGCCTCACCTGAAAAAAAATTAATTAAAAAAACCGGCAGAGCCGGTTTTTTTTGTCTTACTTAACCAAAAAACAGTCGCCACAACCAACCGCGTTTTAAATCTTCCTCGCAGCCTTTAAGCTGTGAAGCATAAGCTTTGGCCCTGCTGTCTACCCGCTTTGCAGTGCTAACCAGCCAGGCTTTTTTGTGGTAGCTGCCACGCTTATAGCCTCCCCAGCCTTCATGGTAGTTAAGGTACTGCGCATAGGCATCCCATTTCGATACCCCATTTAGCCGCTGGCTTTTATCGACAAACCAGCCAATAAAGTCGATGGCATCGTCAAAATTGTCCCGACTGGCCCAGAAGCGATCTGCTTCTTTAACATATTCATCCCAGGTGACGGTTTTCGCCTGTGAGTAACCGTAAGCACTACTGGCACGGCCATAGGGTATAAAGCCAAGAAACCAGCGCATCGGCGGCTTAGCATTGTGCTTAAAGCTGCTTTCCTGATACATGATGCTCATTGGTACATGGATGGGCACGCCCCATTTATCCCGTACTCGGGCTGCAGCATGGTACCAATCACGGTGTTCAGCGAATATTTGACAGATATCAGAGCTGTTTTTTGGTGGCGGGGTTGCACACCCCGCTAACATGCCGGCGCTTAATACGGCGATAGCAAGTGGCTTGTATAAATTTTGAACTTTTCTCATCATGCTTATTCTAACCACTCGCATGGATGCAACCAAGTTTTTTGTTTTCCCTGGATATACCGTTACGGCTACCTGTTGGTAGCCGTTTTTTTATCCGGTGCTTTTGTCGCATGCCGGCACTTCAGCATAATATTGTGCTATGTATTGCTCAAAGCTAACCGTATCCTGCAACTCTATTTGCTGCTGGGCCTGTATCGATAAAGCAGCAGCTTCGGTAAATTGCTGTTCATTATAATATTGATAAGGTTGCTGCATAAGCTGCTGGCGATATTGCGCCGATAACTGCAGTAATACACTGCCGTTATTTTGCTGTGAGGCCATTAAGCTATTGAGTAACTTACCCGAGTAAGTTTGCGCCGGGTCCAGCAAGGACAAATAAAACTGTTTTAACGCGCCGCTGTATTTACTGTGTTGATGCGCCTGATCCAGATAGTGCGCCACCGGCATCATGTCGGCAAACAGTTGCTCTGCCCAGTCCTGCATTAAACGCGGCTGCCCATCACATAACAAATCCAGATTACTGCGCCGGCCATCGGTCACCACCTTTTTCAGGTTTTGCTCGGTCACCGTTTGCTCAGCGGCTGATAAAGCCGGGCTGTCCTGCAGCAAACAGTACAGCAAAAATACATCGAGAAAGTACATTTGCTCGGCAGTGATCCCTATTGGGCTGAACGGATTAACGTCCAGACAACGCACTTCGATATATTCCACACCGCGTTTGGCCAGGGCACATGTTGGCCGCTCACCGGACTGGGTTGTGCGTTTGGGCCGGATGGTAGAGTAAAATTCATTTTCTATTTGCAATACGTTGGCATTAAGTTGTTGGTACTCGCCGTCAACTTTAACGCCAATATTGCGATACTCTTCAGAGGGCATACTAATAGCGGCATGCAGACCACTAATATACTCAGGCAAACTGTTGTAGGTCACGTTAAGGCTGGACTGTGCACTGTTGGTATAGCCCAGATCACTCATCCGCAGTGACGTCGCATAAGGCAAATATAAGGTGCCCTTACCCAACAACTGAAACGGATAGCGGCTGGCGCGGCCTTCTAAAAAAGATTTACACATCGCCGGTGAAGCACCAAACAGATACACCAACAACCAGACATTGCGTTTGTAGTTACGGATCAGCGCCAGATACTGCTCTGAGATAAAGTCCTGCAAGCTGTTGTTGTCAGCAAGCTGTTGCTGATACAACTGCCAAAAACTGTCCGGCAGGGAGAAGTTAAAATGCACGCCACTAATGGCCTGCATCATGCTGCCATAGCGGTTATGCAAACCTTTGCGGTACAGGGTTTTCATCCGGCCAACATTAGAGCTGCCGTACCGAGCGAAAGGGATCTGCTGCTGATCACTGATAAAACACGGCATACTGGCCGGCCATAACTGCTCGTCAGACAGATTACTGACGGTAAAGTGATGGATATCCGCCAGCTGCGCCAACGTCGTTTCAATGCTGTCACTGACCGGCGTAATAAATTCAAGTAACGACTCAGAAAAATCGGTGGTGATCCACGGATGCGTCAATGCCGAGCCAAGCGCCTGATGATGCGGAGTTTGCGCCAGGGTGCCATCGGCATTTACCCTTAAGGTCTCGCGCTCTATACCGTGCAAAATACCTACAATAGCCTGAGGATGTGTAGCTGACAGCTGAGCCAGCCGTTGTTGAAGAAGTGAACCCAAGTTATTTCCTTAATCGGTAAGGGCATCCGGCAGAAATTGGGGCGCCGGCGCAAACTTCAAGAGCGAAGCTTAATTTAGCCTGCAAATAAGCGTTCAACAATATCAAATCCGTTGTCCGGCTGCCATGTTGGGACGAAGCAGTATAGTGCTGGCTGAAAAATTCCCTGTTATAGGTTACACTTAGCGCTGTTCGCTAACTGGCAATACCTCTGAATAAGTAGACAACATGAACCGTCGCAATCAAGATCTCATTAATGAAGAAGTCCGTTTTACCGCCGAGCAGGAACTGGTATCCACCACCGACTTACGTGGCGTTATCACTTACGCCAATCCGGCATTTTGTCAGGTAGCTGGCTTTAGTGCCGAAGAACTGCTGGGTAAAAACCACAATCTGGTACGTCACCCCGACATGCCACCGGCTGCCTTTGCTGATTTGTGGCAAAAACTTAAACAAGGCCAGTCATGGCGCGGCCTGGTTAAAAACCGCTGTAAGGACGGCCGCTACTATTGGGTTGATGCCTTTGTTACTCCTATTTATGACAATAACAAGCTGGTCGGTTATCAGTCAGTGCGGGTAAAGCCTGATGCGCAGATGGTACAACGGGCACAAGCCAGTTATCCGGCAATGTTGCAAGGCAAAACGCCATCTGACTGGCGCAGTCGCTTTGGTTTAAAACGCGCGGTAGCCGCGTTGCTGACACTGGCACTGCTAAGCATTGGCAGCATGTGGTTTGGCTGGCACTTTTTGCTGGCCGCTCTGTTGCCGCTGGTATGGTTTATCTGTTGCTACGATGAATTATGGTTAATACCGGCGAAATTGCAGCAGGCGCGCAGTAATTTTGACAGTGTATCACGCTGGATATATTCAGGTTTTGGCCCTTACGGTATTGCTGACTTTCAGCTGAAAATGGCCCAGGCCAGACTACGCACTGTACTTGGCCGCACCGCAGACAGCACCCATGCGCTGAATATTATCGCTGAAACCCAGGGCGAAGCCGTGCGCATGACGGAGCAAGGCATACATCAGCAACACGATCAGCTGCGCAGTATTGTCACCGCGACTACTCAGCTGTACAGCACAGTGCAGGACATTGCCGGGCGCACGCAGCAAACACACCAGCAGGTTAATGACACCCACAAAATTTGTGAAACCGCACAACAGGTTATGCAGCACACCGCCGGCACCGTACAAAAGCTGGCCTCGGAAGTTCAGGGGGCAGCCGCCACTGCGGATAGCCTGGCGGTTGAAGCCGAGCGCATTGGCGTAGTGATGACAGAAATTCAAGGCATTGCTGACCAAACCAACCTGCTGGCGCTAAATGCCGCTATTGAAGCCGCCCGCGCAGGCGAACATGGCCGCGGCTTTGCTGTAGTAGCAGATGAAGTGCGGGCGTTATCATCACGCACCCATAAAGCTACCGAGCAAATTAAACAGTCTATTGGCGAAATCCAGCAAACGCTGCTCAGTTGGGGCCAGGTTATGCAGCAAAGCCGGCAGCAGGCTGACAGCTGTGTAGTTGAAACCCAACAAAGCCAGACACAACTGACGCAAATCTCCACCATGATCGATCAGATAGCACATCTGTCATCGCAAATCGCTACCGCCGCCACTCAGCAAGGCGCTGTGGCTCACGATGTACAACAAAATGTCAGCCATATTCAGCAGATTGCAGAATCAAATCTGGCTAATATTGCTGTGGTTGCAGAAAACAGCAAGGCTCTGCAACAAAAAACCGGCCAGATAGCCGGTTTAAATAAAAGCTTCGGTAGCTAAGCCACAAAACTACGTCACAAAAACTACGCCATAAAAACAACCCCGCAAGTGCGGGGTTGTTTTTTCAGGGGGTTTTATCGACAGAGCTGTCATCGCGTTGCGGTTGTGCCTCAGTAGATGACTTGCTATCAGTACCGTCTACATCAGTAAAGTCAGCATCGTCCGAGTCGCCCACTACATGTTCCAGCTTTAATTTACGCACACTACGGATTGTCGTAACCGGCCCCGAGCAGGCATAAATAAAGAAGATACCAAACAGCATTTCTGCCGGGCGCGAAGCAATAACAACAAACACCAGCAACACCATGAGTATGGTCAGAAACGAGACCCGATCACGCCAATTTAAATCTTTAAACGAGTTGTAGCGGAAATTACTTACCATCAGTAAACCAGATGCGATGGTTATCAGGCCAACCAGATAACCAATATTGTCACCATTTACCTCATAGATACTGCCGGTCCATACCATACCGGCAATAATACCGGCTCCGGCCGGACTGGCCAGCCCCTGAAAAAACCGACTGTCGGTTACGCCCAGATTGGCATTAAAGCGCGCCAGACGCAGTGCGGCGCAAGCTACATAAACAAATGCAGCCAGCCAGCCAAATTTGCCATAATCGGCCAGCCCCCAGTTATAGGCCACCAGCGCCGGCGCCATACCAAAGGCCACCAAATCCGACATACTGTCGTACTGGGCGCCAAATTCACTCTGGGTATTGGTTAAACGCGCCACCCGGCCATCCAGGCCATCAAAAATCATGGCGATAAAAATTGCCACTGCTGCTGCTTCAAAGCGGCCATTCATCGAGGCAACTATGGCAAAGAAACCTGAAAATAATCCGCCAGTTGTCAGTAAGTTAGGTAGTAAATAAATGCCCTTGCGCGGACCGCTATCGTTGGTTTTAGGTTCTGTCATATCATACTTCAGTAGAGGAAATTGCTTAAGATTATAAGTGACATACCTTAGCATGCATAGCCTGTAAGCCAAAGTGACCGCCGAAGCGGTCACTTTTATTTAGCCATTATGCTGATACTCAGTGGCTGCTTACGACAAACTCTCTGCCGTCATGGTCCAGTTGTATCGTGCTGCCGGGTACGACGTCACCTTGCAATAACGCCTGAGCCAACGGGTTTTCCAGATGTTGCTGGATAGCCCTTTTCAGCGGCCGGGCACCATACAGCGGGTCAAAGCCCACTTCGGCCAGTTTATCCAGCACCGCATCAGTAATATCAAACTTATACTGCCGCTCTGCCAGTCTCTGCTCCAGCCGTGCCAGCTGAATTTTGGCAATGCTGCGAATTTGCCGGTTATCCAGCGGATGAAACACCACAGTTTCGTCCAAGCGGTTTAAAAACTCCGGCCGGAACTGTTTACTCAGCACGCCCATCAGCATGTCTTTCATTTCACTATAACTGTATTCGCGATAGTGCTCCTGAATAAGATCTGAGCCCATGTTCGATGTCATAATGATTACGCAGTTTTTAAAATCAACGGTACGGCCCTGACCATCGGTTAAACGACCATCATCCAGCACCTGCAACAGGATATTAAATACATCCGGATGCGCCTTTTCGACTTCATCAAGCAGTATTACCGAATAAGGCTTGCGTCGTACCGCTTCAGTTAAATAGCCACCTTCTTCATAACCGACGTAGCCTGGTGGTGCTCCCACTAAACGCGATACCGCATGTTTTTCCATAAACTCTGACATATCAATACGCACCATCGCATCGGGGCTGTCAAACAGAAAACTGGCCAGAGATTTAGTCAGCTCAGTTTTACCAACACCGGTTGGGCCTAAAAATAAGAATGAACCGATCGGTTTGTTTGGATCGGCCAGGCCGGCACGGGAGCGGCGAATCGCATGTGATACAGCGGTAACAGCTTCATCCTGGCCGATAACTTTTTCGTGTAATGCCTGTTCCATCCGCAGCAGTTTGTCACGTTCGCCTTCAAGCATTTTACTGACCGGTATACCGGTTGCTTTAGACAGAACATCAGCAAT
This sequence comes from Rheinheimera muenzenbergensis, assembly GCF_036984005.1. NCBI lineage: Bacteria > Pseudomonadati > Pseudomonadota > Gammaproteobacteria > Chromatiales > Chromatiaceae > Rheinheimera > Rheinheimera muenzenbergensis. The sequence goes on from NZ_JALAAR010000001.1 coordinate 448,205, forward strand.
TTCCTGCTCAGTAACTTTGTTACGCAGCAGGGTATTTTCATGCATTTCGGCCTGGGAGGCTAAATCGAGCTTTTTCTCCAGTTCAGGAATGCGGCCATATTGCAGCTCTGACATGCGCTGCAAGTCACTGACACGGCGGGCCACTTCCAGATCTAACCGGGCTTGCTCCAGTTCAGCTTTAATATTTTGCGTACCTTGCAAGGCAGCCTTTTCCGACGCCCAGACTTCATCGAGCTCATTGTACTTAGCGTCCAGCTCGCTGATTTGCTCCTGAATAATATCGCGGCGTTTTTTCGTCGCCTCGTCGGTTTCTTTGGCTAAAGCGTTATCTTCGAGCTTCAACTGAATAATGCGCCGCTCCAGCCGGTCCAGCTCTTCCGGTTTAGAGTCCATCTGCATGCGAATGCTGGACGCCGCTTCGTCAATTAAGTCGATAGCTTTATCGGGCAACTGCCGGTCTGACACATAACGATGCGACAAGGTCGCCGCTGCAACAATGGCAGGATCAGTGATCTCTACGCCATGGTGTAAGGCATAGCGCTCTTTTAAACCGCGCAATATGGCGATGGTATCTTCTACGGTCGGCTCACCGACCAGCACTTTTTGAAAACGCCGCTCTAATGCTGCATCTTTTTCAATGTACTTGCGGTATTCGTCCAGCGTCGTGGCGCCTAAACAGTGCAGCTCACCGCGCGCCAATGCCGGTTTTAGCATGTTACCGGCATCCATAGCGCCATCGGCTTTACCGGCGCCAACCATGGTATGAATTTCATCAATAAATAAAATAACCTGGCCTTCTTCTTTGGCCAGCTCATTGAGCACCGCTTTTAAGCGCTCTTCAAATTCGCCACGGTACTTGGCCCCTGCCAGCAATGAGCCCATATCCAGCGACAGCACCCGCTTGTCTTTTAACCCTTCGGGTACTTCTTTATTAACAATGCGTTGTGCCAGCCCTTCGACAATAGCGGTTTTGCCTACGCCCGGCTCACCAATTAATACCGGGTTATTTTTAGTGCGCCGCTGTAATACCTGAATACAACGGCGGATTTCCTCATCGCGGCCAATAACCGGATCCAGCTTGCCGGCTTCAGCCCGGGCGGTTAAATCAACCGTGTACTTGGTTAGCGCCTGCCGGGTATCCTCAGCGTTAACATCATCAACTTTCTGCCCTGCCCGCATTTGCTCTATTGCCGCTTCAACACCGTCTTTGGTTACACCCAACAAGCGCAATATTTTGCCCAGATCAGATTTATCCTCAGTGGCAGCCAGCACAAAGAGTTCGCTGGAAATAAACTGATCTTTACGTTTTTGCGCGAATTTGTCGCACTGCTGCAATAACTGGGCAGTGGCCGGTGACAACTGCAGATTGGCGCCTTCACCTTCTACCCGCGGCAAACGGTCAATGGCCTGGCTGACTTTAGAACGCAGCTCGTTAAAGTTAATCGCCAGTTTGTTTAGCAGCTCACGTACTGTGCCGCCTTCCTGATTCAGTAAGGCAAACATTAAATGCACCGGTTCGATATATTGCTGATCGCGCCCCAGTGCCTGCGACTGCGCATCGGCAATGGCTTCCTGAAACTTACTGGTAAATTTATCCAGACGCATAGTTTGCTCCTATAGATACAACGCTGTTGTGTCCTAAGATTGGGCGCTATTGCCGGAAATTCAAGCAACAAACGTCAAAAAATTGACTTAGATCAGTCTAACCAGATAGAACTGGCCATACGGCCGGTTTGACCATCCCGCCGGTAAGAGAAAAACAACTCGGTTTGTTGGTGGGTACAAAAGCTACCACCATAGATTTGCCTGACACCACAGTGTTGCAGACGCTGACGTGCCAGAAAATACAGATCGGCAAAAAATTTGCCATTAGATGCGGCAACAAAAGCGGCTTCTGCAGCTGCATTGTGCGCCATAAAGGCAGCCCGGACTTCGGGCCCGACTTCAAAAGCCCGCTGACTGATTGCCGGGCCAAGATAAACCATCAGCTGCGCAGGCGCAGCGAATTGCGCTACAGTGGCTTCGACAACGCCATTGCACAGGCCACGCCAGCCAGCATGGATAGCGGCGACCTGAGTACCTTGAGTGTCGCAAAGTAACAGCGGTAAGCAGTCGGCCGTCATGACGGTTGCCACAACACCGGGTTCGGTTGTGACACTGGCGTCTGCTGTTTCGCCTGATACAGTATGCCGATCCAGCGGCAGCACCCGCACACCGTGTACCTGCTCTAACCATACCGGTGACGCGGGCATCTTTGCCAATTGCTGATAGCGACGCCGGTTTTCATGCACCAGCAACGGGTTATCATTAACATGCAAGCCTACATTCAGGCTGGCATACACGCCGGCTGAGCAGCCGCCCTGGCGGGTACTGCAGACAGCCCGCACATTAGCCGGTGCAGGCCAGTCGGGTACTATAATGGAGCTATTATCAGACAAAATCCAAACCGTGTTCAGCGGTGTCGGCGCGCAGCTCTGCTGTTAATTGCACCATGTCATCCGGAATAGGCGCATGCCATTCGAGGATTTCCAGCGTAATAGGATGTGCCAGCCGTAACATGGCGGCGTGCAGCGCCTGACGGCGGAAGTTACGTAAAATAGTCAGCAGTTGCTCACTGGCCTTACGTGGTGGCCGTGGCCGGCCGGCATACACCGGGTCGCCCACCAGCGGATGGTTAACAAACGTCATATGTACGCGGATTTGATGCGTACGGCCGGTTTCCAGCCGTAAGCGTAAGCGCGTATGAGCGCGGTATTTTTCCATTACACGAAAGTGTGTAGTGGCTGGCTTGCCCGATTGCGTCACGGCCATGTGGGTACGTTTGGTAGGATGGCGGCCTATAGGTTCATCGATAGTGCCGCCGCCGGTCATGGCTCCGTGGCACACCGCCTCATATTCGCGGGTAATTTCCCGCGCCTGCATAGCCTCGACCAGATGAGTTTGTGCCGGTATGGTTTTTGCCACCACCATCAAACCGGTCGTGTCTTTATCCAGGCGGTGAATAATACCAGCACGCGGCACTTCGCCTATACCCGGGCAATGATGCAATAAGGCGTTAAGCAAGGTGCCATCGGCATTGCCGGCGCCTGGGTGCACCACCAGCCCGGCCGGTTTATTGATCACCAGAATATGCTCATCTTCGTAAACGATATTCAGCTCGATGGCTTCAGCTTCAAAGCGTTGATCTTCGGGCAATTCAGCAAGAATATCCACTTGCTCACCGCCTAGCAGTTTTTCCCGCGGCTTGTTGCGCAATTCGCCATTTATTTTCACCGCGTCGGCCAAAATCCACTCTTTTATGCGCGAACGCGAATAATCCGGGAACATTTCGGCCAGCACCTGATCTAAGCGCTTGCCAAATAAATGCTCAGGTACAATTTCTGAAAGTTTTAGCTGTTTTGTCATGACGGAAGCAGTTATCCTGTGTGCAACCCCGGCGGGTCTGGGGTAAAATCGCAATAAAGTGTATTTTAGCGACTTTACCCCCGACTAGACAGCCATTTAGCTCAAGTAGTAATGGATTTTTAAATGAAAGCGAATTTTTTACTGATTTCTGTACTGGCCCTGACGCTAAGTGCCTGTACAGGTAAACCGGAAACACCCGATGCCAGTAACACCCGCACCGCCCAATCACTGTATCAGGATGCCAAAGCAGTATTGGACACCGGCCTGTATAACAGAGCGATTGAATTACTTACTGCGGTTGAAAGCCGTTATCCGTTTGGCCCTCTTGCCCGGCAAATTCAGCTTGATCTGATTTACGCTTATTATCAGTCGGGTGATGTCGACAAAGCTCTGGCCGGCATTGACCGTTTTATCCGCTTAAACCCTAATCATCCCGAGCTGGATTACGCCTACTATATGCGTGGTTTAAGCAATCTCAAGGCTGATAGTAATACGCTGCACGACATGTTAAATATCGATCGCGCCGATCGCGATCTGGCCAGCACCCGGCAGGCATTTGATGATTTTAAGAAGCTGGTAAGTGCATTTCCTGACAGTAAATATGCTGCCGAAGCGAAAAACCGCATGTTAAGCATTAAAGATACGCTGGCGCGGCATGAACTGATTATTGCCGATTACTATATGCGCCGTGGTGCTTATTTAGCTGCAGCTAACCGGGGCAAATATATTGTTGAATACTATCGCGATTCGCCGCTGGTAGAACAAGCGCTGGAACTGATGGTAGAAAGTTACGACAAGCTGGGTTTAACCAAACTTAAAGAAGATACCTATCAGGTATTAAAACTGAATTTCCCACAGAACAGTAAATTCTAATCCCCTAAGCCCCGTCACAACGGGGCTTTTTTTCAGCGTTAAATAGCCTCAAGCGCTTCAGAAAGTTTACTGACGCCAATAACCTCCATGCCACTGATAGCCTCTTTTGGTGCATTGGCCAGCGGCACTATGGCGCGTTTAAAGCCGTGTTTGGCTGCTTCACGCAGCCGCTCCTGGCCACTGGGTACCGGACGTATTTCACCCGCCAGGCCTACTTCACCAAATACCACTAAATCGTTCGGCAGCGGTTTGTCGCGAAAGCTCGACACCAGTGCCAGCAAGGTGGCTAAATCGGCACTGGTTTCATTAACTTTTACACCGCCGACAACGTTAACAAACACGTCCTGATCTGCCATCTGTATACCGGCGTGGCGATGCATTACCGCTAATAACATAGAAATGCGGTTTTGTTCCATGCCCAAAGTTACCCGGCGCGGGTTGTTCAGCGGCGAATAGTCGACCAGGCCCTGAATTTCAACCAGCAGCGGCCGGGTGCCTTCCCACAGCACCATGACAATACTGCCGGATTGATCTTCTTTTCCGCGGGTTAAGAAAATGGCCGAGGGATTTTTTACTTCTTTCATGCCCTGACCGGTCATGGCGAAAACACCCAGCTCATTAACCGGGCCGAAGCGGTTTTTATTACCGCGCATAGTGCGGTAGCGGTTGTCGCTGTCACCATCGAGCATTACCGAGCAATCTATACAGTGCTCCAACACCTTGGGGCCGGCCAATGAGCCGTCTTTAGTCACATGGCCCACCATAATGATGGCAATATGGTGCTGCTTGGCAAAACGGGTTAAATAGGCCGCACTTTCCCGCACCTGCGACACACTGCCCGGCGCGGACTGAATATCCGCTAGATGCATCACCTGTATCGAGTCGATAACCATAATGCGTGGCTTTTCCTGCTGTGCCAGCAGGCAAATTGTCTCTACATTGGTTTCAGCCAGCATCTTTAGCGCATTGGTTGGCAACCCCAGGCGCTGCGCCCGCATAGCGACCTGCTGCAGCGATTCTTCACCCGTAACATAGAGCGCGCCGCCTTGTTGCGCCAGGCCACACATAATTTGTAATAAAAGGGTACTTTTACCGGCGCCAGGGTGGCCGCCAATTAAAATGGCCGAACCCGGTACTATACCGCCCCCAAGCACCCGGTCAAACTCAGCAAAACCGCTGCTAAAGCGCGGTACATCCTGTAAATCTACTTCGTCCAGCCGCATCACTTTAGCCACTGCAGCACCGGCATAGCCTTCAAAGCGGGCATTTTTGCTGCTGGCGGTGCCCAGCCGTACTTCACTCACCGTATTCCAGGCACCACACTCTGTACACTGGCCTTGCCAGCGCACAAAATCTGCACCGCAGTCACTGCAGACGTAGGCGGTTTTAACCTTTGCCATAATTAATTATCCTGAACTAAATGAAAGGCATGGATATTGCTTTTCAAAATGTAACAACGTAGCGTACTACAGATTATAACCCTAAGGTGCCGTAATTTTGGCATTCAACCTGACAGAACTATGACAACAGCAGATTTACAGGAATATATTGGCGTCATTGAGCGGATGAAAAGCTCGCTCAACTCTGCCGACTTTGATCAGGTATTCAGTTTACTAACCTCAGATCTACCAAAATCCAAGCAGTTTCTGCTGAAAATGGAATTAAAACGCATGGCGCAGCCATGTAACTTTTATATCGACTTACGCGGCCATGTCGATGGCGATGTCAGAGCCTATGAGCACCAGGGCAAAACGCACTACATGGATGCCAATGCCGTTAATGTGTTTGAACGTGGCCTGAAACAATACGGTGCCTATACCGTCGGCTTGTATGAAGAGGTAATGAATACCGAAAATAACTTTCGGGTAATGCACCGCAAGCAAACCGAACAACGAGTAAAAACTGCGCTGCAACAGTCGGGCAGCAGTGAAGCCGAGGCTGAAGAACCCTCAGCAGTGCACAACCAGTATGCCCGAATTATCCCGATTGGCAACTACACCGTCAGACGCGATGAGCGGATGCACTTTAGCATTGACGTTGAACTGGAGTTAGCCGGCAAAAGATACCGCGCCAGTACCTCAGATTTATCGGTATCGGGCTGCAAATTAAAACTACAACAACCGCTGCAGCTGGAGCCAGGTCAGCAGGTACGTCTGCATTTTACCGGGCTGGAACAAGAATATATGCTGGGATTTGCTGCCGGTATTTTATACCAGCTGATAGACACCGAGCAGCAAGGTGCCAACTTATATTGGCGCATGCAACGTTTACCGGGCAATGATGAGCAGCAATTTGCCACCTTTTTGCAGAAATTTATCAGTGGCAATAAACGCCGTTATAAAGTGAATTTAGACAGTGTCAGCCAAAGCTTATTAAGTAAGGGCTACGAGCAGTTTTACTTACCCAAGCTTAGCAGTTTGCCGGTGTACATTGCCGTACGCGATGGTGCTCCGCTGCCACTTTGCGCCTTAACCACAGACTTCAACAAAGCTAGCTGGCAACATTTTCTCGATGAACAGCATCAGGCGGTTTTTAATACTGTGCTGTCGGTGCGCCGCCTCAAAGCTATTTTGCAGCTGCCGCAGCAAGACAAAAGTACTATTTTGTACAGCTTTACGCATGCAGTTAAAGGTAAATTGTTTTTTTATACCGCCACCAGCGAAGAACTACTTGAAGACGACGCCCTGCGGCAACTGTTTTTTGGCTTTGGTGCAACCAAGGCCGGATGGCGGGTATTTCAGTTAAATATACAACGTGTTAGCCCGGCAATGGCCGAAATGCCGTCTACCGTGCCAGAGGCTGACAACGGCCAGAAAAACGCCGGGCTATCCAGTTTGATCAAGCAATATATTCAGGATATCCGCTACATTGCGACGCTAAGCGATATCAGCTCTGATCGCAGTACCGACTGGTATCAGAATTATCCGGTTGATCAACAACTACTAAAAAATCTGGCCCGGTTTGGCCATAAAAAAACGCCACAACAGCCGCCGTGCGAAGCTGTAGCTATGCAATATGTTAATTTGCGCTCCGAATCACGCTATCTGTATAAAACCAGTATCGCCATCAGCGATAAAGAGCAGCCGGCACTGTTAACCGGACATAGCCGTGATTTTTCATCCAAAGGATTACAGCTGGAAACCACCCTACCGGTGCGGTTTCAAAAAGGCGATGTGCTGCTGTTAGATCTACCCGATATGCAAAAAATCAGCAACAAGTACCCTTTGACGGCCTTACCCTATGAGGTGATGGCCGTCAGTAAAAGCCGTACTATTATGAATTTACGCGCACATGAGGGCGCCGAGCCGCACACCGGCCGGTTATTCTTTCAGCAGCTGATCCAGAATAACCGGGCTAAACTGACCCCGGCAGAAGAAAGCCCACGCTATCCAGGCCTGTCAACAGCTCTACGCAATATGTATCTGAACGTGCAAAACCATTTTACGCTGTACCTGCACCGTAAAGGTATTCGCTACGAGGTTAATACTGTTACCCAGGGCAATAACCCGGCTAGTTTGCACCTGTTACTTAGCTTGTTTAGCGCAGATATAAACAAACAAGATTTGGCGCTAATTCTGCAAAATAACGCCGCCAGCCTGCATTTTGCTCAGCATTTAAAGCAAATGAAGCGGCTGGAGGCACCGAAAAGTTATGAAATGTTTCTGGTTGTCAGCCAGACTGATGACACGACAGAACTTAGCTGTATGTTCGATTATGAGTTTCGTGACGAACAGCATAAGCGTCAGTTTGTGCTTAATGCATTACAACACAAAATTATCTTTAGTTACCGTTTACAGTTATGCCGTACCGGCCGGCCGGATGTCGACTTTATTGCCGCAGAATTAAACTATATCAGCGCTTATGCCATCCATAAAGCTAAGGTGTTAGAAGAAGAGTTGTGGAGTGTAGCCGGCATGATAGATGCCGTAGACATTAGTGCTGAAGTAGGTTGGCGCTACGGTGCTGCCAGCGACGTCTATCAGCGCCAGCAGCAACGTCAGCAGAGCTTGCTAAATAAACTGCAGCAAGCCGTCCCGTAATTCGATAAAGTGGTCGGATAGCGCCGCCGGATGTGTCAGCATTGAAATATGATCATAATCATGCTGGTAGCCGCTGGCTTTGCCCAATAGCGTAAAGCGGGCCTGCGGTGATGTTTCAGCGATAAAGGCTTTAACATCCTGTGGATGGCCTAATAAGCGATCGTTCTGGGCGGCAAAATGCCATACCGGTGGCCAGCTAAGTTGCTTACTGGCAGCGGCATAATCAAATTGATCGCATAGATCAGTGTAACCGGCACCTTTTATCCATTGCACAGTATCCTGTAAAAACTGTGCCGGCTCATCATCAGCACCCAAGCGCCATTTACGGGCCGGAAAATAACCATAGCGACGGCTCAGCCAGGGCGCCACAGTGTTCCATACCAGATCTATTTTCAGCTTGCGCTCAGTATTGTTAACGCTAATGACTCTTTTAGTGCCAAAACACACTTGTGCCGCAACCCTATCAGCCAGCGCCGGAAAACGGGCCAGGCAAGCTGAAGCCAGCACGCCGCCCCAGGAATGGGCAATCAGTATTACCTTTTGCTGGTGCAGCTGATACAGATGGTCAATTAAGGCGGGGATATCGCGGGTGATCATCTGCTGCTGGCTTTGTGCAAACCCTTCTGACACATGCGGCTTAGACAACCCCCGGCCGGCAAAATCAGCGCAATACACCATAAAGCCTTGATCGGCCAAAAAGCAGCCTAAGCCTTTACCTGACTTACTGTAAAAAATACGGCCATTCTCTATGGCGCCGTGCAACATTAACACCGGCGCCAGCCCCTGTTGCAGAGGTAATAGCCTGCGTACATGCAGCTGATATTGCTGTAAATCCAAATAATAGGAACTTTGCTGATGCTTCATGCTTAATCCAGCAAATACAGCAGCTGTAACAAAGAACCTTGACGGATGGCCGCTTTAGCCTGGGCCTGTACTTTGGGTTTAGCATGGAAGGCAACACCAAGCGCTGCAGCATTAAGCATAGGAATGTCATTAGCACCATCGCCTATGGCAACGGTTTGTGATGGCGCAATGGCAAAGTCGCTGGCCAGTTTATGCACCACTTGCGCTTTAGTATTGGCATCAACGATATCGCCCACTACCCGGCCGCTAAGCTTGCCATCAATAATTTCCAGCACATTGGCAAATGTAGCGGTTAAGCCCAGCCGCTGTTTTAGTGCTTCAGTAAAATAGGTAAAGCCACCAGAAGCAATAGCGACCTGCCACTGCTGCTGTTGTAAATGCTGCACCAGCTCAGTCAAACCCGGCATTAAAGGCACCGCATCCAATACCTGACGCAATATGCTCTCTGGCGCGCCCTGCAATGTAGCAACCCGTGCCAGCAAACTTTGGCCAAAATCCAGCTCGCCGTTCATTGCCCGCGCAGTTACCGCCGCAACCTGTTCGCCGGTACCGGCCAGTTTGGCAATTTCATCAATACACTCTATCTGAATTGCAGTAGAGTCCATATCCATCACCAGCAAGCCCGGCTGACTCAGTGTGGGCCGCCCGGTTAAACACAGCAGTTCAACCCCCTGCTCTGCCGCCAATGCGTCAAGCTCTGCCAGCAGTGCCGGTGTCGGCTGCTCGCTAAGTTGTAATTCCAGTGCTTTAGCTAATAACGGATGAGGCTGAAACCAGCGGCCCGACAACACCCTGTCAGGCGCGGCTAATTGCATCACCTGCTGCAATACTGCCCAGCTAAGTTCAGCACCAAAAATACGCAACACCGCCACTGGCGATGCGGCAGGATCAGTAAAGGGCGTTGCCGCGGGCAAAGGTAATGCCTTGTTGCTGTTCAGGCTAATACTGCCGTCAGCGCCCAGGCGCAGCTGAAACTGAACGGGTAAAATGGCTGAAGGCGTTGACTGACTAAAATCAGTTGCAGAGATCTGATAAAAAAACGACACTTGGCACCTGTACTTGCTACCCCGGCGACATCCTGTGGTTGGATTGATTTAACTTGGCCAGCCGAATGGAGTTAAAAACTATGCAGAACGATAGCCCAATACCGGATACGACTTCAAGCACTATTAAGTTATTGCAGATTAGTATTGCCATTGCCGGGATCTGGCTGTTATTACATAGCTGGGTCTGGACGCAACAACAGGGCAAGTTGTTGTTTCAGCAGCAAAGTACCCAGCTTACCCGGGAAACGCTGGTGACCTTATCCCATACTGCTGCCTATTTAATAGAAAACGATCAGCTCGATGGCCTGGAGCAACTTACTCAGCACATTGCACAAAGTCCGTATTTACATGATGTCGTGGTGTATGACGCCAATGGTATGCGCATGAGCTGGTCACAAAACAGTGCGCCAGCACGCATTTTGTATTCGCCGGCGCAGGCAGAGCCGCTTATGGCCATGGTTCAGCCGATAATGCAGGGTGCGCAGTTGCTGGGTTATATTAAGTTGAGCTTACGCCTGGATGCGTCTTTGTCACCGGTAGTGATGTCATGGCAACAACTGATGCAACGGCTACTGGCGATGCTGGTACTGGCAGGCATCGTTGGCTTTTTGCTGCGCCGCGGTTTTTCACGTTTTTCCCGTCAGTCGCTGCGCTTACGCCGTACCAAGCCTTAAAATTTCTACACTGTTGTGCCATAAACTGGCGGCAATGTGCTCTGGCGGCTCTGATCGTAATTGGCAAAAAGCGGCAAACACTAACGCCAGCTGTGCCGGAGTATTTAACTCGCCCTGAAAGCCCGCCAGTGGCATTGACGGCGCATCAGTTTCCAGCACAAAGCTGCTTAGCGGTAACTTACTCACGGTATGTCGTGTCTTCTGTGCACGGTCATAGGTAATGGTGCCGCCGATGCCAAGCTTAAAGCCCAAATCGACAAAGGCCATGGCCTGCTGCTGACTGCCGGAAAAGGCATGTAAAATCCCGCCTTCAGTAAACTGCTGGCGTTTCAGCTCTGCTAAAAGCTGTGGCTGACTTTTACGATGATGCAAAATTACCGGCTTATGATATTTGCCGGCAAGTTCAAGCTGACGGCTAAACAACGTTTGCTGCACATCAAAGCTGCTGGTGTCTAACGCGAAATCGAGGCCAATTTCACCCACGGCAGCAATCTGTGATAAATGCTGTATCAGCAACGCCTCAAGCTCTGTTATCGCCTCTAGCTTAGCCTTCGCCGCCCACCAGGGGTGAATACCCAGCGCAATATGCCAGTGGCGTTGTTGTTTTCGTAAATTCAGCAGGTTTTGCCAGGCCGATTGCTGCACGGCAGGTATCAGTAAAGCAGACACGCCGACCTGCTGCGCGTTGTGCCAGTGAAGCGGTTGCGCAGCGGCAAGCTCCGGTAGATCGAGATGGCAGTGGGTGTCGAAAAGTTTAAGCGCTTGACTACCACCAACTGTATTGCTGGCAGCAGCCGGTAAAACGGACGGGGCCGTTACGGGCATAACCTGTCAATGCTCCAGCTACCATCGGCTGACCTGCTGTACATAAAGCGGTCATGCAAGCGGTGCTCGCCGCCTTGCCAGAACTCAATTTTATGTGGTCGTACTAAAAAGCCGCCCCAGAAGGATGGCAGCGGCACTTCGCCGTGCTCAAATTTGTGTTTTATTTCAGCAAATTTTTGCAGCAGTGCCTGACGGGTAGACACCGGCCGGCTTTGCTCCGATGCCCAGGCGGCCAGCTGGCTTTCTTTTGGCCGCGATAAAAAATACTTGGCCACCTGCGTTGCACTTACCCGCTCGGCAGTGCCATAAACGATGACCTGGCGCTCCAGCGGATGCCAGGGAAAATGCAGGCACACTTTCGGGTTAGCGCCAAGCTCGGTCGCCTTGCGGCTGCCAAGGTTGGTGTAAAAGGTGAAACCTTGCTGATCCACGTCTTTTAACAGCACCAGCCGCTGTGACGGCTGGCCATGCTCGTCGACAGTCGCCACACACATTGCCGTCGGATCCGGCAGCTCTGCCGCTATCGCATCTTTTAGCCACAGCTCAAACTGTGCTATAGGATCGGCATTTAGCTTATCCAAATCTAACTTGTCTTTAGTGTAACTGCGGCGAATATCGTCGATTTTCATGATTACATGCGCTCCATAACCTCAATACCAAGCAAGTCCAGGCCTTGCTGTAACAGCTTGGCGGTGAAAATACTCAGCATTAAACGGCTGTCGCGCTGTGCCGGTTCAACGCCGTCTTTTAATATCGGGCAGGCTTCATAAAACGCCATATATAAACTGGCCAGCTCATACAGGTAGTTACACAGCAGGTTTGGCTGGGCATCTTTCATTACCTGTTGCAACGCTTCTTCAAAGCGCAACAATTTAACCGCTAACTGTTTCTCCTGATCCTGTTCAATTACCAGGGCTGCACTGAAGCTATCGGAGATATCCGCACGGCGTAAAATACTGCGCACGCGGGTGTAAGCGTATTGCAGATAAGGTGCAGTGGCACCTTCAAAGCTTAGCATCGCATCCCAGCTGAAAATGTAATCGCTGGTACGGTTTTTCGATAAATCGGCGAATTTCACCGCGCCAATGCCTACTTTACGTGCCACTTCAGCTATTTCGTCAGCGGTTAAATCAGAGGCTTTTTCCTGTACTACGGCTTTGGCGCGCACGACCGCTTCTTCCAGCAGTTCGGCCAGTTTTACTGTACCACCGGTACGGGTTTTAAACGGTTTGCCGTCTTCGCCCATCATGGTACCAAACGGGCAATGATCATAGACGGTAGCATCACGCAGGTAGCCAGCTTTGCGCGCCACCAGTTCTACCTGTTTAAAATGTAAGGCCTGACGGGCGTCAGTGAAAATAATAACCCGATCGGCGTTTAGCGTATGGCTGCGGTACTGGCAGGCGGCTAAATCTGTGGTTGAATATAAAAAGCCACCTCCGGTTTTTTGTACGATAAAGGGCGATGGCTTGCCTTCTTTATCAGCCAGCTCCTGCAGGAACACCACTAAGGCGCCCTGATCTTCCACCGCCATCGATTTGGCTTTTAAATCATCCACTATGCCTTGCAGCATACTGTTATAGGCACTTTCCGGCTTAATATCGGCATGGCTTAGCGTAACGTTCAGTTTTTCATATACTTCTTCGCTGTGTTTTACCGAGGTGTCAATAAACAGCTGCCACAGCTTTTGGCAATGAGCATCACCGCTTTGTAGCTTCACCACGTAATCACGGGACTTGTCAGCAAAACCGGCTTCATCGTCGAAGCGTTTTTTCGCTTCGCGGTAAAAATCTTCCAGATCGGCCAGAGCGACCTGCTCTAAGTCGATACCGGCGGCCAGTTTATCTTCCAGGTGTGCGATCAGCATACCAAATTGGGTACCCCAGTCGCCCATGTGGTTTTGGCGGATAACCTTATCGCCCCAAAACTCCAGTGTGCGCACTACAGCATCACCGATAATAGTCGAACGCAAATGGCCAACGTGCATTTCTTTAGCCAGATTAGGTGCCGAGTAATCCACTACCACAGTTTGCGGCGCAGAATTAGCCGACACGCCCAAACGCTCATCAGAAGTGGCGGTTTGTAGCTGTGCGGCCAGCCAGGCTTTATTCAATGTAACGTTAATAAACCCCGGGCCGGCGATCTCAGTTTTATCGGCGATTCCGGCTAAATCCAGCTGCTGCACTAACTGCTCGGCTAACTGACGCGGGTTGGTTTTTAATAACTTGGCTGCAGCCATAGCGCCGTTAATCTGATAATCACCAAACTCCGGCTTGGTGCTTATCGTCACGGCAGCATTGGTGTCGGCAGGTAAGCCCAGTGCAACAAAAGCGGCCTGAGTTTTTTCGGTTAATAAATGCTTAATATTCATGCGCTCAGCCTGTTAGTGTTCACGGGTTTTGTGGAATTTTATTTTCGGGTAGCGTTCTATCGCCAGATTCAGATTTACCATAGTTGGCGCGATATAAGTGAGGGCATCACCACCATCCAGAGCTAAATTCTGACTGGCTTTATTTTTAAACTCATCCAGCGCTTTGCCATCATCGCTATAAACCCAGCGTGCTGTTGAGACGTTTACCGCTTCATAAAGTGCATCGACGTTATATTCTGACTTTAACCGGCTAACGACCACGTCAAACTGCAGTACACCGACAGCGCCAACGATTAAATCGTTGTTGTCCAGCGGGCGGAACACCTGTACCGCGCCTTCTTCGGATAACTGTACCAGGCCTTTAAGTAACTGCTTTTGCTTTAGTGGATCACGCAGGCGGATGCGGCGGAACAACTCAGGCGCAAAGTTAGGGATACCGGTAAACTGCATATTTTCACCGGTGGTAAAGGTATCGCCGATTTTAATGGTGCCGTGGTTATGCAAACCAATGATATCGCCAGGATAGGCCTCTTCTAAGTGCTCACGGTCACCGGCTAAAAAGGTTAACGCCTGTGGGATCAACACGTCTTTACCAATACGCACATGGCGCACCTTCATACCTTTTTCGTACTTGCCCGAAACTATGCGTAAAAAGGCTACCCGGTCGCGGTGCTTCGGGTCCATATTGGCCTGAATTTTAAACACAAAACCGCTAAAACCGGTCTCAACAGGCTCAACAGTACGGCTGTCGGTTGCACGTGACTGCGGCGCGGGTGCCCACTGCGTTAAACCGTCCAGCATATGGTCAACACCAAAGTTACCTAATGCCGTACCGAAAAATACTGGTGTTAACTCACCTTTTAAAAACAGCTCCTGGTTAAATTCGTTGCTGGCGCCCTGCACCAGCTCCATTTCGTCACGCAGTTGCTGGGCGTAATAACCAATGCGCTTATCCAGCTCAGGGTTATTCAGGCCTTTGATAACATCCAGATCCTGAATGGTATGGCCCATACCAGACTTATACAGAATTATTTCATCACGCAAAATATGGTACACGCCCTTAAACTCTTTACCTGAGGCAATTGGCCAGGTAATAGGTGCACAGGCGATTTTCAGTACGCTTTCAACTTCATCCAGCAAATCGATCGGGTCGCGGATATCGCGGTCCATTTTGTTCATAAAGGTGATAATAGGCGTATCGCGCAGCCGGGTAACTTCCATCAGTTTAATGGTTCTGTCTTCAACACCTTTAGCGCCGTCAATAACCATCAAACATGAATCTACCGCCGTTAAGGTACGGTAGGTATCTTCCGAGAAGTCTTCGTGACCTGGCGTATCCAGCAGGTTTACCAGGCAGTCGTTGTAAGGAAACTGCATTACCGAGGTGGTAACCGAAATACCACGCTCTTTTTCCATCTCCATCCAGTCGGAGGTAGCATACTGGCCGGACTTTTTACCTTTTACGGTACCGGCTTTTTGGATTAGATGTCCGAACAGCAATACCTTTTCGGTAATAGTGGTTTTACCGGCATCGGGGTGCGATATGATCGCAAAGGTGCGCCGGCTGTTTACTTCGGCTAAAAAGTTATCTGTGCTCATAATATCCAATAGTGTGTTACCGCAGGCATCCGGCTACGGTGTCGGGGCTAAACCCGGAAGTAAATAATAATGCGCGCGATTATAGCAGCTTGAATGGCGTGGGCACAGAGTGGATATGTTACATTACTAACGCCATCAAAATGGCATCGGCTTTACTGTCGCCCTGCACATAATAGTTTTGCCGCACACCGGTTTTACTAAATCCGCATTTTTCATATAGCGCTATGGCATTGTCGTTAGTGCTACGCACTTCTAAAAACGCTTCGGTGGCACCACGGCTGCGGCCTTCTTGCAGAAAATGTTGTAGCAAGACTTTACCATAACCCCGCCCTTGCATATCGCTAGCGACGCAGATATTAAACAGCTCCAGTTGCTCCAGAATCAGCTGGGCAAAATAGAAACCCTGGATCTCGCCGCTGTCATCCAACAACTTGTAGCTGAAGTAACTGTCGGCAAAACTGCTGACAAAAGCATTTTGCTGCCACGGGTAAGGGTTGGCATGCTGTTCAATTTCTACCAGGCGTGAGATGTCGTGCTGACTTAACAATTCAATCTTCATGCAAAGCGCTCAATAGCTGCCACAGTGCCTGTTTTAGCTCTGCAGGTTGTAAGGCGGATAACGGCGGCGTAATAAGTTGTTTGTTGTTAAGCTGCGGCGCTGCAAACTGCTGATCGATATACCAGCTAACACCTTCTGGTAGCGCAAGCTTAATATCCTGAGCCAACACGGAAACTAAATCCGCTGCGGCTAAAGGCTCTGACTCTGATATGTTTTTAGTTCCAGCCTGAGGCTTGATGGCTGGTTCAGTGCTAAACGCAGGGGATAAATTAAGTGGTGCTATTTGCAACACCTTAAGTAACTGCTGTTGTGTATAAGACAATGTTTTCATAAAGAGAAGTGGCAGGGGCAGAGGGATTCGAACCCCCAACCATCGGTTTTGGAGACCGCTGTTCTACCAATTGGAACTATGCCCCTGTAGCTTGTCGCGCCATTATACAAAAGCCGCCTTAAAGGTAAAGCAAAAAGCTCTGGAATTTGAATCAACTGCATAGAAAACGACCATTAGCGCCATTAAGTAATGCAGCCTAGCACAAGCCCGGTAGTCTGCCTACCGGGCTTAGCTGACTCAGGTCTTGAATTATTCTTTGTCTTTCTGCCGGTATTTATCAAACCAGTACAAAATATAAGCCGTTTTCGTCATTAAATTGCTCGGACGGTTATAAATTGAATGCGAGGCTTCCGGAATCCGCACCATAGCCGTATCAATGCCACGCAATTGCAATGCCTGATAAAACTGCTCGGTCTCAGAGATCGGCGTGCGATGATCGGCTTCACCGGTCATCAGCATGGTTGGCGTTTTCACGTTACCAACATAACTGATAGGTGAGTATTTTAAGTAATGCTGCGGGTTTTCCCACGGCATGGCCGGGAACCAGTACTGAGTAAAGTAACTGTACATATCGGCATTTAATACAAAGCTGAACCAGTTAATTACCGGTTTAACAGACACAGCAGCGGCGAAACGATCGGTATGGCCGACAATCCAGGCCGTTAGTGCACCACCGCCACTACCGCCAGTAACAAACAGCTCTTTCTCGTTGATAAAACCTTTGGCTATTACTGTATCGACCCCGTCCATCAGATCGTTATAATCCTGACTGGGGTAGTTATGGTGGATAAGATTGGCAAACTCTTCGCCGTAACTGGTACTGCCGCGCGGGTTGGTATACAGCACCACATAGCCTTGCGCAGCCATTAGCTGTAGCTCCATCGCAAAATGCGGGCCATAAGCAGTATGCGGCCCACCATGAATTTCCAGGATCAGCGGGTATTTTTTGTTGCGATCAAACTTCGGCGGATAAATGAGCCAGCCTTGTAACTTACGCTGGTCAATCGATGACTTGTACCAAAACTCCTCTACTTCGCCGATATCGTTAGCAAACAGCAGATCTGCATTAAAATTGGTTAGTGTCTGCTTTTTCCGCTTATGAATAACCGCCAACTCAGCCGGGCGCTGCGTATTCATTTGGGTATAGGCTATCAGACCATTATCCGCTGCAGCAAACTGGCCGCCACTATAAGGCCGGCCGTAAGAGCCTCCTCCCAGATCTTCTGCCAGTACAGTGCGCTTGCCGGACAAAGCTTGTTCAGCTAATACACCTTTACCTTCGCTATCATAAGAGATATACAGCGCTTTACTGTTAGGCAGCCACTGAAAATTATCAATAGCGCGGTCTAAATCTTCCGTAAGATTACGGATATTGCTGCCATCAAGGTTCATCACATACAAACGGTCAGCCTGATGTGCCAGCTTACGATCATCATAGCCAAGATAAGCCACTAACTTGCCATCAGGAGATAGGGCCGGGCGCGTATCAGGGCCGTTGCGATCTGTTAGCTGTGTCAGTTTACGCCCAGCCAGGGTTAGTTTAAAAATATCGCTGTTGACTGGTTTTGACTGCCAGTCGGCATGCCGGTTGGCAGAAAAATACAGCGCGCTGCTATCGCTGTTCCAGCTTAGTGCTCCGCTGTGATTAAAATCACCTTCAGTCAACTGAATAGCGCTACCACCATCAGCCGGCATAACATAAATATGCTGATAGCCAGCTTTTAGATAACCGGCACCATCGGCGCGGTATTGTTTGTTGTCTATGTATATTGCCGCTTTAGCCCAATCTGCTTTCTCCGGCTTTCCGGGTAAGCTTACCGGTGCTTTAATCTGTTTAGGTGTAAACATAGTGAAAGCCAGCCAGTTGCCATCCGGCGACCAACTTAAATTCGACGGGCTCTGCGTTAGCTGACCTAACTGTGACGTGCGACCGCTATCAAGCCACATCAAATGAATTTGACCATTAGCAATATAAGCCAGGCGTTTATTGTCCGGTGCCCAGCGTGGTGAGCTGGCACTGATATCTTTATCAGTTAAAGCTTGCTGAGTTTTACCGTCAGCGGAGCTGAGCCACAACGTCATACGGCGACGGTCGGTTTGCTTATCCATCCAGTTGCGCACAAAGACAATTTGCTCGCCGCTGCTATCCGGCTGCGGATCAGAGATAAATTCCAGGTTAAATACATCTTCATATTGCAGTGGCTTAGCAGCCTGGGCTGTATTGCCCAGAAGCAACAATAGCGTAGCAGTTAAATAGAAAGGATTAGCTATACGGGACTTTTTCATCATGGCATCCGGAATTATAGTTATAGGTGCCATTTGATACTAACCGAATTACAGCGGCCAGCTAACTGAATTCGCCAGAGTGAATTGTCTCAGAGATAAAACGCAAAAGGCCTACCGTTTAGGATAGGCCTTTTGCTTGAATGAGGTGCCTGGCGGTGAACTACTCTCGCATAGCGAATGCTACACTACCATCGTCGCAGCTGCGTTTCACTTCTGAGTTCGGAATGGGATCAGGTGGTTCCACAGCGCTATTGCCACCAGGCAAAAACTGTTTGTCGTTCTTTAACTTAGCAAGCTTTAGTAGTTATGCACACTGTATCTTAAAACATCTTGGGCGTTGTATGGTTAAGCCTCTCGGGCAATTAGTATGAGTTAGCTTA